>WFPM01000214.1 GCA_015487635.1 Rhodothermus sp.
ATCGAGAAGCGTTCAACGAACTGATTGCCACCTACCACGCGCCGATTTTCAAGATCGGTGAGTTTCTGCTGCTGGCGGCCGTGGCCTACCACGCGCTGAACGGCCTCCGGATCGTGCTGATTGATTTTCTGGGCTGGCATCCGCATTCCAAAAAGTTGTTCTGGACGCTGGCCGTCGTCTGCCTGTTGATCGTCGGTGTGGGCGGGTATCCCTCGCTCTATGCCGTGATCACGTACCTGACGGGTTCCTGACACCAAAACGCAGCGGGGATCATGGCTACCCAGTACGGTAAGACGTCCCGATCCTATGCGATGAACTGGTTCCTGCACCGGATTACCGGGACGTTTCTGGTGTTTCTGCTGATCACGCATTTCTGGGTGCAGCACTACGATGCGCAGACGGCCAGCGTGGCGGCTCAGGTCCTTTCGAGCGAACAGATCGAGGCCGGTGCTCTGCCCGACTATCCGGAGGCGGCCAAGGAAGCGGTACGGGCACGCTACGGTCCCGACGCCGAAGTCACGCCCTACGACGTGGTGATGTTGCGGCTGGCCGATCCGGTCTATGCCGTGCTCTGGAAGGGTTTCAACATCCTGTTTCTGATTTTCGCGCTGCATCACGGGTTCTACGGGCTCAACAACATTCTGACCGACTACATCCGCAATCCGATCGGGCGCGTGCTGGCTCAGACGCTTTCCTGGACGCTGGCGCTGGTGCTGCTCATTGTGGGGCTGTACTCCATCATCGTAGCCGGTTGGGGTTACATGCCCGCATCGTGAATGCCAACGGGGTTCTGACTGCTAACCGAAGACAGCCATGATTTTCTCACACGACGTCGTCATCGTAGGAGCCGGTGGTTCGGGCCTGATGGCGGCGCTTTACGCCAAAGAAGGGGGGGCGGACGTTGCAGTGATCTCGAAATTGCATCCGCTGCGCTCGCATACCGGTGCCGCACAGGGCGGGATCGGCGCGGCGCTGGGGAACGAAGAGGAAGACCACTGGCTCTGGCACGCCTTCGACACGGTCAAGGGGAGCGACTATCTGGGCGACCAGGACGCCATCGAGATCATGTGCCAGGACGCACCCCGGACCATCATCGAACTGGAGCACTACGGCGTGCCCTTCAGTCGCAACAAGGAGGGGAAGATCGCGCAGCGGCGCTTTGGCGGTCACACGCGCAACTTCGGCGAGGCGCCGGTACGGCGTACCTGCCATGCCGCCGACCGGACCGGCCACGCCATCCTGCACACGCTCTACGACCAGTGTGTCAAAAACCAGGTCCGCTTCTACGACGAGTTTCAGGCGCTGGACCTGATCATGACGCCTGAGGGGGTCTGCTGTGGCGTGGTGGCCTATGAGCTGCTGACGGGCGAGATTCACGTCTTCCATGCGAAGATGGTCTGCCTGGCCACGGGCGGCTACGGGCGCGTCTACAAGACGACCTCGAACGCCCATGCCAGCACGGGCGACGGGATGGCCATCGTGCTGCGCAGCGGCCTGCCGCTCGAAGACATGGAATTCGTCCAGTTCCATCCCACCGGTCTGTATCGGCTGGGCATTCTGGTGACCGAAGGAGCCCGCGGCGAAGGGGGTATTCTGATCAACGACCGGGGCGAGCGCTTCATGGAGCGCTACGCGCCCACCGTAAAGGATCTGGCGCCGCGTGATCTGGTTTCGCGGGCCATTTATCAGGAAATCCGCGAAGGCCGCGGCATCAACGGTAAGGACTACGTCTATCTGGACCTGCGGCACGTCGGGCGCGAGGTCATCGAGACGAAGCTCCCCGAGATCGCCACGTTCAGCCGCACCTATCTGGGTATCGATCCGGTGAAGGAGCCGATCCCGGTGGCGCCCACCTGCCACTATGCCATGGGCGGCATCCCCACTAACTACGACGGGCAGGTGGAGCGGGCCGGTCGTGGTAGCATTGTGCCCGGGCTCTATGCCGTGGGCGAGTGCGCCTGCGTGTCGGTGCACGGCGCCAATCGGTTGGGCTCCAATTCGCTCGTCGACCTGGTCGTCTTCGGGCGCCGGGCCGGCATCCACATGGCCGAGACGCTGCGCAAGGAAGGGCGCAAAAAAGAGCCGCTGCCGGACAACCCGGACCGGCGCGTTCGTGAAATGCTGGAGGACATTCTGAGCCGGACGCAGGGCGAACCAGTGGCGGTCGTGCGTGCGGACCTGCAGCAGACCATGATGGACAACGTCTCCGTTTTCCGCACCGAGGAAACGCTGAACACGGCGCTCGAAGACCTCAAGCAGATCCGGGAGCGGGCTAAGCGCGTGGTGATCCGGGACAAGAGCAAGCGCTTCAACACGGAGTTGATGGACGCCGTCGAGCTGGGCTTTCTGGTCGATCTGGCCGAAGTGATTACGCGCTCGGCCCTGAACCGGACCGAAAGCCGCGGGGCACACTCCCGCGAGGACTACCCGAAGCGTGACGACGAGAACTGGCTCAAGCACACGCTCATTTACCGCGAAGGGGAAGGTGAATACCGGTTCGACTACAAACCGGTAACGATCACCCGATTCCAACCGCAAGAACGGAAGTACTGAGCACCCTGCCCGCTTCGCTCAGGGTTGCCCAACCGACGAGACCGTAACCATGAACGTCAAGGTCAAGATCAAGCGGTTCAATCCGGAGACCGACGCCGAGCCGCACTGGGAAACCTACGAGGTCGATGTGGACCCGATGGACAGTGCGCTGTCGGTGTTGCTGCACATCAAGTGGCACATCGACGGCTCGCTGACCTTCCGCAAGAGCTGCGGCCACGGGGTCTGCGGCTCGGACGCCATGAAGATCAACGGCGAAAACCGCCTGGCCTGCTCGGTGCTGGTCAGGGATCTGGTGAAGGGCGAGGGCGACACGATCACGTTCGAGCCGCTACCCACGGCGCCGGTGATCAAGGACCTGGTTATCGATCAGAGCCGCTTCTTCGAGAAATACCGGGCCGTCAAACCCTGGCTGATCACGCGCACGCCACCGCCCGAGCGGGAGCGGCTCCAGAGTCCGGAGGAATTCGCGCTGATCGATGACGCCACCAAGTGTATCATGTGCGGGGCCTGCACGCATGCCTGCCCCAGCACATGGGCCGATCCGGACTACCTGGGGCCGGCCGCCCTGCTCAAGGCCTATCGCTACACGTTCGACTCGCGCGACGAAGGAGCCGAAGAGCGATTGCCGGTAGTCGACTCGCGCGAGGGACTCTGGAAGTGCTACACGATCTTCAACTGCAACGAAGCCTGCCCCAAGGAGATCGACATTTCCCGCTGGCTCTCGGCGTTGAAGCGGCGGGCCGTGATGGAAGCGGCGGCGCGGTAATTACCGGGGCCGACCCCGGTGGCGAAACCAGTCGCCGGACGGGATCGGCTGCGTCTGCGACAGATCGCCGTTGTACAGGTAGATCCAGGCCGAAAGCTCCCGGCCGTCAGGGAGCAGCACGGTATCCTGCACGCGTCGGTATTCGCCCGCTTCCGGACGTTGCGGGTCGCAGCCTTCGTAGGCATCCAGATAGGCGAAAATGCGGGCGGTGTCGTCGCGTCGAAGGGCGTACAGTTCGCCGTGGACGAAGTGATCGGGATCCGGCACGACCCCGGGATAGGTACCGAGATCATATAACCGCCCCCGGTAGCGGGCCGGTCCCAGCGGATGCACCGCGTGGTGCAACGTGGCCGGTAGAAACCGATGGATCTGTCCGCGCAGCGTGCCGTAGACGAAAAGCAGCGTGACCGGTGTGCAGGCCGGCGGATGCCACGTGCGGCTCATAGTGCCGCAGCAGGCGCTTCTTCCAAGTGCAGTCGGGCAAAGTTGAACGGCGGCGAAGGCCCTTCGAGTTGCAGCCAGATGCCCAGCGTCTGATAGGCCCGCTGCAAGGAAGCCACCCGATTCCGGAAAGCGTCAGCCTGGCCGGTAGCGACCAGGTAAGCCGCACGGAGCACTGGGCGCTGTCGGACGTCGAGTTGGTGGATTTCGTTGCGATCGGCCAGTGTCGAGAGCGTCTGGTGGCAGTGCTCGGCCGCCATCTGGAGCAGTCGGTCGGCTTCGGTTTCAAGTGCAGGATTATCGGGACGCGTCTCGTGGACCAGTGCGATGGCTTCTTTCAGGCGCGTACGGTCGGCGCCGAGCCTGAGCGTCCATTCCTGGCGGCCGTGCAGCAGCGCCAGCGTGGCACAGAAATCCTCGTAATTGGCTTTGAGCAGGGCTTCTACGTGTGTTTTTCCCGGACAGATCATGCCGAAGCGCAGTGGCAGCAGCGGTCCCTCCAACTGGAGGGCGGCCAGCAATCGATGATGTGCACGGAGCTGTTCACGCACCCATTCCGTGTCCTGCAGCCGCCGCCGGATGACGTCCAGCCCGTATTCGCGGGCCGGGACGCGGCGAACCAGCGCCTGCAGGTTGCGGAATGGAATGACTTCCAGTGGCTCCGGCCCCTGCACCGAAAGGCCTGCCCAGGTGACGCCGTAAACGTAGTAGACCTGTGCTTCCGGCGCCGAGGTGGGCTCCAAATGATGGGCGATCTGCTCCAGGATGGCCTCCAGCCACCACTGCTTGAGCAGCGCTCGAGCCTGCGCCAGCGCCTCCTGTCGGGAAGCCTCGGTCAGCTGGAGAATTTCTTCCTCGGGAAAGCGCCAGCGCAGCGCAGGTTTTTCAGGATTCGTCCGCATAGTCCGAAGCTCCCGGGCCTGATCCGCCGGCACGCTTCAGCCATTCTTCGTTGGCGCTGAGCTGCTGGCGGAGGTTTTCGATCTCACGCAGGATCTTGCGGGCTCCGTCGATTTCGGCGCCGTTCTGCTCGGCCGCTTCGACGGTGGCCGGTTCAGCTCCTGGCCGCGATGTTTTTTTTTCCGGTGCGGGAGGCGTTTCCGGGCGACTGACCAGCGTCACCCGGGGTGTCTCAAAAGGGGAGCGTTGCGCCGGTTCAGGCTGTTGCGAGGAAGCGGGCGCTTCGGCTGAAGGAGTCGTCTGGGCCGCAGGTTCGGCCTGCGCTGCTCCCGGCCGTGCCTGCAGGCGGGCCGACTGCTCCAGAATGGCTTCCAGCATCTGCTCCTTGATGATGGCCCGTGCTTCGGCCAGGGCCTCGGCCTTTGTTTCCTCGATCAGGCGCTGAATCTCTTCGCTCGAAAGCTCCAGGAATTTCGCCCGGAACTGTTCGATCAGCTTGCGAATCTGCTCGTCGTGCATGGTGCGCTCTCCGGATGGATGGGAGATTCGGTCCGTAGTTTTACCTACAAGCGCCGTGCCCGCATAGACGAACGATAGCCCGAAAGGGGAGTTTCGAGCTGCAGGGGAAAAGCTTTCCGCTCTACGGGCAAAGAAAACCTGTCAGGAAAAGATTTTCAGCCGCTGGCCCGGGTAGATGCGACTGGAGCGCAGTCCGTTCCAGCGTTTGAGATCGCGTACCGAGACGCCGAAGCGCTGGGCGATCTCGCTGAGCGTGTCGCCGGGGCGTACGTGATAGATCGTGTACCCCCGGGTGTTGCCGGCTTCCGGATAAATGGTCAGACGCTGCCCGACACGGATGGTATTGCTGGACAGGTTGTTCCAGCGTTTGAGATCGCGTACCGAGACGCCGAAGCGCTGGGCGATCTCGCTGAGCGTGTCACCCCTGCGAACGCGGTACACCACCCGTTCGGGCGTAACGGGCTCCGAAAGATAGAGCACCAGTTGCTGCCCGACCCGAATGGTGTTGCCGGAAAGATTATTCCAGCGTTTGATGTCGGCTACCGAAACGCCATATTGATGGGCAATTTTGCTGAGTGCATCGCCCCGACGCACCGTATACACTACCCGGGTCGGGGCTTCGGGCGTCCGGGCTTTGGCGGATGTTGATGCCGCTTCAGAGGCGGGCTCGTTTCGTCCCGGGGAAGTCTCCAGTGCGGTCGGTTGTGCCGTGGTAGCGGGCGCTGTCGTCTGAATGGGTTGCGTCGTGTAGAGCGGGCGGACGGAGCGGCTGCCATACTGCACGCTGACGGGTTTCGCCTCGGCCAGTTGCAGGGCGTTTGTGCTTTCGTAGCGAGGCACCGGCACGATCAGTCGCTGACCCGGACGAATCAGCGTGCTGCACAGCCCGTTGGCCCGCATCAAGGCCGAGACGCTCACGCCGAAGCGTCGGGCGATGATGCTGAGCGCGTCGCCCCGGCGCACCGTGTAGGTCGTGACCGGCCGTTTACGATCTTCCGGCAATCGGGCGTAGGCCTCCGCAAAGCGTGCGTAGCTGCCCAGCGGCAGGCGGATGAAGTAGGGGCCCCGGCTGGGCGGTAGCGTATTGCGGCGTAGTTCGGGATTCAACGCGCGTAACGTGGCCACGTCGGTACCGGCCATGTGCGCGATCTCTTCCAGGGAGAGCATGCCCTGCACGGGCACATAATCGTACTCGTAGCGCGGACCCGGCTCGACCGTCAGGTTCAGTGCGGCGGGATTGGAGGCCACCAGCGCCGCCGCAATGAACATGGGTACGTAGTTGCGGGTCTCGCGTGGCAGGTACGGGTAGATGTCCCAGAAGGTAAGCTGATGCGTCCCGTGTCGCGCTGCAGCCCGGCGCAGCGCACGCCGGACCCGTGCCGCGCCGGCATTGTAGGCGGCCAGCGCCAGATGCCAGTCGCCGAACATGGCGTACAGGTCCTTCAGGTGACGGGCGGCCGCCCGCGTGGATTTTTCCGGATCCCGGCGCTCATCCACCCAGGGCGTAATTTTCAGGCCGTACAGGCGGGCCGTTCCGGCCATGAACTGCCACATGCCTACGGCACCGGCCCGGCTCCGGGCATAGGGGTTGAGCCCGCTTTCGATCATGGCCAGGTACTTCAGTTCATCCGGCACGCCCTCTTCCTTGAAGATCTGCTCGATCATCGGAAAGTAGGTTTCGGCCCGGCTGAGCCAGCGCAGCAGGTGCCTTTCCGGTTCGCGCAGCAGGTAATCTATACTGGCTTTAACGAGCCGGTTCATGGTGAGCGGGACCGTGCTGGCAGGGACCGTGAGATTCGGACTGAAAACATCTTCCAGCAGCGGCTCGCGCACGGCCTCCATGGCCGCGAACATGGCCTCACGGAAGGCGAAGATGTCGCCGTAGCTCAGCGTCAGCGTGTCCGGCGGTGTGCCGTAGAGTTGCTCGTATTCGACAATCAGCGAGCGATACAACTCACGAAACCGTGGATCCGTGTCGATGGCAGGCTGGCGGCTCAGCGCAGCCAGGGCTTCCAGCGCTTCGTCCAGAAGATGGGCGGCCTGATCGAGGTCGCCGGCCGCTTCTGCCTTGAGAATACGCGCCTGATGATCGTAAAGGCGGGCCAGGTATTCAAGGAATTCCGCTTCGCTCAGGCTGTCGGATGGAGGCAGCAATCCGACAAGACCGGCCCCCAGTAGTCGTACCCGTCGGTCGAAGGGAATTTCTTCGGAAGGATAGGCCGGAAGACGTTCCAGCGGCAGCGTCGGCACGACCCGGCTTGTGTCCTGCGCATGTATTGCTCCGACCAGATGCCCGGCGATCAGCAGAAAGAATACCCCTCGTACCACGGACGCTCTCGGTTATTTCAGTTCAAGTAGCGCTTTAATTCTTCGCCCAACGATACACACGGGCTGTGTTTATTGCAAGGGGGATGCCTGATTTTTTCGGTATCGGCGTTCGACGGCGTCGGTAAAGGCGACGGCCGGTTCGCTGTAGATATTCACCTGATAGCGGCGAAAGACTTCGCGGGCGATGAGCTGGGAAGCTTCAGCCCAGGTGGGCGTGTCGCGCAACTGGCGCAGCACACGGATGTAAGCGGAACGGTCTCCGTTGAACAGGTGCGTGACGAACAGCTCCCGGTTGCGCAGACCCGTCTCGCCCAGCACCTCGCGTTCCAGCTCCGCCGTGGGCGGCTCCGGCATCTGCTCGGCCGGGGGCTGCTGGTAGAACTGCATCCAGCGGGGCAGGGCGGCAGCCTCGGGGGCGGATCGGGCCTCGCCTGCGCCGGCCTGCTGTAGCTGGAAGCGGCGCCAGAGCGGCAGAGCTTCCGCTTCTTCTTCGGCGACAGGGGCGGCACTCGGAGCAGATGGCTGCTTACCGGCCAGCAAGCGCTCGAGTGCCTCGGCCGTCAGCAAGGCGGTGCCTTCGGCCTGAAGGCGCTGCACCAGCTCAGGCTGCCGTTTTTCCGTAAAAAATGTGATCAGAAGCGAGGCGGGCAATACGACGGGACGTTCTGGTAGCAGGGCCGCCAGTTCGTAGAGGGGGCGCAGCAGGCGCACCCATGCTTCGGCGTCGAAGTCGGCCGTCAGTTCGCGATCGACGCGCACGAGCAGGCTCTCGAAGCGCTCGCGTTCCAGATGGGTTACCTGTTTTTCCTCGACGTAGAGGGCGACGGCCTCCCGAAAGTAGGCATAGGGCTGAAACCAGTGCATGCGGCGCAATACTTCGTCGGCCGGGACCGCATCGGCCTCGGCGAAGATGTGGGCCGTGAGCGCACGGATGGGCTGGATCAGGTAGCCGGCCAGCGCTTGCAGGCTTTCGCCGAGCAAGTCGGGCCAGACCGACACAGGAATGCGCACGTGCGAGCGGAGCCGGTTGCGAAGCTGCTGATAGGCTTCCCGGACGTCCGGCGCTTCGGTTTCGAACCAGGTATCGTCAAGTACCGGCAACATGGCTTCGGCCCGGGCAATTGCCTGATGCTGGAGGTAGTGTACCAGCGCATCGGGCAGGCCCAGCCGGCGCAGCTCCTGAATCGAATAGGCGCGCGTGGGCGGAAACGAGGCCTGAAGCTGGCGATACAGCAGCCGGACAAATTCGGTCATGGCGCGACGGCCCGATTCGTGGACGGGTTTGCGCCTTATAAAGCCGCCTGCAGACTGAGTTCCAGCGACAGGTCGAGCGCCTGCACGGAGTGGGTCAGGGCGCCGCAGGAGATGGCTTCGACGCCGGTGGCGGCGATCGCTTCGGCAGTTTCGAGCGTGATGTTGCCGGAAGCTTCCGTGTGGAAGCGGCCCCCGATGCGCCGGACGGCCTCACGCAGCGGTTCCACGTCGAGCGTGCCGTCGGGGTGGCGCCGGGCGAAGTTGTCCAGCAGAATCCAGTCGATGCCGCCCGTAGCGAGAATGGCATCGACGTCCTCCAGCGATTGCGCTTCGATCTCGATGGGGATGTCGAGCCGGTGCTGCTCGCGATAGCGTCGGGCCGCTTCGATGGCTTCGCGGATGCCGCCGGCCGCCACGATGTGGTTGTCCTTGATCAGGATCATGTCGTAGAGGCCCAGGCGGTGGTTGGTGCCGCCGCCCAGGCGCACGGCCCACTTGTCCAGCAGTCGGAGTCCCGGGGCGGTTTTTCGGGTATCGAGCACTTTGGTGCCGTAAGGCCGTACGCGTTCCACCAGGCGGCGGGTAGCCGTGGCGATGCCACTCATGCGTTGCAACAGATTCAGTGCCAGGCGCTCGGCCATGAGCAGGCTGCGGGCGCGGCCTTCGACCGTGCCGAAGATGGTGCCGGCCGTTACGCGCGAGCCGTCCGCCTGCTGCCAGCAGACGCGTACCTCGGGATCGACGAGCTGAAAGACCCGGGTCGCGACCTGCAGGCCGGCCACGACGCCGTTGGCCTTTGCCAGGAAGAGCCCGCGGGCCTGTCGGTCGGGCGGCACGGTGGCCTCGGTGGTGACGTCGCCCGGTCCGAGGTCTTCGGCCAGCCACTGCTGGAGCAGGCGGTCCAGCGTGGCCGCGTCCAGGTAAGGAGGCCAGTCGTTCGAAGTGGTCGATTCGGCGGACATAAGGCGTCAGCGCTGGCCGTCGGTCGATAGCGAGGGTTCCAGGGCTTTTTGCAGTACGTCCAGCAGGGCCTGCGGGGCCCGGATAGGGCGGTTGCGAGCGCGATCGACAAAGCAGAGCGTCACGTGTCCGGTGGCCAGCAGCTCCTGCGTTTCGTGGCGGCGCACTTCGTAGTCGAGGTGCAACCGGGCGCGGGGCAACTCACGGATCATGGTGATCACGTCTAGCAACTCGTCGTAGTAGGCCGGTCGGTGGAAGCGCAGGCTCAGGTCCACTACAGGCATGATGATGCCGGAGGCCTCAAGTTCGCGGTAGGGCAGCCCCAGATCGCGCAGCGCCTCAGTGCGCGCTGCTTCCAGATAGTCCACGTAGTGGGCATGATAGACCATGCCCATTGGATCGCATTCCCGATAACGCACCCGGTGCTGGTAGACGTGCCGGATCATGGGGCTCCGGTTTCGGTCGAGGGCGTGGCCTGAGGTTCTTCGCGATAGACACCCATACGGGCGAATTTTTCGATGCGGGTGTCGATCAGCGTGCGGGGTTCGATGCCTTCCAGTTCCTGCAACGCCCGGGCGACGGCCGCACCGACGGCCTGGAAGGTAGCTTCCGGATCGCGATGCGCGCCACCGATAGGTTCGGGGATGATCTCGTCGATGACGCCGAGTTGGAGCAGGTCGGCAGCCGTGAGTTTTAGCGCACGCGCGGCTTCTTCCTTGTAGTCCCAGGAGCGCCAGAGGATCTGCGAACAGCTTTCCGGGGCGATGACCGAGTACCAGGCGTTTTCCAGCATCAGGATGCGATCGCCCACGCCGATGCCCAGTGCACCACCCGAGGCCCCTTCGCCGATTACCACCACGACAATGGGCACCGGCAGTCGGGCCATTTCGAACAGGTTGCGGGCAATCGCTTCGGCCTGGCCGTGCTCTTCGGCTTCGATGCCCGGATAGGCGCCCGGTGTGTCGAGCATCGTCACGATGGGTTTGCCGAACTTGGCCGCCAGTTTCATCAGCCGGAGTGCTTTGCGATAGCCTTCGGGGTTGGGCATCCCGAAGCGGCGGTATTTCCGGCTTTTCGTGTCGCGCCCTTTCTGATGGCCCACGAAAAGCACGGTGCGGTCGCGGTAGCCGAAGCGGCTGCCTTGAAACGTGGCAAAGCCGCCCACGATGGCCGGATCGTCCCCGGCACAGCGATCGCCATGCAGTTCGACAAAGCCTTCCGAGAGCGCCTCGATGTAATCGAGCGTGTAGGGGCGGTCGGGATGGCGGGCAATCTGCACCCGCTGCCAGCGCGTCAGGTTGCGGTAGACCGACTCACGCAGGGCCGCCACCCGGGCTTCAAGGGCAGATATTTCGGCAGAAAGGTCCACCTCGGGATTTTCGGCCATCAGGGCGCGCATCTCGTCGAGCTTTTCTTCAAGCTCGACGATAGGTTTTTCAAAATCAAGCAGGTATTGCGAAGATTTTCGAGCCATAGGCGTGTTCAGGTTGTCTGCAGGAGCCGATGGAGAACCCGCAGAAGCAGCTGCAGGTCCAGCCAGGCGGTTCGCTGTTGCATATAATAAGCATAAAGCTGGCGAATGTCTTCCGGGGTGCGCGGCGGGGTGGGGCGAGCTTCGCTGACGGCAAATAGGCCGGGCCGGATGCCCCAGGCCGCGGGCAACCGCGCGCATTCGTCCGGGTGGCAGCCGACGAGCGCGCGGCGTCCACGCAGCACGTCGGGCAGGCCGTCGAGGCGTTGGGCCAGTTGTGCCAGTCCGGGCCGCCCGCTCAGACGGGCCATTCCCTTCAGCAACGGCCGCAGGATCAGCCCCATCAGGGCCAGCCCGCACTCCAACGCGCGGCGTGTGGGCAGGCTCCGGAGTGCAGGTAGGGCGAGCTCGGCATCGACAAGCGAGGGTGGTTCGAGCGTTTCGATGTGTGCCTTACCGATCACGTGGGGGCGCCCTTCAGGCAGGATCTTGAACTGCACGGGCAGGTCTCGCAGTTGCTGGATGAGCTGCAGGACGGTGGTGTGCGAAAGCCCGGCCGTGGCGAAGATCACGGCATCCACCTGGCGCAGTCGCACCAGGTCGCGCAGGTGGTGCAGTGCGCCCAGGCGTGGGGGCGTGTCCCGATTCGTACCGTCCGGCTCCGTCGATACATATCCGATGAGCTGAAAAGAAGGCCAGGGGGCCGCCTCGAGTAGCCGGTGCAGTCGCCGGGCTTCGTCGGCGGAGCCTACCAGTAGCGCACGCTGCAGACGGGCGGCATGGCGCCGACGCCACGCCAGCCGCCAGCCCATCAGGGTGGCCAGTGTGAACGGGGCGCTCAGCAGCACTACCATCCGGGAAAATGCGATGTCGGGTACCAGAAACGACAGCGTGCCCATGAAAAGCAGAGCGATCAGCATGCCGTAGAAGACCGGGCGCAATTGTCGGGTGCGGCTGCGCCGGTAGCCGCCCATCAGGGCAATACCGGTCACCGAGCTCAGCGCATAGGCCGGCACCACGGTGAGCAGAAAGAGCGTGGCCAGGGGGCGTCCGGCTGCCAGCGAACGCAGCCATCCCCCCAGTGTGACAATCAGCGTGGTCAGCAGGCCGTCGAGTACCACCGGAGCCAGCCGACGCGCGCCCCGGTGCAGCGCCGAAAGTCCGGCCCGCAGGGCAATACCGAGCCGCAGCAGTGCCAGAAAGGTCGGCGAATACCGATCACGAAAGTGTTTTTCGACGAAGCGCAGCATCGCCCCGTAGAACAGACGCACGTAGCGCAGTTCGCCTTTTTTGGTGCTTTCGCCCTTGTAATGGATGATCTGCGTGCGGGGGGTGTAGACGATTTTCCAGCCGGCCTGCTGGATGCGGTAGCACCAGTCCAGATCTTCACCGTACATGAAGAAGTCTTCGTCGAGCAGGCCCGCGCCGCCGTCCGGCTCCAGACCGTCGGGCAGCAGGTGCGCGGTAGGGCCGAGGCCTTTCCGGCAGAGGCGCTCGTAGGCCGTGCGCGAAAAGTACAGGGCGGCGTGCCGGACGAACATGCAGGAACCGCTGAGCGCATCGACTTCGGTTTCGACGTCGGGCGACAGGTAGGTCAGGTTGTAGCGGCCGAAGCGGCGGCTGTGCGGAAAAAGGCGGCTGAGTCCCACCATGCGGTAGAAGGCGACGGCGGGCGTGGGAAAGGCCCGGCGGCTTTCCGGCGCAAAGGAGCCGTCCGGGTTGAGGATCTTGCAGCCGGCCGCGCCCACGTCGGGGTGCGCGTCCAGAAAGTCCACCATGGCACGCAACGTGTCTTCCTGCACGATGGTGTCCGGGTTGAGCAGCAGCAGATAGCGGCCACGGGCCTGGCGGATTGCCTGATTGTTGGCGCGGCTGAATCCGACGTTTTCGGTGTTGGCGATGAGGTGCACCTGGGGAAAATGGGCCCGCACCATCTCGACGGAGCCGTCCACCGAGTTGTTGTCCACCACGAAGACTTCCAGCTTGAGACCGTCCGCGGCCCGGAAGACCGAGCGCAGCGCCTGTTCGAGCAGGTCGCGCACGTTGTAGTTGACAATGATGACCGACAGGTCGCAGCGCTCCGGCGTGGTCGAGTGGGCAGCAGCGGATGCAGGCGACGCGTGCGGCATAGTTGCAGGGTTCCGGATCGCTACGGCTCGGCCGAATTCAAAGATAACACGAAAGCGGCGAGCGCCCGCGAAGAAGCTTTGCGGAAAAGAAAACGACGGCATACTTTATGCCTATCTCTGCCGACCAGCGAGATGCGGGCGGATTGCGGAAGCTCTGTCAACGATTCCCGAAAATCCTGCAAGGAATCTTCGGGGTGGTTGATTTTTTCGGGCTAAGTCCTGTAGTGTTAGGGCTGTTTTTGTAAAGCGACGCTTTTTATCCGAATTTCGCATGAAAGGACTCCCGCATTTTGCGGGAAACTGTAGATTCTTGCCTTACCAGAGAGTATAGCCTGAGGCTTGGAACGTTATGCCGCAGATTTTTTCCAGAAAGACCAATCGGCTTCCGGTGCTTTCGCTGGCGGGCTCCGTCTTCGGGGGCGTGCTGGCCGTTTTTCTGGTCTGGTACTACTTTTCGCCCGAGTTTTATGAAGTGGGTTATGCGCCGGAGCAGCCGGTCCCCTACAGTCACCGCATTCATGTAGGCAAGCTGGGGCTGGACTGTCGCTATTGCCACAACTGGGTGGAGATCTCCGACAAGGCGAACATTCCGCCCACGCAGACCTGCATCAACTGTCACAGCCAGATTCTGACCGATTCGCCCCGGCTGCAGGCTGTGCGCGATAGCTGGGCGACGGATCAGTCCATCGAATGGGTGAAGGTGCATCACCTTCCTGACTACGCGCACTTCAGCCACGCCTCGCACGTGAATAACGGAGTGGGGTGTGAGACCTGCCACGGCCGGATTGATCAGATGGACGTGGTACGGGTGGTCAAGCCGCTCTCGATGGGCTGGTGTCTGGAGTGTCATCGCCAGCCGGAGTTGTACCTGCGGCCGCAGAGTGAGATTACCACAATGGGTTATCAGCCGCCGGCCGATTACATTGAGCGTAACCTGGAGCGCATTCGGAAAGAGGGAATCCGTCCGCCCACGAACTGCTCGGCCTGTCACTATTGAGCCGGGCTTTCTTGCTTTACTGAGGAGAATCTTGCGTTTGTCGGTAGAGAGCGTCCTATGATTGAACTGCCTGTGGTCAATCCTGACGGTGCCGAGACGCCCGGTTCGGGCAAGCGCCTCTGGCGCAGCACGGCCGACCTGCGCCGGGATCCGGAATGGGTGAAGCTGGCGCATGATGAGTTTATGCCGGGAGCGGCCGAGCCGCCGAGCGGCACCTCCCGTCGTCAGTTTCTGCAGATCATGGGAGCCTCGATGGCGCTGGCCGGACTGACGGCCTGTCGGCGTCCCGTCGAGAAGATTCTGCCCTACGTGCGCCAGCCGGAAGAGATCATTCCGGGTATTCCGCTTTACTACGCTACGGCCATGCCCTTCCGGGGGAGCGTGCGGCCGCTGCTGGTCGAAAGCCACGAGGGGCGTCCGACCAAGATCGAGGGCAACCCGGAGCATCCGCTCAGCCGGGGCGCGACGGGCGTCTTCGAACAGGCATCGCTGCTGAACCTGTACGATCCGGACCGCTCGCAGCAGGTGCTCCGCAACGGCGAGCCGGCTTCGTGGGGTGACTTCGTGCAGTTTGCCCGGACGCTGGCCGCCGAGGCAGGCTCGAAGCGGCTGGCCGTGCTCTGCGAACCGAGCAGTTCGCCCACGCTGGCCGCGCTGCGGCGGGAGCTGGAGCGGCGTTATGCGCGGGTGCACTGGGTTACCTACCGCCCGGAGGGCGATGACAACGAGGCGCTGGGATTGCAGCAGGCCTTTGGCCGTCCGGTACGGGCCCGCTATCGCTTCTCGGAAGCCCGCGTGATCGTCAGCCTGGACGCCGACTTTCTGGGACCGACCGATCGCAACTTTGTCGAAAATACGCGGGAGTTTGCCGCCAGCCGGCGCATGGAGCGGCCTGAAGATGAGATCAGCCGCTTGTATGTGATCGAAAGCACCTATACGGTGACGGGCGGCATGGCCGACCACCGGCTGCGACTACGCGCTGGCGACATCCCGGCCTTTGCCGCGGCGCTGGCCGCCGAGCTGGGCCTCGGCGAGCTCCGCGAAGCAGGCGCCCGGTTTGCCGGACACCCGTACGTGGTGGAAATTGCCCGCGATCTCCGGGCGGCCGGGGCGCGTGGCGTGGTGCTGGCAGGCGAGACGCAGCCGTCGGCCGTGCATGCACTCTGCGCCGTCATCAACGACCTGCTGGGAAGCCTGGGCCGTACGGTGATCCTGCACCAGCTGGACGAGCTGGCGACTCCGCAGCATGTGGCGCTGGCCGAACTGGTGCAGGCCATGCAGGCCGGTGCGGTGGACGCGCTGCTGCTGCTGAACGTCAACCCGGTCTATGACGCGCCGGCGGCACTGGGCTTTGCCGAAGCGCTGGCGCAGGTGCCCGAGGTGATTCATCTGGGGCTACATGTGGACGAGACAGCCCGCCGAAGCACCTGGCATCTGCCCTCTACGCACTACCTGGAGGCCTGGGGCGATGGACGCGCCTACGACGGCACGCTTTCGGTCATTCAGCCGCTGATCGCCCCGCTTTACGAGGCCGCCCACTCGCCGCTGGAGGTGCTGGCCCTGCTGGCTACCGGCGAGGAGCAGAGCGGGTACGACCTGGTGCGCAACACTTGGCGGCGGTTACTGGCGGGTCGGGGCGCCTTCGAGCAGGCCTGGCAGCGCGTGCTGCATGACGGCTTCCTTCCGGACTCGGCCTATCCGACCGTGTCGCTACGGCCCCGGCGTCAGGCACTAACCGACTGGCCGCAGATGTCGGAAGGAGGTCTGGAGGTGGTCTTCCGGCTGGACCCGACCGTGCTGGACGGCAGCTTTGCCAACAACGCCTGGGCCCAGGAGCTTCCCGATCCGATCACAAAGATTGTTTGGGACAACGTCGCGATCCTGAGTCCGAAAACGGCCGAAGCGCTGGGCGTCAAGGCCGAATACCACAAGGGCGTCTACATCGCGGACGTGATCGAGCTGTCGCTGGACGGTCGCGCGGTGGAGCTGCCCGTCTGGGTGCTGCCCGGCCATCCGGACGACTCGATCACCGTCTACCTGGGCTACGGCCGCGAGATCACCTCGACGCGCCCCGAACGAAAGACGCCGTTCTTTGATCTGGACGACTACACGGATATCTACGGCCACGGCGCTATTGCCACCGGCGTGGGTGTGAACGTGGCGCCGCTGCGGCGGCCCGACAACACTTGGGTGGCCTATGGCGCGCAGGTGCGCAAGACGGGACGCACCTACAAGATCGTGACCACGCAGGACCACGGCTCCATGGTGGGACGGCCCCTGGTGCGCATGGCCACGGTGGAGGAGTTCCGGAAGAATCCGGACTTCGCAAAGGAGGCCGAGCCGCCCCTTGAAGGGTTGGAGCCGTGGGAGCAGTATCCCACGCTCTGGGAAGAGGCCCATCCGCGCAAGCAGCCCGCCTTCCAGGACAGCGATTACTATCGCAATCAGTGGGCGATGGTCATCGACCTGAACGCCTGCACGGGCTGTAACGCCTGCATTGTGGCCTGCGATAGCGAGAACAACATCCCGATGGTGGGCAAAAGCGAGGTGGGCCGTGGGCGCGAAATGCACTGGCTGCGCATCGACCGCTACTTCGTGAGCGACGAGGCGCATGCTGACGATCCGCAGCTCGTGGTGCAGCCGGTGCCCTGTATGCACTGCGAAAACGCCCCTTGCGAGTCGGTCTGTCCGGTGGCCGCCACGGTGCATTCGCCGGATGGACTCAACGAAATGGTCTACAACCGCTGCATCGGGACGCGCTACTGCTCGAACAACTGTCCCTACAAGGTGCGGCGGTTCAACTGGTTCAACTGGGTCAAGACGCTGCCCATTCAGGTGCAGATGGCCCAGAACCCGGACGTGACCATGCGCTTCCGCGGTGTGATGGAAAAGTGCACCTACTGCGTGCAGCGCATCCGCGAGGCGCAGCGGCAGGCCAATATCGAAAAGCGGCCGCTCAGGGACGGCGAAGTCAAGACGGCCTGCCAGCAGGCCTGCCCGGCCGAGGCGATTACGTTCGGTGACCTGAACGATCCGAGCAGTGCCGTGGTGAAGCAGCGGCAGAACGCGCGGCGGTACGAAATGCTGGCAGCGCTCAACGTCAAGCCGCGTACCTCGTACCTGGCCCGCGTCACGAATCCGAATCCCCGGCTGCTGGAGAAGGAACCGGTAGCCTGATCGATAGGCAAGCAGGATCGAGAACGCGATGGCGCACGCAACGAAAGACCTGTCGGCGCTGGCCCGCACCGATGAAGAGGTGCTGGTGCAGGGCGGACTGACCTTCCACGACATCACGGAGCTGGTTGCCCAGCACACCGAAAAGAAGACGCCGAAAGCCTGGTGGGCTGCCTTTTCGGTGGCCTTTCTGGGCATGCTGACGCTGGTGGCCATGCTGGCCTACCAGGTCTGGAACGGCGTGGGCGTCTGGGGCAACAACATCCCGGTCGGCTGGGGCTGGCCCATCGTCAACTTCGTCTTCTGGGTCGGTATCGGTCACGCCGGGACATTGATTTCGGCCATCCTGTTTCTTTTCCGCCAGCGCTGGCGCACCTCCATCAACCGGGCGGCCGAGGCGATGACCATCTTCGCCGTGATCTGCGCCCTGATCTTTCCGACCTTCCACGTGGGCCGCGTCTGGGCGATCTACTGGACGCTGCCCATCCCGAACCAGATGGAGATGTGGCCGCAGTTCAAGAGCCCGTTGCTCTGGGATGTGTTCGCCGTCTCCAGCTACTTCATCGTGTCGCTGGTGTTCTGGTACGTCGGGCTCATTCCAGACCTGGCCACGCTCCGTGATCGGGCCGCCCTGATGGGTCGCCGTCTGCGTGCCAAGATTCTTGGCTTTTTTGCACTGGGCTGGTGCGGAGCGAACCGCCACTGGCGCAACTACGAGAAGGTCTACATGCTGCTGGCCGGTCTGGCCACACCGCTGGTGCTTTCGGTGCACTCGGTCGTGTCGTTCGACTTTGCGGTTTCGATCATTCCCGGCTGGCACACTACGATCTTCCCGCCCTACTTCGTGGCCGGCGCCATCTTCTCCGGGTTCGCCATGGTCGTAACGCTCATGGTGATCGCCCGCAAGGCCTACGGCCTGGAAAACGTGATCACCATCGACCACCTGGAGAAGATGAACATCATCATGCTCGTGACAGGCACGATGGTAGGTTTTGCCTACATTACGGAGTTTTTCATCGCCTGGTACTCCGGCGTGCCTTACGAGCAGTACGCCTTTATCAACCGGGCCACGGGGCCGTATGCCTGGGCCTATTGGATCATGATGTCCTGCAACCTGATCTTTCCGCAGTTCTTCTGGATCAAGAAGTTGCGGCGGAACATCCCGTTCATGTTTGTCGCGTCGATTGTGGTCAATATCGGCATGTGGTTCGAGCGGTTTGTGATCACGATCACGTCGCTGCACCGAGATTATCTGCCCTCGAGTTGGGACTACTTCGTGCCTACGTGGGTGGACGTGCTCACGCTGATCGGCTCGTTCGGGCTGTTCTTCACGCTGTTCCTGCTGTTCCTGCGCTTTGTGCCGATGGTGGCGATTGCCGAGGTGAAAGGTGTGCTGCCCGAGGCCGATCCGCACTTTTACGAGACACACGGCGACGGCCACGGCCGGCCGGCCACGGTCCAGGTAAACCGGGGACGCTCGTCCTGAGCAACGGAGAGACGCCATGCTGAAGGAATTGCTTCGCTCGCTGAAAGCTTCGATGGGCATCTACGAGGCCCGCGACGGATCGGTCTACGGCCTGTTGGCCGAGTTTTCCGATCCGGCGGCCCTGTTGCATGCGGCCCGCCAGGTGCGCAAGGCAGGCTATCGCCACTTCGATGCACACAGCCCCTTCCCTATTCACGGCATGGACGAAGCGATGGGGCTGGGCAATTCGAAGGTGGGCGTTATCACGTTCTTTACCGGTACAATTACTGGTTTTGCGCTGGGCTGGTGGATGCAGTGGTGGATGGGAGCCGTCGATTACCCGCTGAACATCAGCGGCAAGCCGTTCTTTGCGCTGCCACCGTCGGTGCCCATTATCTTCGAGCTGACAATCCTGTTTTCAGCGCTGGCGGGGGTGGCTGCTATGCTGGCGCTTAACGGCCTGCCGCGGCCCTACAACCCGCTCTTTTACTCGAAAAACTTTGCGCGGGTGACCGACGATGGCTTCTTCCTGTTCATTGCCGCCAGCGATCCGAAGTTCGACCAGGCGACCACGCGCCAGCTGCTGGAGCAACTGGGTGGCTACAACATAGAGGTCATCAAGGACCGGGGCGAGGAGGAGGGAGTGCCTGCATCCGCTCCGGCCGCCGAAGCCACCGTAACCACGAGCTGAGCCACGATGCAAAAAAGCATAGCGATGCCGCGCACGATCTGGATGGGACTGTTGCTAGGCCTGCTGCTGGCAGGCTGCCGGGGCATGATCTCCAGCAAGCCCCCGGTGCATCCCAACCTGAACATGGACTTTCAGGAAAAATTTCAGGCGCAGGAGCTGAACCCGTTCTTCGCTGATCGTCGGGCCATGCGCCCGCCGGTGCCCGGCACGGTACCCCGAGGGCTGCTCAAGGAGGACACGCCCTTTTATTTCGGCAAGACGGCCGATGGGGCCTACGTCGAGCGTATTCCCGTGACCGTAACGCCTGAACTGGTAATGCGGGGGCGGGAACGTTACAACATTTTCTGTGCCGTCTGTCACGGACAGGCCGGTGACGGACAGGGCATTATTATGCGTGGTAACTATGGCTATACGCCGGCTCCGACCTTCCATGATGACCGGTTGCGCAACGTGGAGGACGGCTATCTTTTCGAGGTGATCAGCAACGGTGTGCGTAACATGCCCGCCTATGGCCATCAGATTCCGGTGGCCGATCGCTGGGCCATTGTAGCCTACGTGCGGGCGCTTCAGCGCAGTCAGCATGCGACGGCGGCCGACGTGCCCGAGGAAATCCGAGCCCGGCTTCAGGGAGAGTAAGCGAGATCAACCATTGTCTGGGATACGATCATGGCCGAAGTGAAAGCAAACGGTTTTCCTGGCTGGCTGCTGGATCCGTTGCGGCCCACGCGGGAGCAGGCGGAACCCCGCTACCGGCTGCCCGAAGACGTGCGGATCTGGGCCGTGCCGCTGGCCATCGGCGTTGGGTTGCTCATCGTCAGTCTGGTGGGCTGGGCGATTGATGCGCGCCAGTTCTATTTCTCCTACCTGGTGGGCTGGACCTTCTGCCTGACGCTGGCGCTGGGGGCGCTGTTTTTTGTGATGATCCAGCACCTGACGCGTGCACAATGGGTGGTGGCCGTGCGTCGGCTGCCTGAGGCGCTCCTCTGGACGTTCCCAGTGCTGATCGTGCTGTTCATCCCGATCCTGTTCGGGCTGTACGATCTGTATCACTGGACGCACCCTGAACTGTACGATCCGGCCAGCCCTGCATATGACCCTATCCTGGCGGGCAAGCGGGCCTACTTGAACGTGCCATTCTTCCTGGTGCGGATCGCCTTTTACTTTTTCATCTGGACGCTGCTGGCCTACAAACTCTACACCCTGTCGATCCGACAGGATGTGGATCCGGACCCGTCCATTCCGGCGCAGCAACGCAAAGTCAGCGCCTGGGGGATGCCGCTCTATGGCGTGACGGTGGCCTTTGCCAGTTATGACTTCCTGATGTCGCTCGATCCGCACTGGTATTCGACGATCTTCGGCGTGTACTTCTTCGCGGGGGCGTTCTTTGTGGCGCTGGGCTTCATTGCGACGTGCTATGCGATCCTGGTGCGTCGGGGGGCGCTGGCCGGGATTGTGCGCACACCGCACTTTCAGGACCTGGGCAAGCTGATGTTCGGCTTTACGGCCTTCTGGGCCTACATCGCCTTCAGCCAGTACATGCTGATCTGGTACGGCAACTTGCCCGAAGAAACCCTCTGGTATCGCCATCGGCTGGAGCATGGCTGGGAGGTGATAAGCCAGGTGCTAATCTGGGGGCACTTCGTCCTGCCCTTCCTGATTCTGCTGCCCTGGGCGGCCAAGCGCACGCCGCTACTGGTGGGCACGATGGGTATCTGGTTCGCCATCATCCACTGGATTGATCTGTTCTGGGTGGTGATGCCCGTGCTGCACGCCGAGCACATGACAATCCACTGGCTGGACGTCACCTGCTGGCTGGGACTGCTCGGGGTGGTGGTCGGCCTGCTCTTTTACCGGCTCAGCCGGCACAGCCTGGTACCCCAGAACGATCCCTACCTGGCACGCTCGCTGGCCCTGCATTAAGTGAAATTTTTACAGAGAGAGACAACCCGATCCGGGATTAGGCGTTCGAGTTCTCGTAACCTGCGAACGTTATGGCCGAACAGGAAAAACAGGCGCCTGCCGCGACCGAAGCGACGCCTGCCGAAGCGGAACTGCCGGCAGTGCAGCCGGACGAAGCGAACCTGCAGGCCCCATATCTTTTCCGCCTGGTGTGGGGCACTGTGGCGCTCGTAGTGATTATTGTGATCATGCTGGTTGTGGCGGCACGCTGGCAGATGCAGAAAAGTGCCGAAGCCGCGGCCGCTTCGCTCCGGTATCCGCTTCGGGAAGAAACAGAGGCGCACGCGCGGCAGTTGCTCGAAGGCTACGGTGTGGTAGATGCCGAGCGGGGCATCTATCGCATTCCCATCGACCGGGCCATGGAGGAAGTTGTGAAGGCCTACGGTGGGGACTCGGTCTGGACGCTTCCGAAGCCTTCGGAAGTTTCGCGGCGCATGTAACCCGACAACGGTTTTGTGATGCGGTGGTGGGGTAAAGGGTGGCGGTTGTTGAGCCTGATGTGCGTGCTGGCATTCCCGGCGCAGGCCCAGCGGAGCGGCCAGCAACTGGCCGTCTTTGAGGGCGTCGGGATTGAAGAGAAGTTGGGTGAGCGAATTCCGCTGGACCTGACGTTCCGGGATGAAGCGGGGCAACCGGTGGCGCTCCGCACGTTCTTTGATGGTCGGCGACCGGTGCTGCTGACGCTGGTGTACCACGACTGTCCGATGCTCTGCAACCTGGTGCTGGACGGACTGGCAAAGACGCTGCGCCAGATGTCGTGGACACCGGGCGATCAGTTCGAGGTACTGGCCGTCAGTTTCAACCACCGGGAGACGCCCGAGCTGGTCCGTCGGAAGAAAGCCCACTATGTGGACATGCTGGACCGGCCGGAAGCAGCGGCCGGGCTGCACTTTCTGACGGGCGACTCGACGACGATCCGGACGCTGACGGATGCCGTCGGGTTTTACTTTCGCTGGGTGCCCGAAAAGCAGCAGTTTGCGCACCCGGCAGCGCTGATTTTTCTGAGCGGCGAAGGAAAGATTTCGCGCTACCTTTACGGCCTGGAGCACGATCCGGGCGATGTGCGCAAGGCGCTCGTGGAGGCGTCGGAGGGGAAGGTGGGGACGGTCGTCGATCAGGTGTTGCTTTACTGCTTCCAGTACGATCCCAACGAAAATTCCTACGTAGCCAACGCATTCAATATCATGCGGCTGGGTGGAGCGGTAACGATGGTGCTGCTGGGCATCACTCTCATCCTGTTCTGGCGGCGAGAGCGTCGTCGCCAGCGAGAAACGCTCCAGACGGCCGGCTAACCGAAGCGAAGGTTTGTAAAGCGATGTCCGCGATGATTCTGTTGCAGAATACGGCCTGGCTACCAGAGGCTGCTTCTTCGATGGCCCCGGAAGTGGACAGTCTGTTTCAGTTCTGGGCCCTGGTGAGCACGATCATTTTCATCGGCGTCGTCGGTGCCATGACCTATTTTGTCGTGCGTTACCGGCGTCGCCGGCGCGATGAGGTGCCGGAACCGGTCAAGGATAAGAAGGCGATCGAGCTGGCTTGGATCGTGGTTCCCACGATTCTGGTGCTGATCGTCTTTACCTGGGGGTTCCGGGTGTTCATCCGGTTGTACACAGCCCCGCCGGACGCCTACGAAATTCTGGTGTACGGCTACCAGTGGTACTGGGAGTTCGAATATCCGAATGGGGTCAAGACGACCAACGAGCTGCACGTGCCGGCCGGCCAGCCGGTGAAGTTGCGCATGACCAGTGTCGATGTGATTCATAGCTTCTACGTGCCGGCCTTTCGAGTCAAGCAGGACGTACTGCCCGATCGTTACTCGTCACTCTGGTTCGAGGCCACCAAGCCCGGCGAGTACATAGTCTTCTGCACGGAATATTGTGGCACGCAGCATTCGGGTATGCTGGCCAAGGTGATTGTGCATCCACGCGAGGAGTTCGAGGAGTGGCTGGAAAGTGCCGGTATTCCCGAAGACATGCCCCTGGCCGAATTGGGGGCCCGGCTCTACCGGGAAAAGGCCTGCTTCAGCTGCCACAGCCTCGACGGATCGCCAATGGTTGGGCCCACATTCAAAGGGTTGTACGGTTCGACCCGCACATTTGAAGATGGTACCACAGCAGTGGCCGACGAAAATTATCTCCGGGAATCGATTTTGCAACCTGGCGCTAAGATTGTACAAGGTTATCCGAACGTAATGCCGGCCAGCTATGCTTCGCTGAGCGAGCGCGAAGTGGCCGCGCTGATCGAATTTATCAAGCAGCAGCAGTAACGTCGAGGAGGGTGTCATGGCTACGCAGACGGTTGCCACCGCGACGACAGGCCAGCCCGAGATTCATTACCTGAACCATGCGAAGGGGCTGAAATCTTGGCTCCTGACGCTGGACCACAAGCGGATCGGGCTACTGTACTTGGTCTCGGTCATCTTTTTCTTCATTGTAGGCGGCATTCTGGCGCTGCTGGTTCGGGCCGAGCTGTTCGAGCCGGGGCAGACACTCATGAGCGCCGAAACCTATAACCACATCTTCACGCTGCACGGCGCGATCATGATCTTTCTCTTCCTGATCCCGGCGGTTCCGGCCGTGCTGGGCAACTTTGCGCTGCCCATTATGATCGGCGCCAAGGATGTGGCCTTTCCCCGGCTGAACCTGGCCAGCTGGTACATCTTCTGGCTGGGGGCGCTCACGATGCTGGTGGGCATTGTAACGAGCGGGCTGGACACGGGCTGGACGTTCTACACGCCCTACTCGACGATGACCAGCTCAGGCGTCACATGGGTGGCGCTGGGCGTCTTTATTCTGGGCTTTTCGTCGATTCTGACAGGGCTCAATTTTATCGTGACCGTGCACAAGATGCGGGCGCCCGGCATGACCTGGAGCCGGCTGCCGCTTTTTGTGTGGGGGCTGTATGCGACGAGCATCGTGCAGATTCTGGCCACCCCGGTACTCGGAATTACCGTACTGCTGCTGGCGCTGGAGCGCATCATGAAAGTGGGCATCTTTGATCCGGCGCTGGGTGGCGACCCGGTATTGTTCCAGCATTTCTTCTGGTTCTACTCGCACCCGGCCGTGTACATCATGATCCTGCCGGCTTTCGGGGTGATCTCGGAGTTGGTCGGCACCTTCTCGCGCAAGGGGATCTTCGGCTACAAGTTTGTGGCGCTTTCGTCGGTGGCGATCGCTTTTCTGGGCTTTCTGGTATGGGGGCATCACATGTATGTGGCGGGCCAGTCGGCCACGGCCTCGACAATCTTTTCACTGCTGACCTTCCTGATCGGTGTGCCGACGGGTGTGAAGGTGCTCAACTGGATCGCTTCGCTCTACCGGGGGTCGATCTGGCTACGCACCCCGCTGCTCTACGCGCTGGCGTTCCTGTTCGTCTTCCCGATCGGCGGCTTCACAGGCATTGCGCTGGGAACGCTGGGGCTGGACGTGCCGCTGCATGACACTTACTTTGTCGTGGCGCACTTCCACTATGTGATGGTAAGCGGCGGGCTGCTGGCGTTCCTGGGCGGTCTGCATTACTGGTGGCCCAAGATGTTTGGCCGCCTCTACAATGAAAAGCTGGCCCAGATTGCGGCACTGCTGATCTTTGTGGGCTTCAATGTGACCTTCTTCCCGCAGTTCATTCTGGGCACGCAGGGCATGCCGCGCCGCTACTTCGACTACGTACCGGAGTTCACCACGCTGCATCAGCTTTCGACGGTGGGCTCCTGGATTCTGGGCCTCGGGCTGCTGCTGGTGGCCGCCTACCTGCTGCATTCGCTCTTCAAGGGACAGCCGGCCCCGGCCAACCCGTGGGGCGCCGGCACGCTCGAGTGGACACACACGGGTCGTATCCCTTCGCCGCATAACTTCGAGCGGACGCCTGTGGTCACGCGTGGTCCCTACGACTACCACCTGGCCGAGGAGATCTTTGGCAACGGCCACGGAGATGAACGCCGCACCCCGACCGTCACGCCGGCGCAGGGACAGGCGCAACATTGAACCGAGAACGCTGAGGAAATAACCAACGCGGAAGCATTCCCATGGCTGGAGTTTCGGAGGCTGCAACAGGGCACGCGGAAGCGCACGCGCACCATCCGCCCTACCTGCAACACCACTTTGTATCGGCCGAGCAACAGTTCGATGCGGCCAAGCTCGGCATGTGGATCTTTCTGGCCACGGAAATTCTGCTGTTCAGCGGAATGTTCGTGGCCTATGCGGTCTATCGCGTCTGGCATCCCGAGGTGTTCCAGGCGGCCAGCAAGCTGCTCGACTGGCGGCTGGGTGGCCTGAACACGCTCGTGCTGCTGGCCTCGTCCTACACGGTGGCGCTGGCCGTGCACTATGCCCAGCTGGGTGATAAGAAGCGACTGGTGCAGAACCTCTGGCTGACAGTGGCGCTGGCCGGCGTATTCATGGTGGTGAAGTACTTTGAGTACTCGGAGAAATTCCACCACAACATCTTCCCTGGCGGCAACTATGCCTACGAGGGCCTGCAGCTTCCCTACGTAGGACAGTTCTTTAGCATTTATTTCGTGATGACCGGTATCCACGGGCTGCACGTGCTGGTAGGCATGGGGGTGCTGACGTGGATCGCGTTGCGGGCACAGCGTGGCGACTTCAGCAGTGAATACTACACGCCGGTCGAGATCTCGGCGCTCTACTGGCACCTGGTGGATATCATCTGGATTTTCCTGTTCCCGCTGCTGTACCTGATTCACTGAGGCAGACAAGCACGGACATCATGGCACACGCAACACACCATATCATTCCCCGGCCGCTGTTGCTCAAGGTTTTTCTAACGCTGGTGGCGCTGACCATCATCACGGCGCTGACCGGTCAGGCGGACCTCGGCGTCTTCAACTTTCTGCACGTGCCGCTGGCTATCGGGATTGCCGTGATCAAGGCCTCCCTGGTCGTACTGTTTTTCATGGGGCTCAAGTATGACCGGCCGGTCAACGCGCTGGCTTTTATCATCGGCCTGCTGATGGTGGGAGTGTTTCTGGCGTTTACGCTGCTGGATATGCTCTACCGCGGGGATATCGGCAACCTGAGTCCGGAGCCGATCCGCGGGCCGCAGATAGAGCAGGTCGAAGCCCCGGCCGGACACTGAGCGGCAAAAATCGGAAGCACTTCAAAAGGCGTCGGTTTCATAGCCGACGCCTTTTTTGTGGATCCTGGTCGATTGCCGGGCGTGTCTATCAAAAAGGCAGGGCGGAGACATGTATCTGCTGCCGGCGTTGATTTTTGTGCCCGTACTGTTTTTCATGCTGGTCTGGGCCGTGGTGACGGCCGGGCGCATTCTGTTTCCGGAACGGCCGTTGCCCTTTGACCGCGAGTTTTCGCTCCGGGGCTGGGCGATGCGTCCGCGCCATCGGGCGCCGGTACATGTGGCCGCCCCGCGCGCGACAACCATGCCCCACGTCGCCCAGGCCGTCTATCACTTCGAAGAGGGCCACTCCGATGGTTTGCCCGAGGTCTGGGTGGACGATCTCTGGCTTCGACGAAATTGACCGTTCTTTTCTGAACCTGAACAGACAAGCACGGTAGAAGCGGCGTTTGCCGAGCCCGCCCGTTGTGCCATGAAAGTTATCGAGATTCTGGAGCAGGCGACCGGTCCGCTGATCTCCTACGAAATCATTCCGCCGCGGCGAGGTGGCTCGCTGGACGAAGTGCTGGCCGTGGTGGAAGAATTGATGCCGTTCGATCCGCCCTTCATCGACGTGACCAGCCACGCTGCCGAGGTCGAGTACGAGCAACTACCGGACGGTACCCTGAGACCCCGCATCAAGCGCAAGCGGCCGGGCACGATCGGCATCTGTGCCGCCATTAAAAGCCGTTTCGGCGTCGAGACCGTACCCCATCTACTCTGCCAGGGCTTTACGCGCGAGGAGACCGAGGATGCGTTGATCGAGCTGCATTACCTGGGCATACAGAACGTCATGGCGCTGCGAGGCGACGCGCCCAACTATCAGAAGCCCATCCCGCCGGATCGGACGGTGAACGAGTATGCCGTCGATCTGGTGCGGCAGATCGCTAACATGAACCGCGGCATCTATCTGGAACCGCTTGAGGACGCCGTCCCCACTGACTTCTGCATCGGCGTGGCCGGCTATCCCGAAAAACACTGCGAGGCGCCCAACCTGACCTGGGACATCATGAACCTGAAGCGCAAGATCGAGGCGGGCGCCCACTACGTCACCACGCAGATGTTCTTCGACAACCGGCACTATTTCCGGTTCGTAGAGCGGTGCCGCGAGATGGGTATTGAGGTTCCGATCATTCCCGGCCTGAAAATTCTGACCAGCAAACGACAGCTCCAGCTCCTGCCCAGCCGCTTTCATGTTGAGATTCCGGAGGAGCTGGTGGCCGAGGTGGAGGCGGCCAAGCCGGAGCACGTCCCGGAAATCGGCATCGCCTGGGCGCAGCGGCAGGCCGAAGAGTTGCTGGAGGCCGGGGTGCCCTGCATTCACTTCTACATCATGCTCCGCGCCGACTACGTGCGCGAGGTCGTGGCCTATTTGCGCAAAATCGCTTAGTAACG
The DNA here is from genome assembly GCA_015487635.1 of Rhodothermus sp. GTDB lineage: Bacteria > Bacteroidota > Rhodothermia > Rhodothermales > Rhodothermaceae > Rhodothermus. The sequence continues at coordinate 28,130 of WFPM01000214.1, forward strand.
CTAACGCCAGAAGATCGGCACCCCCTGCGTTTTTCGCGCAAAGTGATCGGAACGGTTGCTTAAGCGCACGTTTCTGTGTAGAATAGATAAAGATTGACAGCCGAAGGATCGACGGCTATCTTACGGATAGATAGCGACTTGCGCCTGTAGTCCCCGGGCATCTCGGCCAGCGAGAGACGGGGAGGCCAAGCTTCCGACGGGAAATATGTACCAGTGTAGACAGAGGGAGGCCTCCCATGGCAGCACGTCGTGGCGTCGTCAAGTGGTTTGACGCAAAAAAAGGGTACGGCTTCATCATCCACCCGGAAGGAGGCGCCGATATTTTCGTGCACTACTCGCAGATCATCAGCGAGCGGCGCTTCAAGACGTTACGAACCGGCCAGATCGTCGAGTTCGAGCTGCACGAAGGTCCCAAAGGGCTTCATGCCCGTAACGTGGTGCCGCTCGACGAGGTGCAGCGAAAGGCAGCTTCGGACGAACGCGCCCCCCGGCAGCAACAGCCGCATTCGCTGAGCCGCTCCTGAAAAGCGCCAAGGGCATTGTTTTTCGTTTGCCGTGCGGCTATCTTGCAGCAGTCAGGGGCTGCAAGATAGCAGAAGATCATGGCGTTTACCTTTTCTGACGAAGACATTCAGCGCATTGCCGCGGCGCTTGGCGTGGCGCCGCAGATTGAGGGTTCCAGCGTCCGGTTTTCGCTGTTCGATCCGAAAAGCGGACGCCGTCTGACCCTCGAAATCCAGCGTGCCCTGCAGCTGCCGTCGGCGCTGCAGGAGGTCATGCCGCCGAATCTGGTTTCGGTCTATACGCCCAGCTCGTTTCTGCAACTGCAGGGCTGCACGGGGTATCTGGCCAGTCAGGAGCTGGGCGAGGTGATTTTTTTCGGTCGACAGCAGGGTTTTGTCAGCGGGCTGGTGGTCGAGCGCGAGGTGGGCTGTTCGCTTTACGCCAACGTCCATGAGCGGCTGCTTTCGGCCGATTTCATGCAACTGCCACCCGAGATGGTTATGAGCAGCGTGGCGCTCTCGATGAGCGAGACGCTTTTTAACGATCTGGACGAGTCGTCGCGATGAAAGCTCTGGAGACGGAGGCGCTGGAGATCGTCCAGGCCCACCCTTCCCGTCGGCTCTCCAACGCACTGCTTCGGCGTCTGGTGCAGGTCGTGCTTGCGGGAGAAAAGGCCCGGTTGCGTTACCTGAGCCTGGTGCTGGCCGATCACGCCACCGTGCGCGAACTCAACCGTACCTATCTGAGCCACGACTACGACACGGACGTACTTTCCTTTCCGCTTTCCGAAGAACCCGGCGTGGTGGAAGGGGAAATCTACGTCGATCTGGATACGGCGGCCGAGCGGCATGCCGAGTTCGGCGCTACCTTCACGCAGGAAGCCTGTCGCTACGTGGTGCACGGCCTGCTGCACCTGCTCGGGTACAACGATGCCACGCCCGAGGCCCGGGCGCACATGCACCGGCTTGAAGACCGTTACCTGCAGGCCGCAGGGCTGCTGTAGCCCTAAGGCGTGTCGCTGGTGTCACCGCGCAGGAACTGCTGCATTTCCTGACGCAACTGTTCCGGTGTTTTACGGAAGCTATCGTCGCCCAGCACGTCGGCCAGTCGGTTGCTGAAGGCTGCCGCCGCTTCGTAATCGCCGGCCATCATGTAGGTGAAGCGGATGATCTGCACGAACTGGGCGGCCAGATCGGCTTCGCGCTGGGAACGGGCCGTGCGCAACGTGAAGAGCACGAGCGGTTCGGCTTTTTTCCAGATATCTACGGCCTTTTCGGTCGCGCCCACCTGCTGGTAAGCCTGGGCCAGGAAGTAGTAGGAGCGCAGGTCGGCCGGGATCGTCTCCAAGGGCACGCGCGCCATGAGCGTATCGAGCAGCGCTTTCCCCTCATCGGCCATTCCCTGCTCGGCCAGTTGTGCGGCGATGTGGGCATAGATGCTCCGGTAGTTGTCCACCATGCGACGGATGTTCTCGTCGAAATACACGTCTGGATTGTCCAGGTTGGTGAACCGGAAGTGCCGGAGTCGCTCCAGGGTGATCGAGGGTACGACGCGTCCGAGCGTCACGTTGTGCCGTATAGGGACCACGCGGTAGGCCTGGCCTTCGAGCTGGAAGAAGTTCTGGAGGTTGAGCTGGCCGTCGGGACTGACCGTGACGGCAAAGTAGATCGGCCGTTCCCAGTTGCGTTCGGCGTTGGTGCGGAGCATGTCGAGCACGGCAATGTCGGCCGTGTAGAGCAGGTGCAGGTCGCGCGTATAGGGCCGGCCTTCCAGACGCCAGCGCATCGGACGCATGACGCGGCTGCTGTCCTCCGGCGCGATGCCCAGTCGCTCGTAGTCGGTGGCCGGATTGAGGCGGACCGGCAGTTCGATCTCACGCGGCTCCCAGGCCACCACGCTGAGCCGGTCGATCTGGGCATCGCTCAGGGAAATGGGTAGCGGTGCCGACTTACGGGCCCACTGGTGCTTGAGCTGCTTGATGTACCACGAGGTGTTCAGCAGCGACAGGTTGGCCACGCGCACGTCCTGACGCACGGCTTCCACTTCCTGCAGATACCAGAGCGGGTAGGTGTCGTTGTCGCCGTTGGTGAAGACGATGGCATTGTCGTCCAGGCTCATCAGCAGGTTCCAGGCGTAGTCGCGGGCCACGTAGCGGCCGCTCCGGTCGTGGTCGTCATAGTTCTGCAGCAGCATGTGCAGCGGCACGGCTGCAAATATTACCACGGCGGCCCCCCAGAGCAGCGGTCGCCGTAGCGTCCCTTTGAGCCGGTCCCGGACGATTTCCAGCAATCCGGCCGCGCCGATGCCTACCCACAGACTGAAAGCGAAGAAGCTTCCGACATAGGAGTAGTCGCGTTCGCGCGGTTGCAGCGGCGTCTGGTTCAGGTAAAGGATGATACCCACGCCGGTGACCAGAAACAGCACGAGCACGCTGAAGGCCCGCCGCCAGTCGTGGTTGAAGTGGAAGGCCATGCCCAGCAGGCCCAGCAGTAGCGGCAGCGCATAGTAGACGTTGCGGGAGGCGCGCTCGCTGGGCGTCTGGAAGAAGTAGAGGTCTTTTTCACCGGGCAGGAAGCCCGTGATGGCCGGTGCGTCCTGCACGTCGCTGGCCTTTCCGACAAAGTTCCACAGGAAGTAGCGGATGTACATGTGGCCGAGCTGGTAGCGCAGGAAGAAGTCCAGGTCCGAGTCGTACTGGGCGTAGACGCGCAGGTGGTTCGGGTCGGGCGACCAGCGGCGTGGGAAGAGCACCTGACGCGACTGGTCGATCTGTCCTGTCCGGTTGTTGTAGGTGTGTCCGCGCAATAGGGGCGTTTCGCCGTACTGCTCGCGTTTCAGGTAGGAGACGAAGGATTGCGGGGTTTCCGGGTCGTTCAGGTCGATGGGTGGATCGACGCTGCTCCGGATGATGATCAGTGCGTAGCTCGAATAGCCCAGCAGGATCATTGCCAGGCAGAGCATGGCCAGGTTGGCCGCGGGCTTCCGCCGGCGATGCGTGTAATAGACGCCGCCCACGACCAGCGCCAGCACCATCAGGCCGAACAGCAGCGGATCGCCACTTTTACCCGCCCAGTCGGGCAATTCCTGAATGATACCGGGATAGATGATCAGAAAGATGATCGAAGAGACCACCAGCGCCCCGAAGATGCGCAGCCAGCGTCGGGCAGGTGTCCATTCCGGCCGCTCGAACTCGGTGAAAAAGACCAGCAGCGCCACGAAAAACAGAGCCAGCAGGCTGAGCAGATGTACCCCGATGGCCAGTCCGAACAGGTAGGCGATGAGCACCAGGTAACGGTTGGCCGAAAGGCCCGAGAGTGTCCCGCCGCGTCGCAGCGTGGCTACTTCGGCGGCTGCCTGTTCGCTCCACCGCAGCCCCAGCCATACCACCAGGGCGGTGAAGAGCATGGACATCGCGTACACCTCGGCCTCGACGGCATTGAACCAGAACGAATCGGTCACGGCGAACGTGCAGGCGCCCACCACACCGCCCGCCAGCGCGATGAAGTCGTCCGTCCCGGTGCGTTGATCGGCCGGCGGTTGCCAGTGACGGATCAACCGCACGATGATCAGAAAGGTCAGCAAGACGGTAACGGCACTTGAAAGTGCCGAGACCCAGTTAACGGCCAGCGCTACCAGATCCCGTGAGGGCGCCAGCATTGAGAAAAGCCGGGCCACCAGCATGTAGAAGGGCGCACCCGGCGGATGCATCACCTCCAGCCCAAAGACGCTGGCAATGAACTCGCCGGAATCCCAGAACGAAACGGTTGGAGCGATGGTCAGGCCGTAGAGAATCAGCGCGTATAGAAAAACCGCAGCGGCTACGAAACGCTCGATCAGCGTGCGATGCATCGGGGCAGGGGTTGGTCTTTTCCCGAAAAAACGCCTTTCTAACGCCGCCCTGCAGAGCGGGTTGCCGTCAGGGAGTCGTTGCTGTCCTGCCGGTGGTCGGCTGCAGCGCTTTGCCCTCGACCGAAAGCGTGCGTCCCTGCAGTTCCACGGCCACGTTGCAAAACGTCTCCACGAGCCAGCAGCTCGAAGCCACGTGGTCGGTCACTTCGGGCACATGGTAAACGGACGGCCCGTCGGCCAGCGCCACGTAGGGCAGGAGCTGATCGGCCAGGTGGCGATCGACGGTGGCGCCACGCTGCAGGTCTTCGAGCAGCATGCGGGCCACGTTGTCAGCAATGGCCTCGGAGGGACGGCCGGGTGCACCGGCCTGATCGGCGCCCAGCAGCGCGCCGGTGTCGGTCTCGACAAAAACGGCCAGTGCGGCGCCCGGCTGGTAGGCGCTCGTGTCGTCGATCGTCTCAATGTGAGGCTCCGGCAGGCCGGCTTCGAGCAGGCGCTGGCGGCAGCGATCGGCCATGCGCCGGGCCACGCGGCGCTGCTTCAGGTGGGAAGCCAGCGCCCTCCCGAAGACGCGTACAGGACGTCCCTGTTGCTCCAGGTGGAGCGGACGCAGCGGCGCCTGGAGTGGCGTCACTTCCAGCAGCAGTTCGCCGCCGCCCCGGGGCACGTAGCCCGGTCGTAGCATTTCCAGTCGGGCTTCGAGACCCATGCGATGCAGCAAGGGCAGCAGCGCATGGTGCAGGTGAAAGTAGGTCGGGGCAAAGTCCTGAAACAGTCCGCCGCGGATGAGCGCCCGGCTCGGGCCGTCGGCGAAGGCCAGCACGGGCAGTACGGTCTGCACCAGCAGCGTGGCGGAGCCGGCCGTGCCGATGTCCCACTGGTACGTGCCCCCGCGCGGACGGCGTCGGGGCACGAACGTCAGCCGTCGGCTTCCGACTTCGGCGCCTTCCAGGCGGGCATCGACCAGCTCGGCCACGGCCTCGACGGCCTTCAGGTGCTGGGGACGCAGGCCCGGCGGCCGGCGGCGGGCCCGCACGTTGTAGAGATGGAGCGGACGGCCCACCAGCGCCGCCAGCGCCACGGCCTGGCGCACGAGCGTGCCGCTTCCGGAGTGCCGGCTTCCGTCGAGACGCAGCGGTACCGGTGTGCTCATGAGGCGGTCTCCGAGGTGTAGGATGAGACGACCACGGCCCGGTCGCGCGGCCAGTCGGGATCGGGCCGGTAGCCGGTTCCGGCCACCACGAGCACCAGCTCGCCCCGAACGCGCGGTTGCGCCGCATAGTACGCGTGGAGCGTGCGCAGCGTGCCCCGCGCGAATTCCTCGAAGGTTTTGGTCAGCTCGCGGGCCACGACGGCCGGGCGTTCGTCGCCCAGCGCGCGGGCCAGGTCGTCCAGCGTACGCAGTAGCCGGTGGGGCGATTCGTACAGCACGATCGTGCGCGGCTCGGCGGCCAGCTCGGCCAGACGTTTCTGGCGTCCCTTTTTGGTCGGCAGAAAGCCCTCGAACACGAACCGATCAGTGGGCAGTCCGCTGGCGGCCAGCGCCGGCACGAACGCCGTCGGGCCCGGCAGTGCCACGACCGGAATGCGCCGCCGCAGGCATGCGCGCACCAGGTAAAAGCCGGGATCGCTGATGCCGGGCGTGCCGGCATCGGTGATCAGCGCCACGCGGGCTCCGGCTTCCATGCGGGCTATCAGCTCGGCCGCTTTGTGGGCTTCGTTGTGGGCATGGTAGCTCGTGGTGGGGGTTGTGATGCCGTAGTGCCGGAGCAGTTTGGCCGAGGTGCGGGTGTCCTCGCAGGCAATCAGGTCTACCTCGCGCAGAATGCGCAGCGCCCGCAGCGTCAGGTCTTCCAGGTTACCGATAGGCGTAGGGACGAGATAGAGCATGGCGCAGCGCTTTCAGTTTGCGGGTCAGCCAGGTCAGCGGACGCGTCACGCGCAGATCGAACGAAACGTACACGAACAGCGCTACTCCGAGCAATCCCATCACCAGATTGGGCAACCACATGCCGAGCCAGGGGGCCAGGTAGCCCCGGTCGGCCAGCTTTTCGCCCTGCACGAGCGTGATCCAGTAGAACAGAAAGATTCCCAGGGCCAGTCCGCCGGCCAGGCCCAGGCCGCCCCGGCGCACGCTCAGTCCCAGCGGCATACCGATAAGCACAAAGATCAGGCAGGCAACGGCAATGGAGAACTTCTTGTGGATCTCGACGCGGTAGCGGTCGGCCCGGCGTTCGGTCCACTGGATTGCACGTTGCAGGTCCTCGATTTCTGTCTGAAGCCGTCGGGTCTGCTGCATGGCCAGTTCGTACACCGTAGCCCGCTGGCTCTCCGAAAGACCTTGGAGGGCCGGTCGCGCGACTTGGCGGGCGGTGTCGGCCGCGGCCTGTTGTACAGGTGGCAGCTCTGGTGCAGGCGCCGTGCTTACCGTGTCGCCCAGCACACGCAACAGGAGCCGGCGAATGCGCGTCCGGTTGCGCTGCACTTCCGCTTCCATCGAATCGACCAACGCCAGCATCTGGGGCGTGGGCGTCGTGCGGTCGGTGCGATAGCCTTCTTCCTGGCTCCGGGTGAACACGAAGTCCGACAGGTCCAGCCGCAACCGGTAGCGGCCAAACGCCAGCCGCTCGTACCGCTCCCGGCCTTCGAGGCGACGCAGCCGGTGAAATTCGCCGTTTTCTAGGATCAGATCGATGAAGCGCCCGCCTGCAATGGGCTGAAGCAGGCCCCGTTGCGCCTTCAGCACGACATGTTCGCCGCCGTTGCGGTAGTCGTAAATCGTGACGTCCCGAAGCGAGTCGGTTTCGGGATCGCGGTGTTGCACGAGGATGCTGTAGCCTTCGATGCCGTCGTAGAAGACGCCGGGTTGTAGCTGGAAACCAGGTTTTTTGCGCTGGATGTCGATCCAGAGGTTGCGGGCGCGGTGGTTGGCTTCGGGCAGGATCAGGTTGTTGAAGTACATCATGCCGCCGGTCAGCAGTAGGCCCACGATGAGCAGCGGCCAGGTCAGTTGCGGCAGCGAGATGCCCGCACTTTTGATCACCTGATAGGCGTTCGATTCGGCCAGCCGCCCGAACGTCATGATCATGGCGATCAGCGTGGCCATGGGCACGGCCAGCACCACCATGTAGGCCAGGTTGTAGCTGATCAGTTCCAGGATGACGCCCAGCGGCAATCCTTTGCCTACCAGATCGGGCAGGTACTTGATGAGAAACTGCATGAGGAGCAGAAACATCAGCGTCCCGAACCAGCCCAGAAACGGGCCGGGCAACATGCCGAGCGTCATGCGATGGAGCCGCTTCATGGCAGGCCGTTCAGGCGCGGCGCAGCGTGATCAGCGTGATTTCGGGGCGGATGCCCAGCCGGAGCGGTGGCCCGACGGTACCCACGCCCCGGTTGACGTACAGGTACTGGCGTCCCCGGCGGGATAGTGCGGGTTCCACGTAGAGGCCAGCCCAGCGCTGGTAGACGAGCCGAGCCAGTCCCCAGCGCAACGGACCCAGCTCGACGCCGATCTGGCCGCCGTGCGTGTGGCCGCAGAGCATCAGGTCGATGTCGGGGTAGCCGGGCCGCACCTCCAGGTCCCAGAACGACGGATCGTGTGCCAGAAGCAATCGGAATTCTTCGCCGTTCGGGTCGGTCTCCAGGCCCTGCAATGCTCGGGGCAGGTCGGCAAAGCGCTGGCGGAAGCCTGTATTGTCGGTGCCGATCAGGTGCAGGCGGGCCCCGTCGATCTGGAACGTGTGGTGGGCGTTGATGAGCAGCCGCAGCGGGGTCTGCTCGTGCAGCCGTCGTACCACATCGGGCGTATGCGCGTAATGGTCGTGGTTGCCCAGGCAGCCCCAGACGCCCAATTCGGCCTTCAGTTTGCGAAGCGCCGGCAGGATGATAGGCAGTTCGTCGGCGTCGTGGTTGACGTAGTCGCCGGTGATTACGATCAGGTCGGGCCTGAGCGCCATCAGCAATTCAACGGCCTCATGGACCGGCCGCTCGTCGAAAAACGAACCGGCGTGCAGGTCCGAAATCTGACCGATGGTCAGCCCGTCGAGCGCCCGGGGCAGGTCGGGGACGGGCAGCGTCACACGATGGACGGCGAAGTCGTACAGCGTGCGCAGCACGCCGTGTCCGACGGCCAGAAAGGGCAGGGCGGCGGTCGACCAGCCCAGCTTTTGCAGAAATTCGGCGCGACTCATGCGGCGGGCAGGGTTTGTCGGGGCAGACGCCAGAGGTGTCGGACGTAGGCGCGCGGTCAGGCGAGCGAACAGCCGCATGCCGTCTTTCAGCAGCAACACCAGCGCGATGGGCACTTTGGGTACGTAATAGAAGGCCCAGAAGCCAAAAAACAGGGCCCGGGCCAGCTTGGGCTCCACCTCCCACCAGCGAAACAGCAGAAAGTAGCCCGGCAGCGCCAGCGGCATCGTCCACAGCAGCACCCGGTAGATGGCAAGCGTCCAGCGCAGCGTCGGTCGGGGTCGGGCAAAGCGACGCCAGTTCACATACACGTACCCGTCGATGGCCAGCGTCAGCAGCACGAGCCCGACCGAAAACAGCGCAAACCGCCCCATACGTACGATGTCGTGTCCCTCCGGTCGATGGCCTAAGCAGCACGGAAACGCCCCGGAGATGTTCCGCTTCGTGCCGGATGCTGCGTGAAAAACCGGTCAGCCGCTTTCAAAAGCGCCGCCCGCGTGATAAGTTTGCTTGAAACGCGACAGACCGGCGCCATGAAAATTCATCGCTTCACGTTCAATCCGTTTCAGACGAACTGTTACATCTGTCACGACGGCGACGAGGCCGTGCTGGTCGATCCGTCCTGCCACACACGTGCCGAGCAGCAGGCCGTGGTCGATTACCTGGAACGCAACGGATTGCGCCTGCGCCATCTGCTGCTGACGCACGGCCATATCGATCACATCTTCGGATGCCGGTTTTTCAGCGAGTATGCGGGCAAAGGCTTCTGGATGCACCGGGCCGACGTGTCGTTCCTGGAGCAGGCCGAAGCACAGGGACAGTTCTTCGGCGTGCCGGTCGAGCCACCCCCGCCGCCGGAAGGCTTTCTGGACGAAGGCGATACGATCACGTTCGGCCAGACCACCTGGACGGTGTTGCACACACCGGGCCATTCGCCGGGCTCCATCAGCTTCTATGATGAGCAACATGAACTGGTGATCGTGGGCGACGTGCTCTTTCAGGGATCGATCGGACGCACCGACCTGCCCGGTGGCAGCCTGCCTGTGCTCATGCAGTCGATCTTTCAGAAGTTGGTTCCGCTGGGCGACGACACGCGCGTCTATCCGGGACACGGACCCGAGACCACGATCGGGCAGGAGCGGCAGTACAATCCGTTTCTGACCGGTGCTTTTCCACTGTGACGAAGAGTGCCGCCACGCGCGTCCGTTTTTGCTTTCACTTCCGGAAATCGCGGCAGACGCCCTTTCGGCTGTTGTAGTTAGGCACGAGCGAAGTGTCGGCGGACACAGTGGTCCGTTCTGCAGCGAGGTCAGCCGTTTATCCGGCAGGATACACCGCCGTGTACTCAGGGGTGGCCCATGGCGGCCCGGAGGTAGAAGGCCACCGAGGCCGGACGGCTCCGCTCGAGCACGATCTGCGTGGAGCACCACACCAGTTCGCCCATGGTCAGGCAGCGTTCGAAGCGGGCGTCGCCGTAGTGTTCGGCCAGCTGCGCACCCAGGCGGCGGACGTTCTCCTCGGGCGCGATCAGGTCTTCCTGCATCACTTCCATGAGCGCCTGGAAGCGGCCGTGCGAGACGCGCATCCGGTTGGCAATCAGCGCGCGTTCCTCTTTCTGGTACTGAATGATCGTCTCTTCGGGCAGGTACTCGGCCACCAGTTCCATGAAGGGCGTATTCTGTGGAAAACATTCGGGCAGGTAGACCTCCATGCGCCAGTGGTGGCTCTGCTGGTCGAAGTCGATCGGCCGGATCCGGTAGTGCCACTTTTCGAGATCGGGCGTGCCGTCGATGACGAAGTTGCCCGCGTGCATGTCGCCCAGCAGTCGCACGAAGCAGCGCTCGTTGAACTTGACGAACTCTTTGGCCAGCCGCACCTGGTCGAACCGGTTCGTCGGCATGTGGTCTTTAAGGAAGTCGTCGCCGGGGATGCCGATGATGTGCTCTTCGATGATCGTGTCGCCCCAGATGAAATAGTTGATGCGGTTGGGCGAGAGAATGTGCTCCAGCTCGAGCCCGTAGATGCGGTTGGCATCGACGCGCTTGACGTAGAAGTAGTCGAAGTTGTCGTTGAGGGCGTTGACGATGCGCACGCGGAACGGTGAGGTGTTGCCGTAGAGGCACAGATCGATGCGGTCGATGTAGAGATGATCGGCGATGGAGAAGTCGCCGTCTGCTTTCAGGAGCGCGTAGGTGAGCCGCAGGCGGTCGTGGATTTCCTTCTGCTCCAGTTCCGGATAGAAGACCGTGGACCAGAGCGTATCGCGGCCCTGCTCGTCGTAGAATGGGATGGCGTTGTTATAGCGGAGCAGGTCGTCGTAGCGGATGCCGCCGTCGTAGATGCGGCCGTAGCGCTCCAGATAGCTGCGCAGGTAGTCGCTAATCGGGTAGGCCGGCTTTTTACGGCTGATCAGATGCGCCATGATCGTCAGACCATGCGGGGTGCGACCTGGGCCAGCACCTGCTCGTAGTAGGCTTCGTAGCGGGGAACGATGCGCTCCGTGTCGAAATGTTCCACGGCGCGGCGGCGGGCGGCCCGGCTCATGCGCGCCCGGAGTTCGTCGTCGGTAAGAATGCGGCGTGTGCGTTCGGTGAAAGCGTCCAGGTCGCCCAGTGGACACAGAAAGCCGGTTTCGCCGTCGACGACCAGCTCGGGCAGGCCGCCGATGTTGCTGGCCACGACGGGCACGCCACAGGCCATCGCCTCGAGCGCGGCCAGACCAAACGTCTCGGAGCCGCTGGGCATCAGAAAGACGTCGGCGATGGAAAGGATCTCCTCGACGGGGTCCTGCTTGCCCAGAAAACGCACGTCGTCGTAGACGCCCAGCTCGCGGGCCAGGTGCTCGGTGGGGACGCGGTCGGGCCCGTCGCCCACCAGCAGCAGCTTGACGGCCAGCCTTTCCTGCCGGAGCCGGTGGAAGACGCGCACCACTTCGGGCACGCGCTTGACCGGCCGAAAGTTGGACACGTGCACGATCACCTTCTCGCCGTGCGGGCACAGTGCCTGCTTGAAGTGCAGCTTATTCAGCCGGCGAAAGCGCCGCGTGTTGACGAAGTTGGGGATGACCTCGATGGGGCGGGTAATCTCGAAGTGCGTGAGCGTTTCGCAGCGCAGGTAGTCGGAAACGGCCGTGACCCCGTCCGATTCATTGATCGAATAGGTGACCACCGGGTTGAACGACGGATCCTGCCCCACGATCGTGATGTCGGTGCCGTGCAGCGTGGTAATGACCGGCACGTAGAGCCCCTGTTTTTCCAGAATCTGGCGGGCCAGGACAGCGCTGGTGGCGTGTGGGATCGCGTAGTGGACGTGCAGCAGGTCCAGCTTTTCGTATTTGACCACGTCCACCATCTTACTGGTCAGCGCCAGATCATATGGCGGATATTCGAAAAGCGGATAGGTGTTGACGTTGACTTCGTGAAAATAGATGCGCTCGGTGATGTGCGAGAGCCGAAACGGCATGGAGTATGCGATAAAATGAATTTCGTGGCCGCGGGCGGCCAGGGCTTTGCCCAGCTCGGTGGCCACCACGCCACTGCCTCCGTAGACCGGGTAGCAGGAAATTCCGATGCGCATGGGGATGGCGGGTGGTATTTTCTCAAGGCGGCGTGTTAGCATGAACCCGACACGAGGGTTCAGGTTGCACCACAGACGTAATCATTCACCAAACCGGAATGGGCAAGCTTATGGTCAGACAGACGGTTGCTTCGCGTTTCTTTCCGTATGGGTTGCTTTTGCTGCTGCTTGCGTTACCGACCGCGGCACGGGCACAGTTGGGCGTCTCGGTAGGACTCAACTTCAACCGGCTCAGCGACATTAAAACCGGCGATGCAAAGGCAACGTTCGACAACAGTCAGGGCTGGCATGTAGCTGTCTGGTTCGATCTGCCGCTGGGGCCGATAGCCATTCGCCCCGGATTACGCTACATGGACGCTGGCGCCCTGTATCAGGGGTTTCGCGAAGACCTCTCCGGTCAACCGGTCCCGGAAGGATTTGACGTGTCACTGCTGGAGATTCCCATCGATGTGCGCTACCGGATGACGCTGCCGTTCCTGACGCCATACGTGATGGCGGGTCCGGTGCTGCGCTTTCCGTCCGGCGCCGACGAGGAAATCAAAGATAACCTAAGCGAATTCAGTCTGGCCGGTAGCCTGGGGGTCGGCGTGGAGGTGAACCTGCTGGGCCTGCGGCTTTATCCGGAGTTGCAGTACACGTTCGGCGTGACGGAGTTTACCGACGGGTTCGAGGTGGCCGGGATCGAGATCAATCCCGACGCCCGCCAGCACCTGAACGTAGTAATGTTGCGCGTGGGGGTAGCGCTGTAGTCCCGCGGTAATCTGCGAAAAGAAGGCCGCTTCTGCACTGGAGCGGCCTTCTGCTTTTTAGCGAGGAGCCAGCGTGACTACTACGGGAAAGTGGTCGGTGACGGTGCGCGGGTCATAGGCCTGCACATAGTGCACCTCGCGCAGGCGAGCACGGAGCCGGGGCGAAAGCAACACGTGGTCGATGGCGGCCAGTTCCGGCCATTCTACCTGCCCGTCTTTGTCGGCGTCGTAGAAAACGGTGAAGCGGTCGTGCCGGGGTACCTCGGCCATCACGTTGTAAAGGTCGTCGTCGGGTCCTGGTCCGGCTGCTTTGACCAGCGCCAGCGTGCGGGTGATCGACCGGTGGCCGTTTAGATCGGGTACTTCGTTGTCGTAGTCGTTAAAGTCGCCGATTACGGCCACGGCGCGTCCGGCGGCCAGTTCGCGTTCGACCAGCCGGCGAATGACCTCGGCCTGGGCCTCACGGCGGGGTTTGCGACGCGGGTCGTCCGGCCGGGCCAGAAAATGCACGCCAATGATCGTGGTGGGCAGATCGCCCAGGTAGAGCCGCACCCAGATGTTTTTGCTTACGCCGTAGGTGTCATCGGTCCCTTCTACCGGCACGCGCTCCTCGGTGCGGCCGATCTTTTCGACGGGAAGGCGGGACAGCACGGCCACATCCTGCCCGGTGAACGTGTCGTGGCCCTGCACAAAATGCACCTCGTAGTTCAGATCGGGCAGGTCCTCGGCCACCATGCGCCGGAGCACCGCTTCGTTTTCTACCTCCTGCAGGACGACGAGATCCGCGTTGATCATGCGCAGCACCTGTGCAATGCGTGCGCGATGGCGGCGCGCCGCTTCGGGATTGCCCTTGTGCGGAAAGTCGGCCTGGCCTTCGTCGCCGTAGCCGTCGAACAGGAAGAACGTGTTGAGCGTTGCGATCCGAATTCCTTCGGCCCGGTACTCGGGTGGCGGTTCGGGCACGAAAAGCCCTTCGCGCGGATATTCGACGATCTCCGGTCCCGACTCGGTCTGCCGGCAGGCAGGGACCAGCAGAAAAGCAACCAGTAGAAAAGAGGGCAGGCGGCGTATCATGGCACTCCGGAAAGCTTTGGTCGGCAAATAAAAAAGGTCCGCACCGCGTGGCGCGGACCCTCAAGTTACGGAGGAGCCGATAGGTTATCAGGAAATATCTTCGTAAAACCGAAAGCGCCGCTCGTCCACCCGGTAGCGCATCGGCTGCACGGGATGGACGCCCTCGGCCCAGACGGGCAGCAGGCGGCCGGTCATAGACTGCTCGCTGTAAAAGTGGCGTGTGCGGATGGAAAACGGCCGATGCGTCGTATCCGCAAAGCGCACGTAGTAGGCGATGCTGAGCGCCTGCTGCCAGCCGGGCGCTCTGGAATAGGGTGTCAGGCGCATGTAATAGTACCGGCGCGGGTTGTAGGGAATGAATGCGCTGAACTGAAACGGATCGAGCACCACATCCCGATAGGTGGTCCTGCCACGATACCGCGTCTCGACGCGGTTGCGAACCACCCAGGCCACCAGTTCCATTTCTTCGGGACGCTTCGTCTCGGAGTAGATGACCCGCGCCAGCCAGAGCGTCTCCGAGTCGATTGCTTCGGGGGGCACCGGCGGCAGCCGGCGCGCACCCAGCCGGATCAGGTGCGCCCGTACCGCCTGGAGCGAATCCAACTCTCTATACACAGCGGTTGTATCCTCGCGCATCAAGGGCGTTGTATCCCCCATCAGCAGATTCGTATGGAATGTCAGAACGCCGGTCATCAGCAGGAGCAGCGCCAGCAGCAATAAGCCTGCTGTTCGCCTGCTTCTCATAGTCGTACCGGGTTGGTTCATAAAACAAGCCGAGCCGTCAACAGCCAGACAGCCCGCGGCTGTGATGAATCTGCCTGTTGACGACCCGGCAGCCTTTGACAGCACTAATGACGCAACACGTCGGTAGTTTCCCTAAATGCCAAATATCGGTAAGCATGTAGCGAAAATCCGGTGAATGCACACCAATCCTTTCCTCAAAACCTGTGCCGATGTACAGAACTGTCGTTGTCAGCAGCGGGCGGTCCCCCGCGCGTCGTGGCCTACCTCTACGGCGGACAGGGTACGCTGAACATGAACAGTCGGGCACCGGACAGCCACCATGCCACCTTTGTAAGCAACAGCGATAAGCTGCGCCCTGAAAAGGAGACGGCCTCTGGCGTCCGGGGCATTTCCTTCGTACCTTTAGGCAATCGCAAGCGGTGGCCGGACCCATGTTGCTGCACCCCGGGCTGCAGCGCCCCCTGCGCATCGTTGCCGACGAGAACATCCCCTTTGCGCATGAGGCGTTCAGGGGGTTCGGGGTTGTGCGGCCATTGCCCGCCGATCAGATTACGCCGGACACGGTGCGCAACTGCGACGTGTTGCTGGTGCGCAGCGTGACGCGCGTCGATGCGGCCCTGCTGGAGGGCAGCCGCGTGCAGTTCGTGGGATCGGCCACCAGCGGAATCGATCACGTCGATCTGGCCTATCTGCAGAAGCGGGGCATTGCGTTTGCCCATGCGCCCGGGGCCAATGCGGACGCCGTCGTCGAGTACGTGCTGGCGGCGCTGCTGGAGTTGGCCGTGCGACGGGGAGTGTCGCTGCGGGGACGGGTGGCCGGTATTGTCGGTTGCGGTAACATTGGCGGAAGGCTGGCCCGCCGGCTGCCCGCGCTGGGCCTGGAAGTGCTCTGCTGCGATCCGCCGCTGGCCGAGCAAACCGGCCGTACCGACTTCGTATCGTTCGATACTATTCTGGCCGAAACTGACATCGTGACGCTGCACGTGCCGCTGACGCGCACCGGTCCACATGCCACCTATCACCTGATCGACGCAGCGGCGCTGTCCCGCATGCGCCCGTCGGCCTGGCTGCTGAACACGTCGCGCGGGGCCGTCGTGGACGGAGGGGCTTTGCTGGAAGCCCGGCGGCAGGGGCATCCGGAGGCGATCGTGCTGGACGTCTGGGAAAATGAACCGGCACCCGATCCAGAGCTGGTTGCCCGTGTGGACATCGCCACGCCACACATCGCCGGACACTCCTATGACGGCAAGGTACGGGCCACGCTTATGCTGGCCGAAGCACTGGCCCGGCATCTGAACTTGCCGCTCCAGGCGGACGACAGTGCATTGCTGCAACCCCAGCCCGGCGATCGGCTGGACCTGATCCCTCCCGATCCCCGGCTACCCGAAACGCACTGGCTCGCTGAGCTGGTGCGCCAGATGTACGACATTGCCGCCGACGATGCCCGTTTCCGGATCGTCATGCAGAACGGTACGCCGGAGCAACGCGCCGAACGCTTTCTGGAGCTGCGCCGCACCTATCCCCGCCGCCGGAGCTTTTCGGTGCATCGGATCGATCGCGCCTTCGTCCCGGAACCGCTGCAGGAAGCCGTGGCGGTCGGGTTGGGCGTGCAGATGGTCGCGGCGGAAACGATAGTTCAGTAGCCGTAGGAGCGCAGCAGTCGATCGCGGTTGCGCCAGTCCTCGCGCACCTTGACGTGCAGTTGCAGGTAAACCGGCCGTCCCAGAAACGCCTCAATTTCCTGACGGGCCGCCGTGCCCAGCCGCTTGAGCGCCTGGCCGCCCTTGCCGATCAGAATGGCCTTCTGCGTGGGACGCTCAACGATAATTTCGGCGTCGATGAAATCTTTGCCTTCCGGCCGCTCTTTGTAGTCCACAATGTTGACCTGCGTCGCGTAGGGAATCTCTTCGCGGAACTGCTCGAAAATCTTCTCCCGGATGATCTCGGCCACGAAAAAGCGCTCCGGATGTTCGCTGAGTTGGTCCTTGGGATAAAACGGCGGGCCCGGCGGCAGGTGATGAATGATTTCCCGGAGCAGCACGTCGAGGTTGTAGCCGGTCAGCGCCGAAATGGGCACCACCGCCTCGAACGGGTGCAATTTCATGTAGGCGTCCACAAGCGGCAGCACCTGCTCCTGGTTACGCACCAGGTCCATTTTGTTGAGGGCCAGAATGGCGGGGCGATCTCCCAGATGGCCCAGGCTGGTCGTGTCGGGTGCCTTCTGCGTGGCTTCGGCCATGAACAGCACGAGATCGGCATCGGCCACCGCCCGATCGACGGTACGGAGCATGTGCTCGTGGAGCTTGTAGCGGGTCTTTTTGAGCACGCCGGGCGTGTCCAGAAAGACGATCTGGTAGGTATCGCCCGAGAGAATGCCCAGCACGCGATGGCGGGTCGTTTGCGGCTTGGGCGTGACGATCGACAGCTTGTGGCCCAGCAGGGCGTTCATCAGGGTGCTTTTGCCCACGTTGGGCTTGCCCACGATGGCGACGTAGCCGCTTCGATGGTCGGGCGGGAGCTGCGAGGGATCGATCAGCAGTGAGGGTTGTGATGGTGTCTTTTCCGGTTCCATGGCGTATGAATCAGTAACCCTTCACAAGCCGACGCATTTCGCGCACGGCGGTTTCCAGCCCCACCAGCACGGCCCGGGCGATGATGGCAAAGCCGATCGACACTTCGTGGACGTGGGGGACGGTTTCGCGAAAGAGAGGATAGTTGTGGTAGTTTAGGCCATGTCCGGCGTGAACCTGCAGGCCCAGTTCGTGCGCCACGCGGGCGGCGGCGGCCAGCTTTTCGGCTTCGGCGCGGCGGGCCGCCTCGGTAGGCGCGTTGGCAAAGTCGCCTGTGTGCAGCTCGATGGCATTGGCACCCACCGCGCGGGCCGCTTCGATCTGGCGGGGATCCGGATCGACGAACAGGGCCACTTCTTCAATGCCGGCATCGAACAGACGGGGAATGACCTCCTGCAGGCGGGCCCGATTGGCGGGCACGTCCAGCCCCCCTTCGGTGGTGATCTCTTCCCGGCGCTCGGGCACCAGCGTGGCCAGGTGCGGCCGCACCTGACAGCAGATCGACACGATCTCTTCGTTGGTGGACAGTTCGAAGTCCAGCTTGCCCTGCACCACGTCCTTCAGGCGGAAGACGTCGCGGTCGGTGATGTGTCGCCGGTCTTCCCGCAGGTGAAAGACGATCCCGTCGGCACCGGCCAGCTCGCACAACACGGCCGCCTGCACCGGATCGGGAAAGGTCTCGCGCCGGGCATTGCGCAGCGTGGCTACGTGGTCGATGTTGACAAGCAGGCGGGTCACGGCAGGCTTGCTGCTGGTTTTTTCCGGACGGCTCCTTTAACCGGCGCGAATGCAGGCGGGTTGCAAAGTGCCCAGAGAGGCACGCCTGTGAAAAGAAAGTGGTTGCATTTCGCAGGCGCGTCCTGTATTTTCGGAGCCGACATGGTCTCCCATGTCGTTTTTTTCTATCCGCAACGAACCGATTCAGTCATCAGAGGAGCACGCGACGCATGGCTACCCGTGGTCAGATTACGCGCATTGTTCTCCAGATTGTGCTGGGTGTGGTGATCGTGATCCTGGCGTATTACCTGTACCTGTCGATCACCGAGCCCTACAAGGCGGTGAAGCGTGAACAGGAGTTGACGCGCCTGACGCGCGACCGCATGAGTGACATCCGCACGGCCCTGATTCGTTACGAGTTGCTGTACGATCACTATCCGCCGACGCTCGATTCGCTGGTGGCCTGGATCCGCCAGGATTCGTTTATGATGGCCAAGGCCGACAGCATCTTCGGGCCCGGCTTCAACCTAGATTCGCTGATCTACTCGCCGCGTGACGGCAAATTCGAGTATGTCGTCAACGATACGGGCCGCGTGGAGATCTACTATCTGAAAGATCCGGCCTCGGACGACTACATCGGTTCGCTGGAACCCGATGTGACGAAGCTGAACGCGGCCAGTTGGGAATAAGGCCGTCGGCAGGCGGCCAGGAGCGCTGGCTTATGGAAGACCGGGCACGGGCGGGAATTGAACTGCACGACGCGGTCCTGCGCTACGCCGAACTGGAGCGACGCGGCGATCGCTATCAGCTCCTGCGGCTGGGAAGCTGCGACTTCGACTTTGGCGTGCTGGACGAGCTGCAGGCCGAGGCACCGCGCTACCTGGACATCGTGGGCGAGGCGCTGCGGGACGTGCTGGCCGGCCTGGTTGCCGACGAACTGGACGTGGCGCTGCACCCTGCCCACGGCGTGACGGCTTTCGCCAGCCTGCAGCCCGAAACGCTCGAGCCGGACGCACTGCACGATCGCCTGCTCGCCGAGGCTTCCTGGATTACCGGTCGGCCTGCCGAGACGCTGCATCTGCACGCCGAGCCTGGCATGCACCAGCCGCTGCCGGAAGACGAACGGGCGCGCTGGTATCAGGTGCTCGTACTGCCCCGCCACGTGCAGGCGCATCTGGAACGCGTGCTCCAGCAGGCACCCTGCCGCCGACACCGCATCCGGCTCAGTACGGCCGGTGCGGCCGAAGCACTGCGGCGTCTGCCCGCGCCGGAGCCCGGCGTGCCGCCCGAGATTGCGCTGGGCATCGGTTGCTACGAGACGCACACCGAGTTTACGCTCTGCCGCCGGGGCCACTGGTACCTGAGTCACTTCGCGCCCGGAACCGAAGACGTGGCCTATTTCTGCATGGCGCTCCTGCATCGGCTCGGGCTGAGTGCGGTCATGGTCGAGCAGGTGGCACTCTACGGCACGCACGTGCCCGCCACGCTCTCGGAGCAGCTCCGGTCGCTGTTTCCGGTGGAGTCCGTACTGCTCAATCCCGTGGTGCTGACCACGCTGGACCCGAACGCGTTGAACCCGGCGGAAGCCGTGGCGTACGTGCCCTGCATCGGGGTTGCCTTAACCTGAGCGAGGAGACGTCGCCATGCGGATCATTGCCGGACGATTCCGCCGTAAGACGCTGCGGGCACCGAAAGGACACCTGACGCGCCCCACCACCGACCGCACGCGCGAATCGCTCTTCCATCTGGTCGAAAGCCGGATGGACCTGGAAGGGGCCGATGTGCTCGATCTGTTTGCCGGCACTGGCGCGCTCGGACTGGAGGCCATCAGCCGGGGCGCCGTGGCCGTTACGTTCGTCGAACTGCAGGGACCGGTTCTGGCCTGCGCCCGGGAAAACGCGCGAGCGCTGGGCGTCGAGGAAGCCTGCGAATTCATTCGGGGTGACGCCGTCGAGTACCTGCGCCGTTACAGTGGACCGTCGTTCGACCTGATCCTGGCCGACCCGCCCTACGATCTGCCCGAGCTGCCGCAGCTTCCGGAGCTGGCGTTTCCCCACCTGAAGCCGCACGGCCTGTTCGTGCTTGAGCACGACAAGCGCCATAACTTCGAAGGACATCCTCACCTGGACACCAGCCGGCGCTACGGCCGCACGATCGTCTCGGTCTTTCGTCCGCAACCCGTCGAACGCTGATGCCCATGCGCGAATGTCTGGCCCTCTACCCCGGCTCATTCGATCCGTTCACCTACGGCCATCTGGACATCGTCGAACGGGCACTGCGCATTTTCGATCGGGTGGAGGTGACCGTGGCGGTTAACATCGGCAAAGAGCCGCTGTTTTCCATTGAAGAACGCTGCGAGCTGATCCGCCAGTGCACGGCGCACCTGGACCGCGTCGAGGTAGTGGCCTTCGAGGGACTGCTGGTCGAGCATGCGCGGGCACGAGGCGCCACGGCCCTGGTGCGCGGGCTGCGCCAGGTGAGCGATTTTGAGTACGAATTTCGGATGGCGTTTGCCAACCGCCGCCTGTACCCCGAGCTGGAAACGGTTTTTCTGATGACCTCCGAAGAATACGCAATGATCAGCTCGTCGATCGTGCGCGAAATCCATCGCTGGGGCGGCGACGTCAGCCTGTTTGTGCCGCCGCCCGTTGTTGAAGCGCTGCGGAAGAAACGTGCCTCCCGTTGAAGCCGGCACGTTTTACGTTTAACTTTCCGCGCAAATCTTTGTATCAAAAATGCTCACGTAACGTCTGCCGTCGTCCATGTCGTCTGAGCTCGACGCGTTCAATCCCCGGGTGATGGCCGTGCAGCCGTCGGCTACACTGGCCATGACGGCGCGGGCCAAGCAGTTGCGTCGCGAAGGCAAGCCGGTCATCAGTCTGAGTGCCGGTGAGCCGGATTTCGACACGCCGGCGCCGATCGCAGAGGCCGCCGTTCAGGCCATCCGGGAAGGTTTTACGCACTACACGGAAAATGCGGGCATGCTCGAGCTCCGCGAGGCCATCTGCCGCAAACTGGCCGAGGAGAACGGGCTGACCTATGAGCCGGATCAGATTCTCTGCACAAACGGGGCCAAGCAGGCCGTGGCGATGGCCATCGAGGTGCTCTGCCGGCCCGAAGACGAAGTGCTGATCCCGGCGCCCTACTGGGTCAGCTACCCCGAGATGGTCCGACTGGCCGGCGCCAGGCCGGTCATTCTGCCTACCTCGGTCGAAACCGGCTACCGCCTGACGCCGGAGCAACTGGAGGCGGCCATTACCGAGCGCACGCGCCTGCTCATCCTCTGCTCACCCTCGAACCCGACGGGGACGGTCTACACACCCGAGGAGCTGGCGGCATTGGCCGACGTGCTGCGCCGCCACGAGCACGTCTATGTGCTCTCGGATGAGATCTACGAGTACATTCTGTTCGATGCGCAGCACGTCTCGTTTGCAAGCCTGCCCGGCATGAAGGCGCGGACGATCACGGTGAATGGCTTCTCGAAGGGATTTGCCATGACGGGCTGGCGGCTCGGGTACCTGGCGGCCGAGCGCCCCATCGTCAAAGCGGCGGCCAAGGTGCAGAGTCAGTACACCTCAGCACCGTGCAGCATCTCGCAGAAGGCCGGGCTGGCCGCGCTGCAGATGGACAAGGAGCCGATCCGGGAAATGGTGGCCGCCTTCCGCCAACGGCGCGACTTCGTGCTGGCGCGGCTGCAGGCCATCGAAGGCATCACCTGCCCGAAACCGGAAGGGGCGTTCTATCTCTTTCCGCAGGTTTCGGCCTTCTACGGGCGGCGCACGCCGGACGGCCGGGCGATCACCGACAGCGAAGCGCTCTGCCTGTACCTGCTGGAGCAGTGCCACGTGGCGCTGGTGCCCGGACAGGCCTTCGGCGATCCGAACGGCGTGCGCATCTCCTATGCCGCGTCGATGGAGAACCTGGTTGAAGCCATGCGGCGCATTGAGGCCGGACTGGCGGCGCTGCGCTGAGCGCATGGAAGCTTTTGGGCGGCCGGATCGTATGAGCGGGTCGATGTCGAACGAAGTTGGAGGTACCGTTGGAGCCGATTCCAGGCATCCGGTGGGCTGAGGTAGCCGAGGCACCGCGGCGACGGCCGCAGCGGGTGTGGCTACATCTGCTGCTGTTTGTACTGACGCTGCTTTCAACGACGTTGACCTGGCCCGACTGGGCCGGCCGCTGGTTGCTCTATGAACAGACGGGCTACGGGGCGCTCTTGGCCGACGGGCTGCGCTTCAGCCTGCCGCTGCTGCTGATCCTGACCGTGCACGAGTTCGGCCACTACCTGGCCGCCCGCCGCCACCGGATCGACACCACGCTGCCCTACTACATTCCGTTTCCGTTCAACGGGATCGGGACGTTCGGCGCCGTTATCCGCATCCGGGAGCCGATTCCCGACACGCGCTCGCTCTTCGACATCGGCGTGGCCGGACCGCTGGCCGGGTTCGTCGTGGCGCTCATCGTGCTGATCTATGCACTGCTGACGCTCCCGCCGCCTACCTACCTGCTGGACGTGCCCGGCCACGAGGCGCTCAAAGCCTACATCCTGGCGCACGGACGCTTTCCGTCCGCCCCACTGCCCTCCGAAGATCCGGCAGGCGTCACGCTCGTGCTGGGCCACACGCTGCTGTTCGACACGCTGGCCCGTTTTTTCCCGAACGTGCCGCCCATGTACGAACTGTACCACTACCCCACGCTGTTCGCCGCCTGGCTGGGGCTGTTTTTTACGGCACTGAATCTGCTGCCGGTGGGCCAGCTCGACGGCGGGCACGTGCTTTACGCGCTGTTCGGGCGGCGCTGGCACCGACGGCTGGCCCGTGCCTTCGTGCTGCTGCTGCTCGTGTCGGCCACGATCGGCTTTGCGCTGGAGACGCTTCCGCCCCTGCTGCAGGAGGGCATCTGGTGGCTGGAACCGGCCGCCTGGTTCGGACTGGCGCTGGTGCTCTACCTGTACCTGCACCGGCTGTTCGACGGCGATCACCGCATCGTGGCGCCCGTACTGCTGGGCCTGATGGTGCTGGCCGCGCTGGCCCCCCGCATGGCCGGCCTTGTCGGCTGGATGGGGCACAGCGGCTGGTTCCTCTGGAGCCTGATCATCCTGTACCTGATCCGGGTCGATCACCCGCCCGTCTGGTACCGGGTACCGCTTTCGCGTATGCAACGGGCGCTGGGCTGGGTGGCCATCGCGATCTTCGTGCTCTGCTTCAGCATTCGACCGCTGTACCTGATCTGATGGTGCATTGCATCGCTGCATTTTTTATCTTTGCAGAAACGATCCGCCCGCGCCTATGACGCTTCGGTACCACGCAGGCTGCTGAACAGACGGACGGAGCGGTGTCGATGCGACACGTCTTCTGGTTGCTGGGACTGGCGGGCGGGTTGCTCTGGGGATGCGATGTGCTTCCGGGGGCGCCCTCGCTGGAGGGACGTCCCCCGGTGGTTTCGGACCTTTCCTTTGCGCCGGACTCGGTCGATTTCAATACGCTGCCGGCGGAGCAAATCCGGGGTGATACGGCGCTCATCCCGCTTTCGCTGGCGGTGACGGCGCGCGATCCGGACGGCCGGATTGCCCGCGTGGTGTTCGTCGTGCGGGCCCCGCTGAACACCACCGAGCCGGTAGCCACAGGCACGCTGGAGGCGGTCGGCACCGATCGATATGTGGGCGAAACGACGCTCCGGCTGCATCGGGCGCAGGTGGGACCCTACACGGTGCTCGTCTATGCCGTGGACGACGAGGAGCGCCTGAGCAACCAGGTGCGCGGCACGCTCTGGTTCTGGGCGACCGGCGGCCCGCCTGTGATCGAGGAAGTGCAGGTGCCCGATACGCTCCGGCGTCCGGTACCCGGCGAGCCGCCCGTCATCTTCCAGGTGGTGGCGCGGGTGTCGGACCCTGACGGCCTGGAGAACATTCTGCGCGTGGAGCTGCGCGTCAACAACGGCGCGCCGATCCTGCTGTGCGACGATGGGGGCGAGGGCGTCTGCGGCGGCATCCCCAACAGCGGCGATGCGGTGGCCGGCGACGGGCTGTTTACCATGACGCTTTCGCTGGCCAGCGACAACGTGCCGGGCACCTACACGTTCGTCTTCCAGGCCATCGATCGAACCGGACTCACCAGCGAAGAGGTACGCCGTCATGTGGTCGTGGAGTAAACGGCTGGTCTGGACAGGGCTGCTGCTGGGCCTGTGGTTTGGCGACGGATGGGCCCAGTCGAAGGCCGACTGGGGCCGGCGCGTGGCCGAGCTGATTCCGGTGCCGGGCATCGCCGAAAACTTCGTCAGCAACCTGGCCGTCCGGGGCGACTCGCTCTGGGTGGGGCCGCGACTGGACCTGACTTTCGACGGCGGACAGACTTGGTATCGCGCCGAGGTCGATTCGATTACGCAGGGGCGCGGACGCGTCTATGCCCTGCTGGTGGTGGGCGACACGGTCTGGGCCAGCCTGGGCACGCGCTATCTGGCCGATCTGAACGGCGACGGCGTGGACGACGACGTGTTCGAGGCCGTGGGGCTGGTCTTTTCCACCGACGGCGGCCGCACGTGGGGCTTTCGCTTTCCACCGCTCGACGCGCCCTCCGACACGGTGATCACCTACGGCGTCTCGCGACTTCCGGCCGAGCCGGTCGTCTCTCCGCAGCTCACCACGACGTTCGATCTGGCCTACGA
>WFPM01000215.1 GCA_015487635.1 Rhodothermus sp.
CCTCAGCCTCGAACAACTCAGCCTCCTGGCCCACCACTTCGAGGACGTCCTCAACCGCCTCCGCAAAGGCACGCTCGCCTTTGACCCCGCCATGATGGACGTCCTCTTCGAAGCCTTCGACCTCATGAAACAACTCCTCCAGCAGGTCGAAACGCGTAAACTGCAACCGCTGCCCATCACTGCCGCCATCGAAAGGCTTCGGGCGATTGCCGAGGGCAAACCTGCCCCGAGCCGCTCTGAAACCCCGACTGCCGAACCTACTTCGTCGGCGCCGTCTTCTTCATCCGCTGCCCCATCTTCGACACCGACGTCCGATTCGTCCGCGTCCGCCGCATCTGCTTCTAAACCGTCGGGCAGCGGCCAAGCCGCCCGTCGCGATCAGAGTACTGAGACGATCCGCGTCGAGGTGCGCCGCCTCGACAACCTCATGGACCTGGTGGGCGAGCTGGTGCTGGGCCGCAACCGATTGCTGCAGCTTCTCAGCGAGCTGGGCACCGACGGCGACAACGCCGAGTTGCTCCGTGAGCTGGCCGACACGACCACTCAGATCGACTTCATTACCACTGAGCTGCAGTCGGCCGTCATGCACACGCGCATGGTGCAGATCGGCCGCGTATTTAACAAATTCCCACGACTGGTACGCGACCTGGCCCGCGAGTTCAACAAACAGATTGAGCTGGTCATCGAAGGCGAGGAGACCGAGCTGGACAAGTCGCTCATCGAAGAGATCAGCGATCCCCTGGTACACCTGGTCCGAAATGCCGCCGACCACGGCATCGAGGATCCCGAAACGCGCCGCGCTCGGGGCAAATCGCCCACCGGCCGCATTCGGCTGGCCGCCTCGCAGGAGGGCAACCACATCGTCATCGAAATCGAAGACGACGGCGCCGGCATAGATCCGCAAAAACTCAAAGCCAAAGCGCTGGAAAAGGGACTCATCACCGAAAAAGAAGCGGCCGAAATGAGCGATCGGGAGGCGCTGGAGCTCATCTTTCGGGCCGGTTTCAGCACGGCGCAGCGCGTCAGCAAGGTCTCGGGCCGGGGCGTGGGCATGGACGTGGTCAAGACCAACATCACCAAACTGAACGGCACCATCAGCGTCCACTCAGTGCCCGGCCAGGGTACGCGTTTCACACTCAAGCTGCCGCTGACGCTGGCCATCATCCAGAGCCTGCTGGTCCAGGTAGGCGAAGAATCCTTCGCCATCCCACTGCATTCGGTCATCGAAGTGGTCGGGCTCGAACCCGGCACGGTGTATACCATTAAAGGCCGCGAAGTCATCCGCCTGCGCGACACCGTCATTCCCCTGTTGCGTGTGGGCGAGATGCTGGAAGTCCCCGGTTGGACATATCATCCTGAGCGCTCCTATGCCGTCATTGTCGGCATCGCCCACCATCGGCTGGGCCTGATCGTAGACGATCTGATCGGCCAGAAGGAAATCGTGATCAAGCCGCTGGGCAACTACCTCAAGAAGGTGCCCGGCGTGGCCGGGTCCACGATTCTCGGCGATGGTCGAGTGATCATGATTCTGGATGTTGGCGAGCTGGTGCGCATGGAAACGCAGCATCTTCGCGGCAGCGAAGCCTTCCAGGCCGCGCTGGTCACAGCCTGAACTGCTACCTGCAGAGAAAGCCCATGATCCGCGTACTCATCGTCGACGATTCGGCTTTCATGCGCAAGGCGCTCTCCATCATGCTGGAGGGCGATCCGGAAATCAAGGTCGTAGGTACGGCCCGTGACGGGCTGGAAGCCATCGAAAAAGTTCACGAGCTCAAGCCCGACATCGTTACGCTCGACGTCGAGATGCCGCGCATGGACGGGCTGACGGCGCTGCGGCGTATCATGCGCGAGCACCCCGTGCCTGTCATCATGGTCAGTTCGCTGACGCAGGAAGGCGCGCAGGCGACGATCGAAGCGCTGGAGGCCGGTGCCGTCGACTTCATCCCCAAACAGCACTCCTACGTCTCCATCGAAATCTCGCGCATTCGTGCCGAACTGCTGGAAAAAATCAAGACGATCGCCCGCACGCGTCCGTTGCTGACGCGTCGCAGGTCCGCCGCCCCAGGCGCCGAGGCGCTGCCAACGCTTCGCTTTCATGAAGCCCGTGCCATTGCCATCGGCGTTTCCACCGGAGGCCCCCGAGCCCTCCAGCAGGTCATTCCGACGCTTCCGGCCGACCTGCCCGTACCGGTGCTGATCGTCCAGCACATGCCCCCGCACTTTACCCGCTCGCTCGCCGAGCGGTTGGACAGCCTCAGTCCGATGACGGTGATCGAAGCGGAAGAAGGCATGTTGCTGGAAGCCGGGCGGGTCTTCCTGGCCCCTGGTGGACGGCATCTGGTACTGGAACGCCGCAACGGCCACGTGCCGGTAATCCGAACGCCCGTTGAGCCGGCCACGCTACACCGCCCCTCGGTGGATGTCATGTTCCGGAGCGTCTGCCAGCTCTTCGGCGGCAAGGTGCTGGCCGTCGTGATGACCGGTATGGGCCGTGACGGACTGGAAGGCGCCCGCCTGATCAAGCAGCACGGCGGCAAAGTGATCACCCAGGACGAAGCTACCTGTGTGGTCTATGGCATGCCCCGCGCCGTAGCCGAGGCCGGGCTGAGCGACGCCGTACTGCCGCTGGAACAGATCGGTCCGATGCTGGCCCGGAGTCTGGGCTGCACCCCCGTTGCCCAACCTGTCTCCCCTTAAGCTGTATCCTGAACTGCCGATACTTTCCCCGGGCGTCTGCCCTTTCTGAAGCGCGCAGTACGTCCTGATTCCGGCCACCTTGAAGTACGGGACGGTGTCGCCATGGAAAAATCCACGCCAATCGGCTTAGGACTGGGTTTTGCACTGATCTTTGCCGCCATTTTTCTGGGGGGTAACTGGCTCACTTTTGTTGACATTCCCTCCATCCTGATCGTTGTCGGCGGCACCATTGCAGCTCTTCTGGTCGCCTATTCCATCGACGAACTCAAAGTCGTCGTCCCCGGTCTGCAGCGGTTGCTGAAATTCAACCCGCCCGATCTGAGCCAGTACGTCGAATTGTTTTCCGAACTATCTCGCACGGCCCGCCGCGAAGGCCTGCTGGCGCTGGACCGCCGCCTCGGCGAACTGGATGATGAATTCATCCGCTTTGGCCTGGAAATGGCCGTCGACGGCATCGAAGAGCAGGAAATCGCCGAGATGCTTCAGGTGCGCATGACCGAGGAGTTTCGTCCGATTCAGCTTTTCGCCAAAATCATGAACTCGGCGGGCACATTCGCGCCGTCGTTCGGGATGATCGGGACGCTGATCGGGCTGGTGCAGATGATGCAGAACCTCACCGACCCGACGCAGATCGGTGCCGGAATGGCCGTGGCCATGCTCACCACGCTTTATGGTGCCGTGCTGGCCAACCTTGTGTTTCTACCGCTGGCCAACAAAATCAAAGTGCAGTTGGCTCAGCTTCAGAAGGCCCGCGAAATGACACGGGTCGGTATTCTGTCGATCGTCCGGGGCGACAGTCCCAGCATGATCGAGAAACGACTGCAGATGCTGGCCGGCAATCAGGAAGCAGGCGCCAAAGAAGAGGCACCACACCTGGCCAAAGCTGCCTGAACCTAACCCGTTTAAGCCATGCCGGAAGAAGTGCAACAGCCCCAGGAAGAGGAAGACGAGGAGCCCTCCGCTCCTTTCTGGATGACCACCTTCAGCGACATGGCCACGCTGCTATTGACCTTTTTCGTCATGATCGTGGCCATGTCGGAAGTCGAGGTCAAAAAGTTCAAAGAAGCGCTCAGCTTCTTCCAGGGGCGGACCGGCGTGTTACAAAGCGAAGCGGTCATTCCTTCGATCAAAAATCAGGTAATTCAGCGTCGACTTACCAAAGAACAACTGGAGAAATATGAGGAACTGATTCAGTACCTGCAGGAGCACAATCTGGAAGGCAAGGTGCAGGTGAATCTGACAGACAAGGGGCTGCACCTGATCATCACAGACTCCATCATGTTCCGTTCCGGCGAGGCCGAAATCATCGAACCGTCCCGTACCATTCTGCGCATTCTGGCCGGCATTATCGACGATCGGATCGAGTCGGTCGTCGTCGAAGGCCACACGGACAACCGTCCCATCCACACCGCCCGCTTCCCCTCCAACTGGGAGCTCTCGGCGGCACGGGCCGCTGCGGTGGTTCGCTTTCTACTGGAGCAGACTGACGCGCTACCGCCCTCGCGCTACGTGGCGGTAGGCTATGGCGAATTCCATCCACGAGATACCAATGCGACCCCGGAAGGACGGGCCCGTAATCGCCGCGTTGAAATCCTATTCAACTGGGAGCCATGGCAGAACGAGCACAACAACCCGTACCTGAAACGCCTGATACCTCCGGTGAGGAAGTAGCCCAGGAGGAAGAAAAGCAGGGTGGTGGTAGCCTGCTGGCCCGCCTGCTACTGGTTGCCCTGACGCTGGGTCCCACAGCAGCCGGCGCCTGGCTGGCCTACTTCTACTATCCCACGCTGGCCCAGGCGGCCGAGCAGTTTTCTGGCACGAATGATGATACAGAGGAAGAAGCGAAGCCCGTCGAATACGGCCAGTTTATGGAGCTACAGGGCTTCATTATCAATCCAGCCGGCACAGACGGGACCCGCTACCTGATGATCAATTTGGGACTGGAAAGCGCGGATGGCGGCGTGCTGGAGGAATTGAAGGAAAAAGAAGTGGTCGTGCGCGATACCGTGCTCAAACTGCTCGGCCAGCGCACCGTCGAGGAACTGGCCGACATCAGCCTGCGCACGCAGCTCAAGCAGGAGCTGCGTGAAGCGGTCAATGGCGTCCTGCGCAAAGGAAAAATTGACCGCGTCTATTTCACCCAGTATGTGCTGCAGTAAAGCGGGCCATGGCGAAGCCGCTCAGCCAGGAGGAAATCGACATACTCCTTGAGGTTCGTAGTCAGATCGGCGAACAGGGTGACTACGACCTCGAGGCCCTCGAGTCGATGATGACGGCCGAGGCGGAGAAGAAGATTCTCCCCTACAACTTTAAGCGGCCTCGGCTGTTTTCGCAGGACCAGATGCGGGTCCTGCACTACGTGCATGAAGCCTTCGCCCGTGACCTGTCGGTTTATCTTTCGGCACAGTTGCGCACGCTGGTCGACATTAGCCTGTCGGCTATCGACCAGGTGCTCTACTCGGAATTCGTGATGTCCAGCGCCCCCCCATCGGCACTCTACGTGATCGACGTCCATCCACTTCATCAGAAAATCGTTCTAGAACTTGACCCTCGTCTGGCCATCTTCACGGTAGAAAAGCTTTTCGGGGGACCGGGCATCTTCCTGCGCAAACCACGGGAGCTTTCGCAGATCGAGCGCCGCATCATGGAGAAGGTCATGATGCGAGCGTTTCGTGAGTTGGAAAAGGCCTGGAAACAGATTCACGAAATCCACCTGGAAGAAGCCGGCTTTGAGTCAAACGCCGAATTCGTGCAGATTCTGCCAGGTGTCGAGCCGGCGCTGGTGGCCACGTTCGAGGTTTCGATTTACGAACAGCGCTCTTTTATCAACATCTGCTACCCGTACATCCTGCTGGAGCGGATGCTGGGACACAGCGCCATGAAGCAGTGGCGCTCCAGCTCCACCACCGAAGTGCCACCCGCCGTTCGCCAGCGTTACGAAGAACAACTGAAGAAAATCGAGGTGGAGCTGCGTGCCGTCATGGGCCGCACCCGAATCAAGATCAACGAGCTGATGACGCTGGAAGAAGGCGACGTGATCGTGCTGGAGCGCCGGGTGAATCAACCCGTCCAGGTGTACATCGGCAAGCGCGAGAAATTCAGGGCGATCCCCGGCCGCTCCGGTAAACATCGCGCGCTGCGCATTCTGGAAATCGTCCCCCCGGAACTACCGCTTGACGAAGATGAGCTCGAATCCAACGCTTCCGCGGCTTGAGGCCACCCGTGAGGCCCTGCAGCAGTTTTTGCAGACGCTGCTGAACCAGGAGCTTTCCCTGGAGCTGGGCACGCCTGCTACGATCACGGGCGATCAGCTGAACGAGCTGACCAGCGACCGGGTGCTGATCTGGGCCAGCAGCGAACCGTTCGCCATCGGGTTGACGCCGGACTGGATCCCGCTGCTGTCACAGGCCATGCTCGGCGAAGCGCTCAACCCCGGCGACGAAGGCACCGATGACCTGCTGGGCGAAGTAGCCGCCCAGGGCTACGGCACGCTGCGCAACGCACTGGCTGCCGAAGGCGTACGCTTGCCCGAGGTAAGCTTTGTCGTCCAGCAACCCGGCGCCGAGACCGCTCAGCCCCCAGTCGAACTGCCCGACTCGCTGCTTCAGCTTCCATTCACGCTGCAGATCGGTGACGCGCAGCACGAAGGTTTCATCCTGCTGCCCCCAAACATCGCGCAACAGCGACCCGGTGATGCTCGAAAGACGGCCTCGGCAGAGGCTGGCGAGCAGCCTCCCATCGAAGTGCGCCCGGCTTCCTTTGGTGAACTGGGGCCTGAACGCATTGGCGATGGAGGCGTCACGGGCAACCTGGAATTGCTGGCCGATGTCGAGCTGGAGATCGTCGTTGAGCTGGGTCGGCGCCGCCTGCCACTGGCCGATGTGCTGCGGCTGACCACCGGCAGCATCATCGAGCTGGAAAAACTGGTTGGCGAACCGCTGGAAATTTATGCCAACGGTCGGCTCATCGCCGAAGGCGAAGCCGTCGTGATCGACGAGCAATTCGGCGTGCGCATTACCAGCCTGGTGACCGGAAACCGACAGCGTGAAAAAGCGCTGTTCTGAGTACTGGCACGGTGTTGGCAGGCCGGTGGCGAGAGCGTGCCGACGCCACCCCATCCACACCGTGCCATGACGTTCCGTGTACGTTCCGCCAGCGGCTTCCCGCTCCGCCGCCTGCTTCTGCTGGGCGGCGGGCTTGTTCTACTCTGGCTGGCGCTGCAATGGGCCTCCACGCCTGCTGTGCCGCCCGCCGCTTCTCCGAAAGCTGTCGCGGATTCTACCCTCACGCTGCCCGCTCGTTCGGAGCCCGCACCACCCTATCTGAGCGTTCGCTACCTGCTGGTGCTGCTCGTGCTGACCGGCGGAGCCGTGCTGGCGCTTTATCTGCACCGCCGCACGCGTACGCTGCCCGGTCCCGCCCTGCTGCGTCCGATCGGCCAGCTTCCGCTGGGCCCCGGTCAGCAGATTCGCCTCGTCGCCTGCGGCGACGAACTCCTGATCCTGGGCGTCACGTCCCAGCAGATCACGCTGCTCAAAAGCATACCCCTTCCGCCGGAGCTTCAGCACAACGACCACCCCGAAACACCTCCGGCCTCCACCTTCGCCCGGCTGCTCACCACGCTGTCCGCCCAACCCCAACAAACCGGCCATGCGTCGTAAGCTGTCGCTTCGTGGACTTCTTCTGTGTGTTGCGCTGCTGGGCGTTGGCCTGCCCATAGCCCCGGCGCTTGCCCAGCAAACCCAGACGCAACAGACCACACCCCCACCGTCTTCCTCTTCCGGCGGCAGCACCCTACTGAGCCCCCTTCCTCGTATTCAACTCGGCGAGAACGAAGACTTTGCGCTGCCGCTGCAGCTTTTGCTGCTGCTCACCATCCTGTCGCTGGCCCCGGCCATTATCATCCTGACCACCAGTTTTACCCGTCTGGTGGTCATCTTCAGCATCCTGCGGACGGCGCTCGGCCTGCAACAATCCCCGCCCACGCAGGTGCTGATCGGGCTGGCGCTCTTTCTGACGCTGTTCATCATGTATCCAGTGTTCGATCAGATTCACGACGAGGCGCTGCGGCCCTACCTAGACGGCGAAATCACCCAGCAGGTGGCGCTCGAACGGGCCGCTGCCCCGCTGCGCGCTTTCATGCTGCGCCAGACCCGTGAAAAAGACCTGATGTTGTTCATGGACCTAGCCCGCGTCGAAGCCTTCGACCGCCCCGAAGACGTGCCTTTCTACATTCTGGTCCCGGCTTTCGTGATCAGCGAGCTGCGCATCGCCTTCCAGATCGGCTTTATGATCTTTCTGCCCTTCCTGCTGGTGGACCTGATCGTCGCCAGCGTGCTGATGAGCATGGGCATGATGATGCTGCCGCCGGTCATGATCTCGCTGCCGATCAAGCTGCTGCTGTTCGTGCTGGCCGACGGTTGGTATCTCGTGGTGGAATCGGTTGTTCGTGGTTATCTCGGCGGTTAAATCCCTGACGGCTATGACCAGTGAAGTCGCCCTGTACTGGATTCAGGAAGCACTCAAAACCGCTCTGCTGCTGGTAGGACCACTGCTGGGCGTAGCACTGATCGTGGGGCTGATCGTGAGCCTGCTGCAGGCCATCACGTCGGTGCAGGAGATGACGCTCAGCTACATTCCCAAGATTCTGGCCGTGGGGCTCGTGCTGCTGTTGCTGGCACCCTGGATGCTGCAGCTCCTGACGGACTTTGCCGTGCAGGTGCTGCAGTTCATCCCGAACGTGTCGCACTGAAGCCATGCCCCTGCTGAACCCGGAATACTTGCTACGCGTGCTGCTGGTGTTTGTGCGGATCAGCGGGGTGCTGCTGGCAGCCCCGTTCTTCGGCCAGCTCTCAATTCCGGTGCGCGTGCGCGTGCTACTGGCCGTGCTGCTGGCCTACAGCCTATCGGGACTGGTACCGGGCCCGCTGCCGCCTCATACCGATCAGGCGCTCGGCTTCATCATAGCCGTAGCCCTCGAGGCACTGACCGGCCTGCTGCTGGGCTTTGCCGCGCACATGATCTTCTGGGCGGTCGAAATGGCCGGCGACCTGATCGGCTTTCAGATCGGGCTTCACATGGCCCAGGTCTTCAATCCGCTGGAGGGACACGCGGCCAACCCGATGGGGCGACTGCTTTCGCTGGCCGCGCTGATGATTTTCGTGCTGCTGGACGGCCATCACGTGGTGCTGCGTGCCCTGGTCGAGTCGTTCCGCGTCGTCCCCCTGGCCGGTGCCAACCTCGCGGCCAGCCAGCCGATGCTGGTTCAATGGGTCTGGGACTTTCTGGTACTGGCACTGCGCCTGACCGCACCGTTTATGGTGACGATCCTGCTGATCGACGTGGCCCTGGGCATCTTTGCGCGCATCGTCCCCCAGGCCGATCTGTTCTCCATTGCGCTGCCACTCAAACTGCTCGTCGGGCTGGCACTGGCCCTGTTCTACATGCGGGCTTTCTTCCCGCTGATGGCCACGCTAATCAGCAACATCGACGACGAGCTGCTCCGGCTGCTGGGTGCCATCCTGCCGCCCTGACGGAAAGGATTTCCGTCCGAGCCTGTTGGCCTGTCTCCAATGTTTTCGTTTAGCCGTCCGGCACGCTTTTTCGGCGGACGCATGCAGCCACCCCGAAATGCCGTATGCCGGATCGCGATCAGAAGCAGTTCGATCCTACCCCGCGCCGCATCCAGAAGGCGCGGGAAGAAGGCAACGTCTTTCGCTCGCAGGAGACGAGCGCGGTGCTACTGCTCCTGGGCGGCCTGCTCACGCTGGCGCTGAGCCTGCCCTACGCCTACGGTCTGATGCATCAGTTCACGGCGCGCACGCTGATGAGCGCTCCGTTCTATCCGCTTACCTCCAGCTCCGTCATCGGCGCCCTTCAGGAAGCGCTCATGGTGCTGGGACGCCTGCTGGTGCCGTTCTTTGCCCTGTTGCTGGTGATCGCCTTCGGTGTCAATGTGTGGCAGACCGGCTGGCATCCCACCCTCAAGCCGCTGCTCCCGAAGCCCGAACGAATCAGCCCGCTGCGTGGTCTGCAACGCCTGTTCTCGTCACGCGGCCTGTTCAACGTGCTCAAGGCGTTGCTGAAAATCGCCATCGTTGGCCCGATCGCCTTCCTGGTCATCTATCGGCATCTGCCCGAGATTCTTGAGTTGCACACCCATTCGCTGGAAGCGATTCTGCAGGCCACGGGTCTGTGGATGCTGCAACTGGCGGCCTACACGCTCGGGGCGCTTCTGCTGCTGTCGGCCGCCGATTTCGCCTATGAGAAATGGAAGTACCGGCAGGATCTGAAAATGACGGCGCAGGAGGTGAAGGATGAGCACCGGGAGACCGAAGGCGATCCGATGGTCAAGAGTCGGCGCCTGAAAAAAGCCCGCGAGCTGGCCCGTCGGCGCCGGCTCGATCATGCTGTGCTGCGCTCCGACGTGGTGGTTACCAACCCGACGCACTATGCCGTCGCGTTGCGCTACGATCCGTCCGAGGCGCCGGCGCCGCGTGTCATGGCCAAAGGCATCCGCAAGCGGGCACTGCGCATCCGGGCGCTGGCGCTGGAGCACGGCATTCCCGTCGTCGAAGATCCCCCCCTGGCAAGGGCTTTGTATCACAACGTGCCCGAAGAGCAGGAAATCCCGGAGGAGCTGTACCTGGCCGTCGCCACCATCCTGGCCGAGATCTACCGCCAGCGCGGCCAGCGGCCCCCGGGCGCCGGCAGCCACTAAACCTGTTGACGTACCCCAATGGCCACGTCTGTTCCGGCAACCGCGACGTCCGGTCAACCCGGTAGCCTGTTGCGGCGCTTCAACACCGAAGCGTTGCTGGCCAGCAGCATCGTGCTCATTCTGTTCGTGATGCTGGTGCCGCTGCCGCCGTTCCTGCTGGATGTACTGCTGGCTACCAACATCACCATCAGCCTGGCCGTTCTGCTGACGGCCTTTTACGCATCGCGTCCGCTCGAATTTGCCATCTTTCCGGGCCTGCTGCTGCTGACCACACTGTTTCGCCTTTCGCTCAACGTGGCCTCCACACGGCTGATCCTGAGCGAGGGCAAGGCCGGTGCCCTGATCAGCGCCTTCGGCCAGTTCGTCGTGGCCGGCAACTACGTGGTGGGCGCCATCATCTTCATCGTGCTGGTGGTGATCAACTTCGTGGTGATCACCAAGGGCTCCGGACGCATTGCCGAGGTAGCCGCCCGCTTCACGCTGGATGCCCTGCCCGGCAAGCAGATGGCCATCGACGCCGATCTGAATGCGGGCCTGATCGACGAAGACGAAGCGCGTAAACGGCGCGAAGAAATCGCCCGCGAGGCCGACTTCTACGGCGCCATGGACGGCGCCAGCAAGTTTGTGCGGGGCGACGCCATCGCGGGCCTGGTCATCACGGCCGTCAACATCATCGGTGGCTTTCTGATCGGCGTGTTCCAGCACGGCATGTCGGCCGCCGAAGCCGCGCAGAACTTCGTCCTGCTTTCGATCGGTGATGGGCTGGTCTCCCAGATTCCGGCACTGCTCATCTCGACGGCCGCCGGCATCATCGTCTCACGCGCCAGCGGCGAGGCCAACCTGGCCGAAGAATTCAAGGGCCAGCTCTTCGGTCGCTCCTATCCGCTGTTGATCACCGGGAGCTTTCTGGCGCTGCTGGGCCTGGTGCCCGGCCTGCCGCTCGTGCCCTTCTGGCTGCTGGCCGGCACCACGCTACTGCTGGGCTACCAGCGTCGCCAGTTCGAACGTCGCGAAAAAGAAAAGCCTGCCCAGCCCGAAACGCAGGAGCCCGAGCCCAAGCCGAGCGACGATCCCGGCCAACTCCTCATGGTCGATCCGCTGGAGCTGGAGATCGGCTACGGCCTGATCCCACTGGTCGATCCCAACCAGCACGGCGATCTGCTGGATCGTATCAAGGTGCTACGCCAGCAGTTGGCGTTGGAGCTGGGCATCGTCATCCCGCCGGTACGCATTCGCGACAACATGGCGCTGGGCGCCAACCGGTATGTGATCAAAATCCGGGGCAACCCGGTGGCCGAAGGCGAGGTGCTCCCCGGCTACTACCTGGCGCTGCTGCCCGAGGGGCTGGAAGAGACACCCCCGGGTCTGCGCACGACGGACCCCACCTTCGGGCTGCCGGCACTCTGGGTGGCCGAGCGCAACCTGCCCGACGCCGAGCGCATGGGGCTGACCGTGGTCGAAGCACCGGCCGTCATCACCACGCACCTGCTCGAGGTGCTCCGCAAAAACGCCCACCTGCTGCTGGATCGTCAGGAAGTCAAAAAACTGCTCGATAAGGTCAAAGAAACCCACCCGGCACTGATCGAGGAGCTGACCCCCAATCTGCTCAGCATCGGTGCCATTCAGAAGGTGCTCAAGCGCCTGCTGCGCGAACGCATTCCGATCCGTGATCTGGTCTCGATCCTGGAGGCGCTGGCCGATCACGCCACCAGCACGAAAAACATCGATGTGCTGACCGAATACGTACGCCACGCGCTGGCTCCCACCATCACCCGACAGTTTCTGTCGCCTGACGGCGCCATTTATGCTTTTGTCTTAGATCCCGTGTTGGAACGCCACTTGCTGCAACAGGCAGAAGCCGGGGAGTTGCACCCCAGCACGCTGGGGCTGGAGCCGCAGCAGAGCGAGCGCTTCCTGAAGGAGGCGGAGCGGCTGACCAAGCGGCTGCTGAGTGAAGGGAAACCGCCGGTGCTGCTCACCTCGCCGGTGTTGCGGCCCGTGCTCTACAACTTCCTGGCACCCTCGATCCCGGACCTGAACGTGCTGTCTTACAACGACCTGCTACCGGACACCCGCGTGGAAGTCGTCGATCAACTGCGGCTTCCGTGAGCCATAGTCCCTGCAAGCCATGAAACTGCATACGCTGACCGCTCCGAGCATTCAGGCCGCACTGCTGGAGGCGCGGCGCCGGTTCGGAGACGACGTGGTGCTACTGGAGTCCGTGCCGGCGCAGGGCGACCAGCCGGCCCGCATTACTGTCATGGTCGATCAGCCGCAACAGGAGGCGGAGCGGCTGCCCTTCGGCTATGCCGGCGCCAGTCGGCTGGCCCGCAAGGCAGGTGCTTCGGCGACCACGACCGACACGGCTGTCCTCACGGTCGAACGTGGCAACGGCGGCCCACCGAGTCCGTCCGGAAACCGTGCCCACCTGGATCGGCGCGGGCAACTCTTTCCGGCAGAAACGTCCGCCGCCTCCGTCTCGACGCCGCCCGTTCCGGCCCACCTGGCCGATCAACTCGAACGCCTGCATCGGCGGCTGACTCGGCTCGAAAGGCAACTGGGCGGAGCCCTGGTAGGCGCCTCGCATCGCTGGCTCGGACACCCACTGGCCGGCGAACTGCTACGCCAGGGCCTGCAGCCTTCGACCGTCATTCGGCTGTTCGATCGCCTGGTAGCGCAGGGCTTCGATCCCGAACAGCCCGAGGAGCAGTTGCGCTGGGCCCTGGCCCGCGAAATGCGCCGCCAGCTGGCCCCGACCACACCACGTCCACTTCAGGGGCCGCAGGTCGTCATCGGACCGGCCGGTGCCGGCAAAACCACGCTGCTGCTCAAGCTGGCCCGACATGCCGGCTTTTTCGGACGGCGCATGACGGCCGTGCTCGTGCTCCTGCCCGAAAACGTAGAAAGCCAGCCCTACCTCAGCCCCGTCGAGCTGTACCGCCGCTTCGGACTCCCGGTGCAGACGGTCGCCACGCCGCAGGAAATGACGGCCGCGCTCCGGCGCGTGCAGGGATTCGACCAGATCCTGATCGATACCCCCTCGCTTCCGCTGCAAGAAGCCCCAGCGCGGCGGCTGCTTCTGCACCTGCGCCAACTGCTGGCGCCTGTGCTGCCGCTGCAGGTGCTGTTCTGCCTGAACGCCACCTGCAACCTCGAAGACGTACCGCCGGACTGGATCCGACGGCTGCCGCTGGCGCCTGACGCGCTGGTGCTGACCCACTTGGACGAAGTGCGCCGGGTCGGTCGCCTTTACGACTGGCTGGTGGCCCTGGCCTGCCCGGTCGCCTGCATCTCGCGCGGTGCCCGCGTGCCCGACAGCCTCGAAGCGTTCTCTCCGGCTGCCTTTATCGAACACCTGCTCCGGCTCTGACCTGCAAGGCTTATGAAACGTCGTTCCACGGTTGTCGCTATCGTCAGTGGAAAGGGCGGTGTGGGTAAAAGCGTCACCGCCGTCAACCTGGCCGAAACGCTGGCCGTGCTGGGCGAGCGCGTGGCGCTGCTCGACGCCGACTTCGGACAGGGCGCCTGTGGCATCCTGCTCAACGAGACGCCCCCGGCCAGTGTGTTGGACCTGGCCATCGGACGGGTTGAGCTGGACGACGTGCTGCATTCAACCCGCTCGGGTTTCACGCTGGTGCAGGCCGTGGCCGAACCCGGCCAGGCCGATGGCCACCACGAAGCGCTGTACCGGACGCTCGACTGGCTTCTGAAAGAACTGCGCCACACCCACACGTTCGTCCTGATTGACGCGCCGGCCGGCACCGAAGGGCCGGTGCGCTGGGCACTCGACCGCGCCCACCTGGGCCTGTTGGTCATCGCAGGTGAACCCACGGCCGTTGCCGACGCCTACCGCCTCTGCAAACTGCTCTGGCAGCGTGTCCCCCACTATCCGCTGGGCTGTGTGGTCAACTTTGCCGACACCGAGGCCGAAGCCCGGAGCGTGGCCGACCGCTTTGCCGAGCTCACCCATCACTTTCTGCACCATCGGCCGATGTACCTGGGCTGGGTACCTTTTTCCGCCCAAGTGCGGCAAAGCGTACACCGCCAGCAGCCGGCCGTGCACGCGCCCGGCCCCGTACGCAACGCCTTCCAGCGGCTGGCCGAGGCACTTGTGCGCGGCATCGTCAATCAGCCGGCCTCTTGCCCCGCTTCCTGAGGCCGCGTGGCATGCATCTTGTTCCAATGTATTGAAGAGTCCTAAAGCCAAGCCGTAACCGCCGACGCCATGCAGAGTCTGCTCACGTACATCAGTGGCCTGCTGGGTGTGTTTATGCTTTTCCTCCAGCTCTGGCAGTTTGCACCGGTAGATCGAGCGCTGCTCACCGCTGTCCTGACGGGACTGGGTGCCTTTCTGGTGCTGCACCTTGGCTACGTGGCCATCCGATGGATCCTGACGCTGCCCCCCCCGCGCCCCGAAGCTGCTGAAGCCGGCACGCAGGAAGAAAAAAGTACCGGCCAGGCCGAACCAGACTCCCGCGAGCACACACCCCGAATGACTGCACCGGCTGCTGCGTAACGTCTGTCTGAGCGTGGCTGAGCCATGGGCTACGACCTGCAACGCCTCGTTGAGCAGTATGTGGCCGATCCTTCCTCGGCCAACCGCGAGGCCGTCGTGCTGGCAGCCGTCCCGCTGGTGCGCTCTATGATCGGACGTCTGAGCGTGCCCGATCACCCGCTCGTCACCCGCGAAGACCTGGAAAACGTGGGGCTCATGGGGCTGCTTCAGGCGCTCGACAGTTACGATCCAGAACGTGGCACGCCCTTCGTTTCTTATGCCTACGGCCGTATCCGCGGCGCCCTGGTCGATTACCTGCGCTCGATCGATGCCCTGCCCCGCGAACGCCGCCGCAAACTTGCCGAACTGCAACAGGCCATCGATACGCTCCGCCAGACGCTCGGCGGCGAACCCGACGATCAGGATGTGGCCGACTATCTCGGCATCTCCCTTCAGGAATATTATGCCCTGCTGACCGACGCCCAGCGGCGCTTTGCGCTCTCGCTGCAGGAAACCATCGGCGACGACGGCGACCAGAGCGTGCTGGAGACCATCCCGAACGAAGATGCCGAAAAGCAATTCGAGGAAATCGACCGTGCTTCTCTGATTGAGTACGTCACCAAACTCATCCAGCGCCTTCCCGAACGCGAGCAAAACATTCTGGCCCTCTACTACTACGAAAACCTGACCCTGCGCGAAATCGCGCAACTCCTTGGTCTGACCGAAGCCCGCATCTCGCAAATCCTCGGGAAAACGTTGCTGACGCTGCGCACCGAGCTGCAGCGCGTCCGCTCCCGCGTAGCCTGAGCTGTTGAACAAATCGCCCTGGATGCCGTTTTACCGCGGGCGGCATGGCCTTGCTTTTTCGCTTGGGCTGTGCCCTTCTTTTTGTTAACTTCCGCTTGTTTTTCCGCGAGGGAGCCAACCAAACCGAGTTTGCGCGCATGGGTGTGATGAACAAACTCCGGGAGAACACCGGAGTCATTCTGTGGATTCTGGTGATCTCCTTTGGCATCATCTGGGTGCTGCAGGATTCGGGCGCGTTTGACGTGGTCGGGCGCACCGGCGACACCATTGCCGAGGTCAACGGCGATCCCATTTCGTACCAGGAATACGTACGGGCCGTCGAGGCCCAGATGCAGGCCTATCAGCAGCAAACGGGCGAGGCGCCGACGCCTCAAATGAGCGACCTGATCCGCGACCAAGTCTTCAACGCGCTCGTCGAGGAGCGTCTGCGCCAGCAGGCCATGGAGCGCCTGGGCATTACCGTAACCGACGATGAGGTCGTCCAGATGGTGCTGGGCGACAACCCCCATCCCATTATCAAAGCCTACTTCGGTGACGAAAACGGCAACATCAACCGGGCGCTGCTGCAGAACTTCATTGACAACCCGGCCGCCCGCGAAGACTGGATCCGGCTGGAAGATTTTCTGCGGGCCGAGCGTGCCCGTCAGAAGCTGGAGCAGCTCCTGCTGGCCACCGTACGCGTCTCCGATGAGGAAGTGGAGGAAGCGTACCGGCGACGCACGCTGCGGGCCGACGCACGCTACGTTGCGCTCCGCTACGCCGAGGTGCCGGACGACTCCGTTACGGTTACCGAGAGCGACCTGCGCCGCTACTACAACGAGCATCGAGACGACTTCAAGCGCAAGCGCACCTACCGGGTCGCCTACGTCACGTTGCCCAAGAATCCCACTGCCGAGGATACCGCGCAGGTGCTCGAAGATCTGAGCCAGCTCAAGGAGCGCTTTGCCCAGGCCGAAAACGATTCGCTTTTCCTAGCCCGCTACGCTTCGGAGCGGCCCTTTACGGACGCCTTCTTCCGCCGTGATGAGCTGGACCCGGCCCTCGGCGACGTTGTTTTCGACGACCCGCAGCCGGGCAAGGTGGTAGGGCCGGTTGTAGCCGGCGGGCTGGCCCACCTGGTCAAGATCCGAGCGGTGCGGCCTTCGGAGGAAACCGTCATCCGCGCGCGTCACATCCTGATCCGAGCGCCGGAGGATGACGCAGAGGCCCGCCGGCAGGCACGCCAGGAAGCGCTGGAACTGAAGCGCCAGCTGGAACAGGGAGCCGACTTCGCCACGCTGGCCCGTGAACACTCCGACGATCCCGGTAGTGCCCGACGCGGCGGCGACCTGGGCTGGTTCGGCCGCGGCCGGATGGTCGAACCCTTCGAAAAGGCGGCCTTTGCGGCGCCGATCGGCCGTGTAGTGGGACCGGTCGAGACCCGCTTCGGCTATCACCTGATTGAGGTGACGGGCCGCTCCAGCGTGGAGGTGCAGATCGCCGACCTGGCCATGCGCCTGGCCCCCTCGCTGGCCACGCTCAACCGCATCCAGGAACGCATGGAAGACCTGGCCTACTACGCCGAAGAGTCCGGCGACTTCGAGGGCGAGGCGCAGCGCATGGGGTTGCAGGTGCAGGAAATGCGGATCGAAGAAGGGCAGCAGTTCCTGCCGGGCATCGGCCAGAGTCGGGCCATCCTGAACTTCCTGGCCGATGCCGATGAAGGCGACATCAGCCAGGTGATCGAGCTGGACGACCGCTTCATCGTGCTGCAGCTCGTCGAGGTGATCCCGGAAGGATATCGCTCCTTCGAGGAAGTGCGCGCGGAGATCCGTCCACGTGTGTTGCTGGAGAAGAAGAAAGAGGTGCAGGTGGCCCGCCTGCGTCGGGCTCTGCAGCAGCATGGCTTCGACGGACTTGCCGAAGCGCTCGGCACCACAGTACGCACCGTCACCCAGCTCAGCTACAACCAGACGCTGATTCCCGGGCTGGGCCGTGAGCCGCGGTTTGTCGGCACGGTGTTCGGCCTGCAGGAAGGCGAAACGTCCGGCGTCGTCGAAGGCGAAAACGCGGCCTTTGTGGTGCAGCTCACCAAGCTCTACGAGCCACCGCCGCTGGGCGAACAGATGCGGGAGCAGATCCGGCAGCAGTTGCTCAATCAGCGGCGTCAACAGGTGCTCACCCAGTGGCTGGCTGCCTTGCGCGAGCAGGCCGACATCAAGGATTACCGACGTCGGTTTGAGCTGTAAGTAACGCCTCCCGCTGAACCACAACCCGATGAAAGGCGCCCTTTATCCGGACGGGCGCCTTTCATTTTCTGCGCGTGCCTACTCCAGACGGCCCTCGCGTTGACTACGCGCGCGTCTGTGGCGCTGCCGGCCGTACGATCATTCCGAAGAAACGAGTGGCATCGGGACCTCGACGGTGCCCCGAAACACGACCTCCGCCGGTCCTTCCAGAAACAGCTCCGTCTCGCCGTCATCTCCCGGCCGAAAACCTACGGTCAGCACACCGCCTGGCATGTGCACCTCAATCGGGAGCCGACGCACCCGCTCCTGTCGCCAGGCGACCAGGGCGGCGGCCACGGCCCCCGTGCCACAGGCCAGCGTCTCGGCCTCGACACCCTTTTCGTAGGTGCGCACGCGCAGAACACTTCGCTCCCGGGCTTCGCCTACCACTTCGACGAAATCCACGTTCGCACCCCGGGGCTGCAGGGCCGGATCATGCCGGAGCCTGGGCCCCCACTCGGCTACCGGCGTAGCCTCCACCGAGGGCACAAAGCAGACCAGATGTTCGGTGCCTGTCCAGATGAAGGCCACCGATTCAACCTGGGTATCCAGGGAAGTTGCCAGACGGGGGTTCGGCTCGTAGGTACCGGCCGGTGGCAAGTAGAGCCGCACCGGCGCCTGCGGGTCGTCGGGCACCTCGGCCCGGTAGGTGCCGGCGTCCGTCTCGAACCGAAGCGGGTTGTCGCGCAGGCCGGCTAAACGGGCAAAACGGGCCAGGCAGCGGGCTCCGTTACCGCACATGGTACCCAGGCTGCCATCCGCGTTGAAGTAGCGCATCCGGTAGTGCGTTGCCGGATGCCGGGGTAGTGCCAGCGCCAGCAATCCATCGGCGCCGATACCGAAACGCCGGCGGCAGTAACGCCGGGCCAGCTCGGCCAGCTCTTCGTCCGAAAAGGTGTAGAAGCGGTTGTCCAGGACGACAAAGTCGTTCCCGGCGCCGTTCATCTTGGTAAATTCAAGAACCAGTGTCTTCGGCATGATGATGGCGGGTTGCGGGCACCAAGGGCACGACCT
Source organism: Rhodothermus sp. (assembly GCA_015487635.1). Classification (GTDB taxonomy): domain Bacteria; phylum Bacteroidota; class Rhodothermia; order Rhodothermales; family Rhodothermaceae; genus Rhodothermus. Next base: position 19,001 of record WFPM01000215.1, read on the forward strand.
GCCGTTAAACGGTTTGCGCCGACGAAGGTTAAGCGAATTGTTTCACCAAACCACATAGTAGCCTGCATTGGCCGAAAAGCGACTGACGATCGAACACGCCAACCCGGTGCTACTCTTCGGGTTGGGTGACGCGCATCTGCGTAAGCTGGAGGCAGCGTTTCCGGAAGCTCAGATCGTTGCACGCGGCAACCAGTTAATCCTGCGGGGCGAAGCAGAAGCACTGGATCGCATCGAACGGGCCATTCGCGAACTGACCGTCCTGCTTAACCGGCACGGGCAGCTCACCGAGCAAGACGTCGATACTGTGCTGGCGCTTTTCACCACGGGCGACGGTGCGGGCGCTGCTCCGAGCCCGGCCGACGAGGTGATCCTGTACACGACCACCGGGATGCCGGTACGCGCCAAGACGCCCAATCAGCGCCGGCTGGTCGAGATGGCCCGCAAAAACGACATCGTCTTCGCCATCGGTCCCGCCGGAACCGGCAAAACCTACACGGCTGTGGCGCTGGCCGTGGCGGCGTTGAAGGCCCGCCAGGTCAAGCGCATCGTGCTGTCGCGACCGGCCGTCGAGGCGGGCGAGCGGCTGGGTTTTCTGCCCGGTGACTTTCGCGAGAAGGTCGATCCCTATCTGCGGCCGCTTTACGACGCCCTGGAAGACATGCTACCGCGTGAGCGTCTGCGCGCGCTCATAGAGCAGAACGTGATCGAGATCGTGCCACTGGCCTACATGCGCGGCCGCACGCTCAACTCGGCCTTCGTCATTCTGGACGAAGCCCAGAACGCCACCACCCAGCAGATGAAAATGTTTCTGACGCGGCTGGGGGCCAATAGCCGGGCCATCGTCACCGGCGACATCACCCAGACCGACCTACCCAGTCCGGAGCGCAGCGGCCTGGTCGAGGTGCGGCACGTGCTCGAAGGCGTCGAAGGGATCGCCTTTGTCTACTTCGACCGTCAGGACGTCGTCCGCCACCGCCTGGTCAAAGACATCATTGAAGCCTACGAACGCTTCGCCCAGCGCGAGCAGAACGGCGGCACGTCCGCTAAGACAGATTGAGAAAGTACAGCGTGAGCAAAAGGGCCATCGCGATGATCACGGCCCAGGCGGCCACGCTGGGTCGTCGATAAAAGGGCACGCTACGCCTTCGATACGAGATTGTCGAGCTTTCCATCGCTTCCGATTCCGGTTGGTGGGGCACGGTCTCCATTCCAAACAACCGGCGGTCAGTTGGATGCATACTCGTAAAAACCGCGGCCGGTCTTGCGGCCCAGCCGTCCGGCTGCGACCATTTTCCGGAGCAACGGGCAGGGGCGGTATTTGTCTTCGCCCAGCTCCCGGTGCAGCACTTCCATGATACCCAGGCAAACGTCCAGCCCGATCAGGTCGGCCAGCGCCAGCGGTCCCATCGGGTGGTTCATACCCAGTTTCATCACCCGGTCCACATCTTCCGGCGTGGCCACCCCTTCCATCACGCAGTAGATCGCCTCGTTGATCATGGGCATCAGCACCCGGTTCGAAACAAACCCCGGCGCATCGTTGACGGTCACCGGGGTTTTGTCCAGCGCTTCGGCCAGGTGGTAGATCGTCTCATAGGTGGCATCGCTCGTTTCCAGGCCCCGGACGATCTCCACCAGTTGCATGACCGGCACCGGGTTGAAAAAGTGCATACCGATCACCTGGGCCGAGCGCTGCGTCCGGGCCGCCAGCCAGGTAATGGAGATTGACGACGTATTGGAAGCCAGGATGGCCTCCGGCGGGGCTGCACGATCCAGCCGTTCGAACACCTGCGCCTTCAAGTCCGGATTTTCCGGCACCGCCTCGATCACCAGCTGCACCTCGGCCACAGCGGCCTCCAGATCGGTCAAAGGCACAATGCGGCTGAGCGCTTCCTCCTTTTGCGTCGCCGTAATGCGCTCTTTTTTAACCTGGCGTTCCAGATTGTGCTCGATCGTCTGGAGCGCCCGCTGCAGCACGTCTTCCGATACATCAACGAGACGTACCATTCGTCCATGCAGCGCGGCCACATGGGCAATACCCTGTCCCATGGTGCCGGCCCCGATTACGGCAAGCGTCGAAATTTCCATCGAAGCCTTACGGATTGATACTACATAGATGGAAGACAGCAAAGGTAAAACGTAAGAAATGTGTGACACAGACTCAAGGGGTCGGGCTCTGCCAGCGCACGCGCCACCCCGGTCGATGTACAGTAGTCGACCTTTTTCGACTACCAGCGCCACGCCGTGTTGAAATGCATGGGCCTGCTCATAGCGTGGCGGGATCATCAGATACCCTTCGCGGTCGATATACCCCCAGCACCCTTCCACTCGTACGGCCGCCAGCCCTTCGCTGAACGCCAACGCCCGGGTGAACTGCGGCGGGATGACCATCTCTCCCCGGACGTCAATGAACCCCCAGCGCGTGCGCCGCATCGCGCCGAGCACTTTCTGGATCACCGCCACCGGAGCCAGCCCGTAGGCGAAGTCCTGTACGGCCTCGTAGGCAGGCGCTACTCCCGGCCTCCCCGATCGATGAAGCCCAGCGGCCGTCTTTGCGTACCCAGGCGTGTAGCCGTTCCGATATGCAAAGACCTGCTCGTACTGCGAGGGAACGATCCGGCGGCCGGTCGTATCGGTGAAGCCCCACTGACCGTCGAGTCGGGCGGCCGCCCTTCCTTCCGAAAACGCCAGCATGCGCTCGAACCGGGGAGCAAACGGCCGTCTCACCCTCCAGCGTGACAAAGCTATAGCCCGCTGGGGTGGCCACCGGAAGAAGCGCCTCGGTCTGGGCACGAGCCGTTCCGGCTACAAAGAGCAGACTCAGAAAAGCGCTCGCAACGCGCAATCATACCATGCCGGCTTCGGATGAAACGGCCAGCGCCTCTTCGACAGAAAGCTCCAGCGTCTGCTTAGGCTCGTTGTGCTCGTCGAACAGCACCACGCGCGCCCGATGTTTGCGAGCCTCTTCGGGGGTCATCTGCGCATAGGCGATCACCAGCACCTGATCGCCTCGTGCCGCCATGCGGGCGGCCGGTCCGTTCAGACACACGACCCGACTTCCCCGTTCGCCGGGCAGCGTGTAGGTCTCCAGTCGGGCGCCGTTGTTGACGTTAACCACCTGGACCTTTTCGTAGGGCAGGATACCGGCCAGTTCGAGCAGTTCCTGATCGATTGTGATCGACCCTTCGTAATAGAGATCCGCTTCCGTGACGCGAAGCCCGTGCAGCTTCGCCCGAAACATGGTGATCGTCATACGCGCTCAGACTTCAAGCTCCAGGAGCTTCCACAAAGACACTGTCGATCAGGCGGGTGTCTCCAAAAAAGACGGCCACGCCAGCCAGCACGCGCTGTCCCGAACGAATACGCGCGACCGGCTGCAGCGTCTCGGCATCGACGACTTCCGCATACTGCACCCGCGCCAGCGGCGCCCGGGCCAAAATCTGACGCATCGCTTCAACAATGGCCTCCGGGCGCTGTTCCCCCGCCTCAATGGCCCGCCGGGCCACCTCTACGGCCTGCGAGAGCACCACGGCCTGCTTCCGCTCTTCCGGACTCAGATACGTGTTGCGCGAAGAAAGCGCCAGTCCGTCGGGCTCCCGCACCGTCGGCACCCCGATCAACTCGATGTCGTAGTGCAGGTCGCGCACCATGCGCTGGATGATCTGGAACTGCTGCGCGTCCTTCAGCCCGAAGACGGCCACGTGGGGCCTGCAGATGTTGAAGAGTTTGGCCACGACCGTGGTCACTCCGCGGAAGTGTCCGGTCCGGTAGCGGCCACACAGGTGCGCGTCGAGCTTTTCCACATAGACCCAGGTCAGGTTCGCTTCCGGTCCGTCCGGATACATTTCCTCGACGGTCGGCGCAAAGACCACGTCCACTCCGAGCGCTTCCAGCGCGGCCACGTCCTGTTCGAGCTGGCGCGGGTAGCGGGCGTAGTCTTCGTTGGGACCAAACTGCGTCGGGTTGACAAAGATCGAGACGGTCACATGGTCGGCGTGCGCGCGGGCCGTACGCACCAGCGCCAGATGCCCTGCGTGCAAGGCCCCCATGGTGGGCACCAGCGCCAGCCGCCGCCTCTCCCGGCGTCGGGCGTCGGCATGCGCCTGCATCTCCCGAACTGTTCGGATGACTTCCATGGCTCACTTCCGTTTTGAAGCCCTGCAATCTACTGAAAAACCACGAAAAAATGCCCGAACGTCCTTCTGCGTCTTTTTTTCTACACCGGGCGTCGTAAGTTAGTAGCGACAAAAAGTTTTCGCGGCATCCCACCAACAGGAAATCTGCCATGGCACAGGCTTATCGTATTGAACGCGACTCACTCGGGGAGGTGCGCGTCCCGGCCGACGCGCTCTACGGCGCCCAGACGCAACGCGCCGTCGAAAACTTCCCGATCAGCGGCCTGCGCTTTCCCCGCCGTTTCATTGAAGCGCTGGGCATCATCAAGCTGGCCGCCGCCCGGGCCAACCGGGAGCTGGGTCTGCTGCCGCCCGAAAAGGCCGAAGTCATCGAAAAAGCCGCACAGCGGGTGATCAGCGGCGAGCTGGACGATCAGTTTGTCCTCGATATTTTCCAGACTGGTAGCGGCACCTCAACGAACATGAACGCCAACGAGGTGATCGCCAACCTGGCCACCGAGATGCTGGGCGGCGAGCGGGGCAGCAAGCTCGTGCATCCGAACGACGACGTGAACATGTCCCAGTCGTCGAACGACGTGATCCCCACGGCCATGCACATTGCCGCCCGCGTGGCCCTGGAGAACGAGCTGATCCCGGCCCTGCTCCGGTTACGCACTAGCCTGCAGGAGAAGGCCGAGCAGTTCGACGACGTGATCAAAAGCGGCCGCACGCACCTGATGGACGCCACGCCCGTACGGCTCGGTCAGGAGTTCGGCGGCTATGCTTCCCAGATCGATCATGCCATCCGGCGGCTGCGTACCGTCTCGCACGAACTGTCGGAGTTGGCACTGGGAGGCACGGCCACCGGCACAGGCATCAACCGCCACCCGGAGTTTCCCGCACGTGCCATCGAACACATCAGCGACCTGACCGGCCTGCCCTTCCGGGAAGCTGAAAACCACTTCGAAGCGCAGGGCAGCAAAGACGCCTACGTGTCGGTCTCCGGCGCGCTCAACACGCTGGCCGTCGCGCTGATGAAAATCGCCAACGACATCCGCTGGCTGGCCAGCGGTCCGACCAGCGGCCTGGCCGAAATCCGCCTGCCCGCCGTGCAACCGGGCTCGTCGATCATGCCGGGCAAGGTCAACCCCGTGCACTGCGAGATGATGATGATGATCTGCGCCCGCGTAATGGGCAATCACCTGACGATCACTGTCGGCGGCCAGCACGGCAACTTCGAGCTCAACACGATGATGCCCGTCATGGCCTACGCCATGCTCGAAAGCATCCAGATCCTGACCAACGGCTGCGAGGCATTCCGCATACGCTGCGTCGACGGGATCGAAGCCGATCGGGAACGCTGCCGCCAGCTCCTGGAGCTGAATCCTGCCATCGCCACCGCTCTGAACCCCATCATCGGCTACGACAAAGCCGCCGAAGTAGCCAAAAAGGCGGCGGCCGAGCGCAAGTCGGTCCGGGAGGTCGTCAAAGAAATGGGGCTGCTTTCGGATGAAGAGCTCGACCGGGTGCTGAACGTCCGGGAAATGACCGAACCGGGCATCGCCCGTCACTGAGCCGCACCGGAATTGCCGCGGCAAAGCGCGGAGCCCCACGGCTCCGCGCTTTTTTCTTGCAGATTGAAATACGAAAAGCTCCTCCCCTTCCGTTTTTCTTTCGGTTTCAGCCAGAAGGTTCACGCGTTACGATAACGTAGCGCTTCGACCTGATCCTTCAGAGAATCCAGCCGTTAGTACGGTGAAATTGCGTTGCATCAAACCCTAAGGTGCTATGCGACGGACGCGAACGCTTTCGATCATTGCTCTGGTGGCCATTGCCTTCCTGGCCGGGGTGTTCTTTACCACGGCCGGGGCCAACCTTCTCGGCCTGAGCAACCGGGCCACCTCCCCCACGCTGGCCCGCGAAGAAAGCGGCGGTACCCGGATTGAGGGGGCCGACATCAACTCGCTGGAAGAAGCCTTCGTGGCCGTGGCCGAGCGTGTCAACCCCACGGTGGTGCAGATTCGCTCGGAGAAGGTCATCCGGACCCGGCCATTCCGCTGGAATCCGTTCGAGGGTACGCCCTTCGAGGAGTTTTTCAACTTCCGCATCCCGGACATACCCGAAGAGTTTCGTTCTCAGGGGTTGGGATCGGGCGTGATCATCCGCGCCGATGGCTACATCGTAACGAACAACCACGTGGTGGAAGGCGCCGATGAACTGCAGGTCGTGCTGCACGACGGTACCACCTACGATGCCGAAGTCGTGGGCACCGACCCGCAGAGCGACCTGGCCGTGCTGAAGATCGAGGCCGAGAACCTGCCCTACATCTCTATGGGCGATGCCGGTTCGCTGCGGGTCGGCCAGTGGGTGCTGGCCTTCGGCTCGCCGCTGTCGCCCCAGCTCAGCAACACGGTAACGGCCGGCATCATCAGCGCGCTGAACCGCTACTACAGCGAGGGACCGGCCGTGCAGAACTTCATCCAGACCGACGCGGCGATCAATCCCGGCAACTCGGGCGGCCCGCTGGTCAACCTGCGCGGCGAGTTGATCGGCATCAACACGGCCATCTACACCCGGACAGGCGGCTATCAGGGCATCGGCTTTGCCATCCCGGTGGACATCGTCCAGTACGTGGTGCCCCAGCTCATTGAAACCGGACACGTCGAACGCGCCCGTCTGGGCGTGCAGTACACGGCCGCCGCCCCTTCGGTGATCAAAGCGCTGAACCTGCCACGGGGTGCCGCCCAGGTCGTCACCGTCGAAGAAGGCTCGGCGGCGGACAAAGCAGGCATCGAGCCGGGCGATATTATCGTCGCGGTCGACGGCCATGAACTGACAAACCATCTGGAGCTTTCAAAGATCATCAGCACGCACCGACCGGGCGACGAAGTCAAGCTGACGATCAACCGTGACGGTGAAACCCGTACGATCACCGTGAAGCTGGGAGCCGCACCCACAGAGGGAACAACGGCCTCGCGCCGACACGAGCGGAGCGGCCGTGGTGAGGAATCGGACCTGATGGAAGAGCTGGGCTTCTCGATCGCCGACATCACACCGGAGCTGGCCCGTCGCTTCAATCTGGAAGACACCGACGTAGAAGGCGTGCTGATTACCGACGTCGACCCCAACAGTGAAGCCTACCGCGAGGCAAACCTGCGGCGCGGCCTGATCATTACAGAAGTGGACCGCAAGCCCGTGCGCAGCGTGGAGGAATTCGAGGAGGTCTACAACGCCATCAAACCCGGTGCTACATTCCTACTCCGGCTCTACGATCCGCAATCAGATGGTACGCTGATCACCGCCCTGCAGAAACCCGGCTCCTGATCGATACGCCATCTGCATAACAAAGCGGGGCGCCCACAATGGGCGCCCCGCTTTGTTGCTCCATGCGCCGCTCAGAACGGTAGGTCGTCGTCCGGCGTCAGCGTGTAGGCATCCTCGTCAAACGTTTCCGATCCGGATTCCGGAGCAAACGTCTGGCGCGAGGCAGCCGCCTGCTGCTGCGTCGAATCCGTAGCGGCCATTTCTGGCTCGGGTGCGGCGCCGCTCCGCGGATCCAGCATCACCATCTCCCGGATCTTGATCTCCGTGGTATACCGGGTATTGCCCTCTCGATCCTCCCACGAGCGCGTCTGGAGCGAGCCTTCGACATACACCTTGGAGCCTTTCCGAAGGTACTGATTGCAGATCTCGGCCAACCGTCCCCAGGCCACCAGGTTGTGCCACTCTGTGCGTTCCACCAGGTTGCCCTCGGCATCCCGATAGACCTCGTTGGTGGCCAGCCGCATGTTGCAGACGGCCGTGCCGCCGGGCGTGTAACGAAGTTCCGGATCCTGCCCCAGGTTGCCGACGAGAATCACTTTGTTGATGCTACGGGCCATGATGCACCTCCTGGTTTTTGGTTGGTGATTTACACGAGTCCTGGCGGCTGGCACACGAGTCCACCGGCCTATGGCCGGCCCTCCCTGCAGTGCGCACACGAGCCCGCCAGGAGATGCTGTAAGAAAACTAACGACTGGCGGTGACAACTGTATGTCACACCTTTTGATCCAGGACGAAAAAATTTTTTGCTCCCCTGTCAGACGCGCCGCCAAAACAAATCGGGCCGCACAGGGTTATGGTGCCGTCGGTTGCATGCGCAGCGCTCAACCCGAAAACACCATGGCGGACGCGAAGAAAAAGCCCTACGACCCGTCGTTTCGCGAGCCGGAAGACCGGTTGGAAGCCTACGCCGACTTTGTGGCGATCGTACGCCAGCTCCGCCGCGACTGTCCCTGGGATCGGAAGCAAACGCACGAGTCAGTCAAGCACCTGCTCATCGAGGAAGCCTACGAGGTTGTTTCGGCCATCGAAGGAAAAGACTGGGATGAGCTCAAGCGCGAGCTGGGCGATCTGCTGTTGCACGTCGTCTTTCACAGCGTCATGGCCGAGCAGGCCGGACGTTTCACGCTGAAGGACGTGATCGAAACCGAAACCGAAAAGCTCATCCGGCGCCATCCGCACGTCTTCGGCGACGTTCAGGTAGGCAGCGTGCAGGAGGTGCTGAGCAACTGGGAGCAGATCAAGCTCAGAGAAAAGGCTGCCGCCCGCAAGGAGCAGGTTTCGGCACTCGAAGGCGTGCCGCGTCATCTGCCCGCCCTGCTCCGGGCTTACCGGATTCAGGAAAAAGCGGCCGGCGTGGGCTTCGACTTTCCGGAACGGGAACAGGCCTGGCAGAAAGTGGAAGAGGAACTGCAGGAGTTCCACCAACTGGCACAGACCGGAGCCGCCCTGGAAAAACTGGAAGATGAACTGGGCGATGTGCTGTTTGCGCTCGTGAACTATGCGCGGCTGCTGGGACTTAATCCGGAAAACGCCCTGCAACGCACCAACAACAAGTTCATTCGCCGCTTCCGGCACATCGAAGCGCGACTGGCCGAGCAGGGCCGTACCCCGGCCGAAGCCGATCTGGACGAAATGGATCGCTACTGGGAGGAGGCCAAATCGCTGGACCAACGCGACGCCGAATCCTGAATGCGGAGCGGCTCCTGGCTGGATTCTACCGGCAAGGTGTGTTATCTTTGGACTATGCACATCCTCCGAAGCGCGGAAGAAAAGCCATGCGTTTTGTGCTACCGTTGAATTATATCTACGTGGCCTTTCTATTCACATGTATGCCGGTCCTGTTGGTCCGGGCCGACCGCACGCCGAAGGCGTCTGTACAGCCCGGCGTTGTGGTCGTCAAGTTTGAAACCCCGGTAACGATGCAGGCCGGCAAGACCGGACGTCCGCTGCTGGACCGCACGCTGGCCCGCTTCGAGTCCATTGCGCTGGAGCCGGCTTTTCCGTTTCTGGACCAGGCAGCCCGGAAGCGCCCGCACCCCGCACTGGAACGCCTGCGTACCATCTACCTGTTACACTACCGCCGCCCGGTCTCGCCCTGGCGCGTGGCGGCCGCATTGAACCGCCTGCCCGGCGTTGTGTATGCCGAGCCGCTTCTGGTCCGGCAGATCGTGGACGTTCCCAACGACTCGCTCTACCCGCTGATGACGCATCTGCCCCACATCCAGGCGCCGGAGGCCTGGGACGTGGTCAAGGGCGAACAGGGCGAGGTGGTCATCGCCATCGTGGACGGCGGCACCGACTGGCGCCACCCTGACCTGATCGATAACGTGTGGACCAATCCGGGCGAAATCCCGGACAACGGCGTGGACGACGACGGCAACGGTTTTGTCGACGACGTGCACGGCTGGAATTTCGCCAACGATACGCCCGATCCCACCGGTCTGCCCTCCACGCCTACCAACGCAGCCCACGGCACGCAGGTGGCCGGCGTAGCCGCCGCGGTTACCAACAACAACCGGGGGGTAGCCGGCAGCAGTTGGAATGCCCGCTTCATGCCGATCAATGCAAGCTGCCCCGATACGGATCGCAGTATCTGCTACGGCTATCTGGGGATCGTCTACGCAGCGCTGAACGGCGCGCAGGTGATCAATGCCAGCTGGGGCGGCCCCGGCCTTTCGAATCTGGAGGCCGAAGTCGTTGAATTTGCTACCGACCTGGGCAGCCTTATTGTGGCTGCAGCTGGCAACGACAGTGGTGACAACGACCGCGTGCCGTTCGGTCCGGCCAGCCACCCCCGCGTGCTTTCGGTCGGCGCCACCAACAAAGACAACGACGGCAAAGCCAGCTTTTCAAACTACGGACGCAGCGTGAACGTCTTTGCGCCGGGCGTCACCCTGAACAGCACGCTGCCCGGTGGACGCTACACAGCCTCGGCCAGCGGCACCTCATTTGCCAGCCCGCTGACGGCCGGCATTGCCGCGCTGGTGCGCACGCGTTTTCCCGAGTACACGCCCGATCAGGCGCGCGAACAGATCCGTCTGACGGCCGACCCGATCGACGCCGTCAATCCAGGCTTTGCCGGACGCCTGGGCCGCGGCCGCATCAACGCCTTTCGTGCCGTCACGGAAACGGGCTTTTCGGCCATCCGCCTGGTCGACCTCGACGTGACCGACAGCGACGCCGACGGCTACCTCGAAAGCGGCGAGACCGTCCAGCTCACCGCCCGTTTCACGAATCATCTGGCCCCGGCCACCAATGTGCAGATTCAGCTGCTGAAAGAGGCGCCGTTCCTCACGCTGACGCAGGACAACGCCTTCTTTGCGCAGATCGGCTCAGGAGATACGGTCGTCGCCACCTTTTCTTTCACCATTGCCCCGGATGCCCCGCAGAACCGCACGGTCATCTTTGAGACCGACATCCAGGCCGATGCCGGCTATGTCGATCGGGACCTGTTTCGCTTGGTCATCAATCCGGAGCAGGTGGCCTTGCTGGCCACCGGACGGATCCAGACGGCCATCACCACCACGGGCAACCTCGGCTGGACGGGCTTTGCCGGTGAGTCGAGCGGCGTAGGCTTCACGCTGGACGGTCACAACCTGCTTTTCGAGGGAGGCCTGCTGGCCGGCATCTCGCCCCGGTTTGTCTCCGACGCTGTCCGGGGCGAAGACGGCGCCACCCAGCACCGCGACTTCCAGCCAGCCGAAGGCAGCAGCCTGGAAGTCATCGCACCCGGGCGTTTCACGGCCCAGCAGGGGACCATCGAGCTGACCGACCGGGCAGCGCCCTTCCCGCTGCACATCAACGTCCTGCAGGAAACCTATGCCGACACGGTCCCAGGGCGCCGGCTCTTTGTGATCGTCCACTACACCCTCGAAAACACCCGCACGACTCCGCTGTCGCCGCTGTATGCCGGCATCTTTCTGGACTGGGACCTGAATCCGGACGCCCGGGATTTTGCCCGTTATGACGCCGCGCGTCGTCTGGGCATCGTGCAGGATAAAAGCGCCAACCCCGACACGCTGGCGGCCATTCGCCTGCTGACCCCGGCTCCCTTCTCCTACCGGGCGATCGACAATCCGACGGAACTCTACGACGGCTTCACGCAGAGCGAGAAATGGAATGCGCTCTCGGGGGGGCTCCAGCAGACGCAATTGAATAACACCGACGTGTCGCAACTCATGGCGGCAGGTCCCTTCCGACTTGACCCGGGCTGCCGCATCCCGATCGCTTTTGCCATTCTCGCGGCCGACGGCGCTGGCACGCTTGTGCAGGCCGCCGACGAAGCGCAGCGGTTCTGGGACGAGGTCATCCGACCTTCCATCCCCAACGAGCCGCCTGCCTTCGTATCCGTACCCGACACGCTGGTCGCCCGTGAAGGCGAAGCGCTCGACGGGCAGTTTACGGCCACCGATCCGGACGCCTGCGCCGCGCTTAGCTTTCAGGTGCTGGAAGGGCCCGACGGTTTTTCGGTGGACCAGACGACCGGCCAGATTCAGTTTGTCCCCGGTTTTGATCAGGCCGGCACCTATACGGTGCGCCTGCTGGTAACGGACGGTCTGGCCACCGACACGGCGCAGACCGTGCTCATCGTGCAGGATACCAACAATCCGCCGACCTTTACGGCCGTGTTCACCGACACGGTGCTCGTGGTGGGCCGAACGTTCCGCTACCGGTTCCGGGCCGAAGACCCGGAAGGTGATCCGTTGACCTACACGCTGGTCGAAGCGCCACCCGGCGCGTCCATTGATCCACAGAGCGGCCTGTTCACCTTCACCCCGCAGGAAGTCGGCCAGTACATGGTAGTCGTGGCCGTCAGCGACGGTACGTTCACGATCGAAACGCCGCGCATTCACCTGGAGGTGATTCCAGCCCGGGCCGGCGTGCAGGTCTACATACCTTCCGGCAGTGGCAACGTCATTCAGATCGTATACGACGTTCCCGAGCCCGAACCCGTACGGCTGACGATCTACGACCTGCTGGGGCGGCGGGTGCGGCGGCTGGTAGACGGCACCCCCGGCACGGGCCGCCATACCGTCACCTGGGACGGCCGCAGCGACGCAGGCATCGAGGTAGCCTCGGGCCTGTACTTCGTCCGCCTGGAGATCGGCGGCAAGGTAGAAACGCGCCCGCTCGTTTACGTGCGCTGAGCCGAAGCCAGCGCCGCCGAAGCGGCCAGCTCGCCTTGCCGTTTCTTCAGCAGGTAGTAGCGGATGCCGTCGGCCAGTGCCTGCCAGCTCGCCTCCAGGATGTTCGTCGAAACGCCCACCGTGTGCCAGCGGCGCTCGCCGTCCCGGTGTTCCACGAGCACGCGCACGGCCGCGGCCGTGCCGTCGTCGGAGTTGAGCACGCGCACCTTGTAGTCGCTCAGGTGCACCTGGTCGAGATCCGGATAGAAGCAGCGCAGCGCCCTGCGCAGCGCGTTCGAGAGCGCATCGACCGGCCCGTTGCCCTCGGCCACCACCAGCTCACGTGCTCCCTGCACGCGGATGGCGAGCGTGGCTTCCGAAGTGCAGACGCCGCCATCCTCGTCGATTTCGGTCCGCACGCGCAGCCGTTCCAGGGTGAAAAAGCGGGTGTTCTCGCCCTGGATCGTGCGCAACAGCAGCTCGAAAGACGCCTCGGCCCCCTGGAACTCATAGCCCAGATGCTCCAGCTCCTTGATGCGTTGCACGGCCTGCCGGGCCTGCTTGCCTTCCTTGAGTTCGATGCCCAGCTCGGCGGCCTTGTACTGGACATTACTCTTGCCCGACAGGTCCGAGACCAGCACCCGACGGCGATTGCCCACCTTCTCGGGCGGGATATGTTCGTAGGCCCGGGGGTCTTTCATGACGGCCGAGACGTGCACACCGCCTTTGTGTGCGAAGGCGCTCCGCCCCACATACGGAGCCCGATCGATCGGCGTCAGGTTGGCCACTTCGTTGACGAAGCGGGAAAGGTCCGTCAGCTGGGCCAGCTTTTCTTCGGGCACGCATGTGAAGCCCATCTTGAGCTGCAGGTTCGGGATGACCACGCACAGGTCCGCGTTCCCGCAGCGTTCGCCGATGCCGTTGATTGTGCCCTGCACGTGCCGGACGCCGGCCGCCACGGCCATGATCGTATTGGCTACGGCGCAACCGGTGTCGTTGTGCGTGTGGATGCCCAGCAGCACGTCGAACTGGCGTCGCACCTCACCCACGATCCGGTAGATGTCGCTGGGGAGCGTGCCGCCGTTCGTGTCGCAGAGCACCAGCACGTCGGCGCCGGCCTCGACCGCCGCGCGAAGCGTCTCCAGCGCATAGGCCGGATCGTCCTGATAGCCGTCGAAGAAGTGCTCGGCGTCGTAGATGACGCGGCGGCCGTGCGCCTTCAGGTAGGCCACCGACGAAGAGATCAGCTCCAGATTCTCTTCGAGCGAGACGCCCAGCGCGACGCGGGCATGCAGCGTCCAGCTCTTGCCGAAGATCGCCACCGTGGGCGTCCCGGCTTCCAGAAGCGTCCGCAGGTTGGGGTCGTCCTCTGGTGCCACCCCGGCCCGGCGTGTGGAGCCGAACGCGCAGATCTGCGCGTGCTTCCATTCGATGTCCCGGGCCCGCTCAAAAAACGCTTTGTCCTTGGGATTCGAGCCCGGCCATCCCCCTTCGATCACGTCGATGCCGAAGTCGTCCAGTCGGCGAGCGATGCGGATTTTGTCTTCGACGGTCAGCGTAACGTGTTCGCCCTGGGTACCGTCGCGCAGCGTCGTGTCGAAGAGTTCGATCTTCATGGTTATCAGGCGTTTGTGGGGATCAGGCCGGCCTTACGGGCATACTCGAACAGGTTACCTGCCCGCAGGATCTCGGCCACCTCGCCCAGTGGATGGAGCAGAAATTCTTCGCCGGTGGTCAGATTCGTCAGCTTGGCCAGGCGCGTGTCGATCTCCAGTTCGTCGCCCGTGCGGATTCTGTCGATCAGACGCACCGGCGTTTCGAACGGCACGAGAAAGCCGCCATCGATGGCGTTGCGGTAAAAGATGCGCGCATAGCTTTCGGCGACGACGGCCTCGCAGCCGGCTTCCTGCAACGCGAATGGTGCGTGTTCGCGCGAGGAGCCGCACCCGAAGTTCTTGCCGGCCACCACGATCTTGAAGCGGCTTTTATAGGCGTCCGGCTCGGTAAACGGAATGTTGCCAAACGGAAGGCCCTGGCCTTCGGCCGGCACGCCACTGAGCGCATAGCGACCGTAGAGCCGCCGCTCCTCGGGACGCGTCAGGCTGTAGACCAGGTGTTGCGCCGGAATGATCTGGTCGGTGTCGATCGAATCACCTACGACGTAGGCCAGCCCACGGATAATGTCTTTCATAGCCGTATCGGGTTGTGAGGCGGGGTGGAGCAGTCCGGAGACTACTCCACCCCGTATTTTTCAGGGTTACACCAACACTTCGCGCGGGTCGGTGATGACGCCCGTCAGGGCCGAAGCGGCCACCGTTAGCGGCGAAGCCAGGTAGATCGCAGCCTGTTTGGAGCCCATGCGGCCCGGGAAGTTGCGGTTGGTGGTCGAGATGACCACCTCGGTGCCGTGCGTGCGGCCGAACGTGTCGGGCGGTCCGCCCAGGCAGGCCCCGCAGCTGGCATGCCCGATCTTGCAGCCCGCATTTACGAAGATGTCGTAGAGCGAGACGCCGTCGATCTGGTAGTGGTGCAGTTGCTGTGCCACGTAGGTAGAAGCCGGCACCACATAGGTATCGATCCGCACCTCCTGTCCCTTCAGAATGCGGGCGGCTGCGATGAAGTCTTCCAGTTTGCCGCCCGTGCAGCTTCCGATGTAGGCGCGGTCGAGCTTCGTGCCGGCCACTTCGGTGACGGTCGCCCGGTTGTCGGGCCGGTGCGGTCGGGCCACGACGGGCTCCAGCCCGGAGACGTCGTAGACGTACTCCGAGTGGTAGCGCGCATCGGGATCGCTGTGATAGACCTCGAAGGGCGCATCGGTCCGCTCCCGCACGTAGGCAATCGTCTTCTCGTCGGGCGCGATGATGCCACTTTTACCGCCCGCTTCGATCGCCATGTTCGTGAGCGTCATGCGCTCTTCGATCGAGAGGTCGTAGACGGCCTCCCCCTCGAACTCCATGGCGCGATAGGTTGCCCCGTCGATCCCGATGTCGCCGATGATGGTCAGGATGAGGTCCTTGGCCATCAGGTAGGGCGGCAGGCTACCCTCGAAGATGAAGCGCATGGTTTCGGGCACCTTGACCCAGATTTTGCCGGTGCCCATGATGAAGGCCGCGTCCGTGTTGCCCACCCCCGTCGAGAAAAGGCCGAAGGCGCCCGACGTGCAGGTGTGGCTGTCGGTGCCGATCAGCACGATGCCGGGGCGGTTGAAGCCCTCTTCGGCCAGGGCCACATGGCAGACGCCCTTGTAGCGGGACGTCCCCACGTCGTAGTAATAAGGCAGGTCCTGCTCGCGGGCGAACTCACGCAGAATCTCGATATTGCGCCGCGCGTGTGGATCGGCCGTAAAGATATAGTGGTCCGGCAGGATCACGACTTTCTCGCGGTCCCACACGCGGGCATTTGGTCCGAACTCGCGCTTGAAGATCTCGATCGTTGGCGGCCCACACACGTCGTGCGTCATCAGGATGTCCACGTCGATCCAGATGTTCTCGCCGGGAGTGACCCGGTCGCGCCCGGCATGGCGGGCCAGGATCTTTTCGGTGATGGTCATGCCCATAGGCGTTCCTGGGGGTTTATGGTTCAGGCGGCCGCACCACCAAAGGATTGCATGATGCCCGCACGGACGAACGAGACGCTTTCCCAGTCGGCCCGGAACTGCTCGAGCTGGTTGATGGCCTCCAGGTAAGCATCGGCCGAAGCACGCAGCACATCGGTATGCCGCGCCACGCCCCGAAAACGCCGGCCGTTAAAATCAATCACAACAGTCACTTCACCCACGGCGTCGGCCCCTTCGGTGACCGAACGCAGTTCGTAGCTGACCAGCTCGTGCGTGGCGCCCACGGCCCGGTCGATCGCTTTGTAGACGGCATTCACCGGACCGTCGCCGGTGGCCCGCTCGATGCGGAGCGTGCTGGTCGCCCGGTTGAGAATCTGCACTTCGGCCTCCGGCGTCCGATGCGTCCCGGTAGCCACATGCATTTCCAGGAGTTGAAAGAGGGCCTCCGGGTTTTCATCCGGCTGCTCCGCGACCAGTCGACGCAGATCTTCGTCGTAGATCTCTTTTTTCAGGTCGGCCAGCGCCAGGAAACGCCGGTAGATTTCCTCTTTGCGGGCTTCCGGGATTGTGATGCCCAGTCTGGCCAACCGGTTGAACAGTCCGTGCCGCCCCGAATGGCGTCCGAGCCGGATCTGTTCGGGCTGCTGGCCCACGTCTTCGGCACGCATGATTTCGTAGGTGTCGCGTCGCCGCAACACGCCGTGCTGGTGAATCCCGGCCTCATGGCTGAAGGCGTTGCGGCCGACGATGGCCTTGTTGGGCGGCACCGGAAAGCCAGTGGCCATTGAGACCATGCGGCTGGTTTCCGTCAGGTATTGCGTGACGATGTGCACCTGCAGGCGGCCGAACCGCTCGCCGCGCACTTTGAGCGCCATGACGATCTCTTCGAGCGCGGCGTTGCCGGCCCGCTCGCCGATCCCGTTGATCGTGCACTCGATCTGACGCACGCCGGCCTGCACGGCCGCCAGCGAGTTGGCCACGGCCATTCCCAGATCATCGTGGCAGTGTGCTGAAAAGATCACGTGCGGGGGAGGCTGCACCCGACGGATCACTTCCCGGAACATGGCCGCGTACTCGTCGGGCACGCAGTAGCCGGTCGTGTCGGGCAGGTTGATCGTGGTGGCACCGGCTTCGATGGCCACCTGCACGACCTCGGCCAGATAGCCCACATCGGTGCGGCCGGCATCCTCGGCGCTGAACTCCACATCGTCGGTGAAGGTGCGGGCCAGCCGGACGGCCTCCTCGGCCAGCCGCAGAATCGTCCGCCGCTTTTCCTGCAGCGTGCGCCCGTAGCGGGCATCGCCGAACTTGGCGTCGATATGAATGTCGCTGGTGGCAATGAACGTGTGGATGCGCGTGCGCCTGCCGGGCTTGAGCGCCTCGGCGGCCGCTCGGATGTCCTCTTCGCGCGCCCGCGCCAGCGCGCAGATGACGGGACCTTCCACCTCGGAAGCGATGCGCTGAACGGCCTCGAACTGAGCCGGCGAAGAAACCGGAAAACCGGCCTCGAGCACATCGACGTTGAGCCGGGCCAGTTGATGCGCAATGCGCAGTTTTTCGTCGATCGTCATGGAAGCGCCCGGCGCCTGCTCGCCGTCGCGCAGCGTGGTGTCGAAAATGATGATGCGGTCGCTCATGGCTCCTGGCAGGGTTTGGGACGGATGGTTCGGTGTTGCCGCTTCGGTCACACAGCGCGCCCGGCCTGTCGGCAACCCGCGGCACCCGGTTGCCCGACCTGTTCGGTGGCCGGGCGCCGACTAAGTCGCCGTCCCTCCCTGCCGCGTCGTACCGCTACAACCCCTTCGTCCATACCTCCTTTCATATTGTTTTTTTATGAGGATACCAGCGTTTGCTGTCGTACGTAGGCCGCAATGAACTGGCCGACGGTCTCGGTTGAGGCCGGCGCCTCGCCGGGTCGGCACAGATCGGCCGTCTTGAGGCCTTCGGCCAGCGCGGCATCCACGCCCCGGCGGATGGCCTGTGCCGCGGTTTCCTGGCCGAGCGTTTCCAGCAACATGGCGGCCGACAGGATCGCGGCCAGCGGGTTGGCTTTGCCCTGACCGGCAATGTCCGGCGCGCTGCCATGCACCGGCTCGAACAGCCCCACACGTCCGCCGATGCTGGCCGAAGGCAGCAGGCCCAGTGAGCCCGGCAGCGTGGCGGCCAGATCTGAAAGGATGTCGCCGAACAGGTTACCGGTGACCACCACGTCGAAGCGCCGGGGATCGCGCACGAGCTGCATGGCCGCGTTGTCCACGTAGAAATGCTCCAGCTCCAGCTCGGGGAATTCCTCCCGGTGCACGCGGGAGACCACCTCGCGCCAGAGCCGGAAGACCTCAAGCACGTTGGCCTTGTCCACCGAAGCGACGCGGCCCCGCCGACGCTTTGCCCATGTGAAGGCCACCCGGGCAATGCGGGCCACTTCCTCGTGCGTGTAGCGCATCGTGTTCCAGGCCATCTGGCCGTCCCCCCCCCGTGGCTCACCGAAGTAGATGCCGCCAGTCAGTTCGCGCACGATGAGCAGGTCGGTGCCGATCACCCGCTCGCGCTTCAACGGGGAGGCGTCGGCCAGTGCTTCGGGGACCTGCACCGGCCGCAGGTTGGCATAGGCTTCGAGCGCCTTACGGAGTCGCAGCAGTCCGGCCTCGGGCCGCCGCGCCCGGTCCAGGCTGTCCCACTTCGGACCGCCGACGGCGCCCAGCAGCACGGCGTCGGCCTGCAGGCAGGCCTGCAGTACCGGCTCGGGCAGCGGATCGCCCAGTGCGTCGATGGCCGCGCCTCCCACCGGATGCGTCTCGGTTGTCAGCCGAAAACCAAAAGCCTCGGCGGCCGCCTCCAGCACACGTACGGCCTCGCGCGTCACCTCCGGCCCGATGCCGTCTCCGGGCAGTACGACGATATGGTAATGAGGCCTCTCCATCGCGTTTTCCTCACGCAGCCGTTGTCTCTTCGGGGATCTCTCTGGCCTTGAGCCAGCTCATCATTCGGCGCAACTTGCGGCCGATCACCTCAATCGGATGCCGGCGCGTCGTTGCTCGTGCTTCCCGCAGCTTCTTTTCACCCGACGCGTACTCGGCAATCCACTCCTGGGCGAACCGGCCGGACTGAATCTCCCGGAGGATCTTCTTCATCTCCTCCTTTACCTGGGGCCCGATCACGCGGGGACCGCGCGTGTAGCCACCGTACTCGGCCGTGTCGCTGACCGAGTAGCACATGTAGGAGATGCCGCCCTCGTAGTAGAGATCGACGATCAGCTTCAGCTCGTGCAGGCACTCGAAGTAGGCCAGTTCCGGCGGATAGCCCGCCTCAACGAGCGTCTCGAAGCCGGCCTTGATCAACTCGGCCGAACCGCCGCAGAGCACCGCCTGCTCGCCGAACAGATCGGTCTCCGTTTCGTCCTTGAAGGTCGTCTCGATCACACCGGCACGCGTGCCGCCGATGGCCGCCGCGTAGCTGAGCGCCAGCTCACGGGCCTGGCCTGTCGCGTTCTGGGCAACGGCTACCAGACAGGGCACGCCGTTGCCCTCCTGATAGGTGCGACGCACCAGGTGGCCCGGCGACTTGGGCGCCACCATGAACACGTCGACGTCGGCCGGCGGCTTGATCTGGCCGTAATGGATGTTGAAGCCGTGCGCAAAGGCCAGCGCCTTGCCGGCCTTCAGGTGGGAGGCGATATCGGCCTCATAGACCCGCTTCTGATGCTGATCCGGGATCAGCATCATGATCACGTCGGCCCAGTTGGCCGCCTCGGCGATTGTCCGGACCGTCAGCCCCTGGGCCGATGCCTGCGCGGCCGAGGCCGAGCCGGGCCGCAACCCGACCACCACGTCCACCCCGCTGTCGCGCAGGTTCAGCGCATGGGCGTGCCCCTGACTGCCGAAGCCGATCACGGCAACCTTTTTGCTCTGAATCAGCGACAGATCCGCGTCATAGATGACGTTCATGAGCCCTTCGGTTTTTAGCGTTCGGAGGACAGATTCAGTATGGGATCTTCGTGCGTGAGCCAGCTTCCGGAGGAGCGGCGCATGGCCACGCGGCCGCTGCGAGCTACCTCCAGAATGCCGTGCGGCTGCATCAGCTTGATGAAGGCCTCGATCTTTGAGGTCGGGCCGGTCAGCTCAAAGGTCATCGTGTTGGGCGTAATGTCCACCACCTTGCCGCGAAAGATCTCGGCCGTGTCCATGATGGCCGCCCGCGTTTCGTTTGTGTAGCGCACCTTGAGCAGGCACAGCTCACGCTCGACGAACGAGCCGCCGGTCAGGTCTTCCACGTGCAGCGTATCGATCAACCGATCGAGCTGGCGCAGCACCTGGCCGATGATCCGGTCGTTGCCCGTGGTAACGATCGTCATGCGGGAGACGGTCGGGTCGTCCGTCTCGCCGACGGTGACGCTTTCCAGGTTGAAGCCCCGGGCAGAAAACAGGTTGACCACCCGGATCAACGCCCCGATCGTGTTTTCGAGCAGCACGGCGATTGTGTGCCGGTGCACCTGCTCCAGCTCACCCGGCAGGAGCGGTTCGCCCGCCTTGCGTTTGCGCAGGATCTGCTGGGGCGTCAGGGTCGGCATGTCCATTTCCGTTTGCATGGCGCACCTCAGACGAAAGCGTTAGGGGTGAGACGCTTGGTGATCATTTCGCTGGTCGAAGCGCCGGCCGGCACCATCGGGAAGACCAGCTCTTCCTTCACCACCTGAAAGTCGATCACGACAGGCCGATCGTTCACCTTCCAGGCCTCGTCCAGCACGGCATCGACCTCTTCGGGCCGGGTAGCCCGCAGGCCCACGCAGTGGAACGCTTCGGCCAGTTTGACGAAGTCCGGATTCGTGTCGGACAGGTCCGTGTGGCTGAACCGGTTTTCGTGGAACAGCTCCTGCCACTGCCGGACCATGCCCAGGAAGTTGTTGTTGATGATGGCCACCTTGATGGGCAGGCGATGCGCCGCAGCCACGCCCAGCTCCTGGGCGTTCATCACGAACCCACCGTCGCCGCTGATGCAGACCACCGGCCAGTCGCTTCGTCCACGCAGGCCGAAAGCAGCGCCGATGGCAGCTGGCAACCCGAAGCCCATGGTCCCCAGCCCGCCCGACGTAATGTGCGTGCGTGGATGCAGGAAACGGAAGTACTGCGCCGTCCACATCTGATGCTGGCCCACATCCGTCACCACGACGGCATGCCCGCCCGTCCTGGCGCGGATGCGCTCGATGACGTATTGCGCCCGCAGCTTGCCGTCGCCTTTTTCATAGGTGAGCGGACACTCGTTACGCCAGTACTCAATCTTGGCCAGCCACTCTTTCGTGTCCTTGGGCTCCACCAGCGGAAGCAGCTGCTCCAGCACCTCGCGCACGTCGCCCACGATGGCGCAGTCGACCGGGACGTTCTTCGAGATGCAGGACGGGTCGATGTCGATGTGGATCACCTTGGCATAAGGTGCCCAGGAATCGACGCGGCCGGTCACCCGGTCGTCAAAGCGGGCTCCTACGGCGATGATCAGGTCGGCGTGCTGCACGGCCTGGTTGGCGTACCAGGTGCCGTGCATGCCCAGCATGCCCAGCGACAGCGGATCGTCTTCGGGGAAGGCGCCCAGCCCGTGCAGCGTCGTGGTGACCGGGATGCGGGCTTTTCGAGCCAGTTGGGTCAGCAGGTCGGCTGCGTTCGCGTTGATCGTGCCGCCTCCCACGTAGAGCAGCGGCCGCCGCGACGCGGCGATCAGCTCCGCCGCTTCCCGGATGCGCTCCGGATCCGGCGGTCCCGGCAGCCTGTAGCCCCGCAGGTGGACCTCCTCCGGATAGGCGAAAGGCGCCTTCGCCAGTAACACGTCCTTGGGCAGGTCCACCACCACGGGACCCGGACGCCCCGTGCGCGCAATGTGATAGGCGGCCTTGATCGTCCAGGCCAGATCGCGCACGTCGCGCACCAGAAAGCTGTGCTTCGTGATTGAGCGCGTGATCCCGATCGTGTCGGTTTCCTGAAAGGCATCGTTGCCGATCAGTTTGGTAGGCACCTGACCGGTAAAGACCACGATGGGGATCGAGTCCATGTAGGCGTCGGCAATGCCCGTTATCGTGTTGGTGGCTCCGGGCCCACTGGTAACCAGTACCGTACCCACACGCCCCGTGGCCTTGGCATAGCCTTCGGCCATGTGCGTGCCGCCCTGCTCGTGCCGCACAAGGATGTGCTGGAAGCGCGGCTTAAGGCGGGCGATTTCGTCGTAGATGTGGATGACGGCGCCGCCGGGATGCCCGAAGACTACCTCGACGCCTTCGGCTTCCAGGGCCCGCACGAAGATTTCGGCGCCGGTCACGGGTTCGGCGGATGCAGCCACCGGCTCGCTTTCGGGGCTCAGGACCGGACGGGCGGATCGGACCAGCGGAATCGTGTCGGTACGCATGGCTCCCTCACAGGCTTGGACGGTGAACAATGGTCTGGGTTTGTCGGATTGTTTTCTCGGGCTTCCGGGGTCAATCCCCCGGCCGCTGAACTTTTGCTTCTGAAACCGCCCTGCCTGTGAAGTGCCCAGGGGATTGACCGCCGTGCGTATTAGCCAATAAGGCTAATAATGAGTACGAGCAGGCCAATAAGAAGCAGCAGCAGCGCCCGAAGTCGGAGGCTGCTCCCGGCCACAACCTGCTGTACCCAAGCGGTCATCCCCTGATCAAAGGGATGGGCCCACGACGCCACCAGCGCGGTCGGCTGACCGCCTCCGGTAATGACGCTTCGCTGGTGACGTCCGTGTTGCATAAAAATCGTTCAGTTTTAAACGCGGGGTGTAATTAACATGCAAATAGTCCGGATGTCAACTGTTGCCTTGCCGTCGGACTACTCACGCATCGTCGCTGCATTGGACAGGAACGGTAGCGCTTCCTATCTTAGTTATTAAAGCAAATTCCCCTCGTAACAAATAATTATTTGAATATGGATGCGCTTTCTTGCTAAAAGAAAGGCGATACCCGGTTATCAGCTTCAAAAGAAAGAATCACAAATCTTCATTCTTTTTTTACAAAAATCAATGCCGCCAGAAGGTGCGCGTCAGCAGAATCAGCACGGTGAAAATCTCCAGTCGGCCGGTCATCATCAGTAGCGCCAGGATCCACTTGGCCAGCGCCGGTAGATGCGCGTAGTTCTCGGCCGGACCCATTGTCCCGAACGCCGGACCGATATTCCCCAGACAGGAAAGCACGGCTCCGAAGGCGCTCAGCAGATCCACCTCCATGGCGCTCAGCGCCAGCGTACCCATGCCCAGCAGCCCGAAGTACAGCACGAAAAACGACAGCACGTTGCGCAGCACCTCGTCGCTGACCATCCGGCCATTGAGCCGCACAGGCACGATAGCGCGGGGATGGACCAGTTGCTTCAGTTCCCGGAAGGAGTTCTTGAACAGTAAAACGTGCCGCACCACCTTGATGCCGCCGCCCGTCGAGCCGGCCATTCCGCCTACAAAAAACAGCAGAAACAGCACGCCTACGGCCAGCGGCGACCATTGCTCGTAGTCGGCCGTGCCGAAACCCGTCGTCGTGATAATCGAGACGGCCTGAAAGGCGCCGTGCCGCAGTGCGTCGGCCAGTTCCGAATAGGTGCGGTAGTCTCCTTCAGACTGCAGGGGCGCCCAGATGCCCAGCGTGATCAGCACGGCGGCGACCGCTACGATCGACAGGTAGACGCGCAGTTCGGTGTCCTGCCACACCGGCCGCCACTGCCCATGCAGCAGCCGATAGTGCA
>WFPM01000216.1 GCA_015487635.1 Rhodothermus sp.
CGTCCGGAGACTCCGCTCCCCCTTACAGGGGGAGCTGCCGCGCAGCGGCTGAGGGGGGCCACAAAAATGCCCCGTTTCAGGGGGAGCGGGCCCGAAGGGCCGGAGGGGGCTGCCGGAAACTATCGCCGACGCCCGCAGGCGCAAACCCAGGTGCCGAGAACAACCGGGAATCACCCTCCCCCTGACCCCCTCCCTGGCAGGGAGGGGGCAGTACCTGAGCAGAAAGGCTCGGTGTTGAGACGCGCACAGGCGCCTGCTTCCACCGCCCGCCGTCGTCCATAGACACCGCTCCCCCTTACAGGGGGAGCTGCCGCGCAGCGGCTGAGGGGGGCCACAAAAATGCCCCGTTTCAGGGGGAGCGGGCCCGAAGGCCCTGAAGAGGATGCTATAGGCCACGGCTCCCCTGAAGTCTTGCGGCCTGTCCCTGAAGCTACAGAGCAGGGGGCGGGGGATGCCGCGCACATGCCCCCTGATCCCCGAGAAATCGCCTAAGGGGCCGTTATTGCATCACAAAAAACGAAACGGTATCATAAGCGGAGTCGCCGGCCTGGGGCCGGCTTGAGCCGAAACCTTGAAGCGTTTATCTGAAGCGGTTCCATGGAACTGGTGCAAACACACATTGAAACGCCGATTGCGACGCTGACGCTCAACCGGCCGGACAAGCGCAACGCGTTGAGCGGGGTGCTGGTCACGGAACTGGCCCGGGCGCTGGCGGCCGTGGCCGAGCAACCCGAGGTGCGCGTGGTGGTGCTGACCGGCGCAGGGAAGGTGTTTTCGGCAGGGGCCGATCTGGCGGAGCTTTCGCGGCTTCAGGAGGCGACGGCCGAGGAGAACTTGGCCGACTCGGAGCGACTGGCCGCGCTGTTTCGTCAGATCGCCCATTATCCGAAACCCCTTATTGCGAAGGTGAACGGCCATGCCATTGCCGGCGGGTGCGGGTTGGCCGTCGCCTGCGACTTTGCCATCGCGGCCGCCGGCAGCAAGCTGGGCTTTACGGAGGTGCGCATCGGCTTCGTGCCGGCCATTGTGGCCACGTTCGTGCTGCGCCGAGTGGGCGAGACCGTCGCCCGTGATCTGCTGCTGCGCGGCCGGCTCATTGAGGCGGAGGAAGCGGTCCGGCTGGGGCTGATTCATCAGGCGGTGCCGGCCGACGCGCTCGATGCCACAGTAGCGGCGCTGGCGCATGAGCTGGCCACCGAGACGAGTCCGTCGGCCGTGGCGATGACGCGCCGGTTGCTGGCCGACTTACCGGGGTTGAGTCTAGATGCCGCGCTGGCCTACGCCACGCGGGTCAATGCGCTGGCCCGCGGGACGGCCGACTGCAAGGCCGGCATCCGGGCGTTTCTGGAAAAGCAGGATCCCCCCTGGCGCAAATCGCCTGCCTGAGCGATGGCGCTGATTCGCCCCTTTTACGAGAAACCGTGGCCTGAAGCACTACACCCGGCCGCCCGGGCGCTCTGGCACTGGCACCTGGCGCTCCGGCGTCCGAACGTGCCGGACGTCGATCCGGAAGGGGTGGCTGCCTTCCTGGAGGCGGAGGCGATGCGGGTACAGGAGGGCGGTCCGGTGCGCGTGGTGCCGGCGGCCGTGTGGCAGGCGGCCCGGGAGGTCGTGGCGCGGCA
The DNA here is from genome assembly GCA_015487635.1 of Rhodothermus sp. Classification (GTDB taxonomy): domain Bacteria; phylum Bacteroidota; class Rhodothermia; order Rhodothermales; family Rhodothermaceae; genus Rhodothermus. Next base: position 1,623 of record WFPM01000216.1, read on the forward strand.
CGGGCTGCCTGTCGAACTGCTGGCCGTACAGGTGCGGGCGGCCCGGGCCTGGGTGGGGCCGGTACGCTTTCCGAATGCGGCCGCCCTGGAGGCATTTCTTCGGGATTTTGCCGGAGCACACGGGCGGTTGCTGGCCCGACTGGCCGGAGTGGGCACGCGCTTCAACGACCCGCAGGTCGATGCCCTGGCGGCCGGCTTTTTTCTGACAGACCGGCTGACCCGGTTGCCGCGCGATCTGGCCGCTGATCGGCTGTTCATTCCGCTGGAAGATCTGGAGCGGGCCGGGGTCTCGGTGGAGCTGTTGCAGCGGGGGGCGGGCAATCCGGCCGTGCGGCGCTTGCTCTGGAAGCAGGTGGTGCGGGCGCAGGAAGCGCTGGCGCGGGGACGCACGCTGGTGCACGAGTTGCCGCGGCGCTATGCCCGAGCACTCCGGCGTGAGTGGCTGCTGGCGCTGGAAGTGCTGCGTACGATCGAACGTCGCAACTACGACGTCTGGCGCGGTCCCATTCGGCTTTCTCGCTGGCAACGCCTCCAGGTCGCCTACCAGGCCCGCTTCTCCCGCGTGGCCTTCCGGACGTAGGCCCACACACTTCTGCTTCGGTAAGCCATGGTGCTTGCAGGCAATCGGAAGCCCTTTCTTTTTTGCCATTTTTTGTAAATTGCGAGCGCTTCAAGCACCCCCCGGCAAACCAACCGACTCCAACCATGCGTAAGCTGACGTTGTTGTTCATCGGCTGGCTGATCGTTCCGCTCTCGTGGGCCCAGATCGATACCGCGCGGGTGCACGGACTGACGGCGCGGCAGATCGGGCCGGCCGGAATGAGCGGGCGTGTTGTGGCGCTGGCTGTCGAACCCGGCAACCCGGACGTAATCTACGTGGGGGCCGCCAGCGGCGGCCTCTGGCGGAGCGAAGACGGCGGGGTGACCTGGACGCCACTGTTCGACAAACAGCCGGTCGCTTCGATCGGCGCCATCGCCATCGATCCCAACAATCCGGACGTCATCTGGGTGGGTACCGGCGAAGGGACGCCCCGGAATAGCGCTTCGGTCGGAAATGGCGTCTACAAAAGCGTGGACCGGGGACGCACCTGGGTGCATCTGGGACTGGAAGAAAGCGAGCGCATCCAGAGCATTGTGATCGACCCGCGTAACTCCGACGTGGTCTATGTGGCGGCCCTGGGACCGGCCTGGCGTGACGGGGGCCAGCGCGGCCTCTACAAAACCACGGATGGCGGGAAGACCTGGACGAAAATTTTGGGCGGCAACGAACGGACCGGCGCCGACAAGATCCTGATGGATCCACGCAATCCGGACAAGCTGATCGTCAGCCTCTGGGAATACCGGCGCTGGCCCTGGTTCTTCAAGTCGGGTGGTCCGGGCTCCGGCCTGTACATTACCTACGACGGCGGGCAGACCTGGAAGCGCATTACAGAGAAAGAGGGGTTGCCGAAAGGGGAACTGGGACGGATGGGGCTGGCACTGGCTCCGTCAAATCCGGATGTCGTGTACGCGCTGATCGAAGCAAAACGCAGTGGGCTTTACCGCTCGGACGACGGCGGGCACACCTGGCGGAAAGTGAACGACGAACTGAACCTGCACTACCGGCCGTTCTATTTCTCCCTGCTCCGTGTCGATCCGACCAACGAAAATCGCCTTTACTACGGCCAGTACGACCTGCGGGTAAGCGAGGATGGCGGGAAGACCTTCCGTACATTGGCTTCCCCCAGCATGGTGCATCCCGACCATCACGCGCTCATCGTGCACCCGGACGATCCGAACTATCTGATCGACGGTAACGACGGGGGTGTGTACATTTCGCGCGATCGCGGGCGCACCTGGCGCTTCGTCGAAAACCTGCCGCTCGGCCAGTACTACCACATCGATTTCGACATGGAAATGCCGTACAACATCTACGGCGGGATGCAAGATAACGGCTCCTGGCGCGGGCCGGCTTATATCTTCCAGCGCGGGGGCATCCGCAATCATCTCTTTCAGGAAGTGGGATTCGGGGACGGTTTCCACACGACCTGGGATCGCAGCAACCCGCGCTACGGCTACAGCATGTCGCAGCGCGGCTTTTTGATGCGGTATGATCTGGTCACCGGCGAACGGAAGGATATCCGTCCGGCTCCGCCCGCCGATACCGTGGAGCTGCGCTTTAGTTGGAACGCCGGCTTTGCCGTCGATCCGTTCGATCCGCAGACGATTTACCTGGGAAGCCAGTTCGTCCACAGAAGCAGGGATCGCGGCGAAACCTGGGAGATCATCAGTCCGGACCTGACTACCAACAATCCGGAGTGGCAGCGGCAGCTCGAAAGCGGCGGATTGACCTACGATGTAACCGGTGCCGAAAATTTCACGACCATCACGGTGATTGCGCCCAGTCCGGTGCAGCAGGGCGTGATCTGGGTGGGAACGGACGACGGCCAGGTGCAGCTCACCCGGGACGGGGGAAAAACCTGGGTCAATCTATCGAAGCGCATCAAGGGCGTGCCGGAATTTACCTGGGTGCCGCACATCGAGCCTTCGCCGTTCAACGCGGCCGAGGCATACGTCGTGTTCGACAACCATCGCCGGGGCGACTGGACACCCTACATCTTCAAGACGACCGACTTCGGCCGCACGTGGACGGCGCTTTCGACCGAAGGTGTCCGGGGTTACTGCCACGTGATCCGGCAGGATCCGGAAGAACCCCGGTTGCTCTATCTGGGCACCGAGTTTGGACTCTACATCAGCACGGACGGCGGGCAGCACTGGACGCAGTGGCATGAAGGCATCCCGACCGTGCCCGTGCGCGACATCCGGGTCCATCCTCGGGAGCATGACCTGATCGTGGGCACCCACGGCCGCAGCGCCTACGTGATCGACGACATTCGGCCACTCCGTCTGCTGGCCCGTGAGGGCAACCGGGTACTGGAAGATTCGCTCCGCATTCTGACGGTGCGCGATGGCCTGGCGGCCACGCTGAAGTACGCCGACGGGTCGCGCTTTCCGGCCCACGGGATTTTCCGGGGGGAAAACCGACCGCTCGGGGCGCTGATTACCTACCAGGTGCTGCCGAAAGGCGATCCGGACAGCGTGCGGGTTACGGTAGAGATCGTGGACGGGAAAGGCAAGGTGATCCGGCGCTTCCGGGGGCCGGCAAAGCCGGGCATCAACCGGGTCGTATGGGACCTGCGGCGCAAAGCTCCGGAGTTTCCTTCGCTGGAGGCGCCGCGTCGTCGGCCGGGCATGGACCGCCCCGGCGTCACCGTGCTGCCGGGTACCTACAAAGTGCGACTGAAGCTGGAAGGCAAGATCGACTCGGCTGAAGTCCGGGTGCTGCCCGATCCACGACTGCCGGTCACCGAGGCCGATCGCCGGGCTAAGTTTGCCGCGCTCATGCGGGTGGAGCGCGACATTGAGACGGCGGCTGAAGCAATGAAACGTCTGCGCAAGACCCGGCAGGCCATCCGGGATCTGCTGGAAAAAATCCGAGAGCGCAAGGACTCCACCGCCCAGCAGGTACGTCAATCCGCTCGAAAACTCCGGCAGAAACTCGATTCGCTCATGTACCAGATCGTTCAGAAAGAGGTGCAGGGACTGCTGCGCGATCCCCGGGTACTCTCCGCCCAGCTGGGCTATGTATATCGCTCGTTTCAGTCGTCCTGGGATGCGCCGACTCCTGCGCAGATGAAATACCTGGAGATCGCCGAAAAGCGCCTGGCGGAGATTCTGGAACAGATCAACCGTTTTTACGCGGAAGAACTACCGCCCTTCCGGGCACAGGTGGAGGTCTTGCAACTGGAATGGATCCCGGCACCTGAGAAGCCGCTCAGTATGCCGGAGCGGCAGTAGCCAGGAGGTATTTGGGCGGGCCGGCCTCCAGGAGGCCGGCTCGCCTGTTCATGGAGCCGAGTGCCATTGAACGGTTTTTCACACACCGTCCGTTTATATTGGGTTTGGTTCAGGCGTTGGATTGGAAAAACTGCCGGAGAACCAGACCTATGACGACCTACCGGGATGCCGGCGTGGACATCGAAGCCGGCGAAGCGCTGGTGCGGCGTATCAAGCCGCTCGTGCGTGAGACCTTCATCCCCGGTGTGCTGACCGACATCGGGGCCTTTGGGGCGTTCTTCGAGCCGGATTTTTCGGCCTACCGACGGCCCGTGCTCGTGTCGTCGGTGGACGGCGTGGGCACGAAGCTGAAAGTCGCCTTTCTGATGAACCGGCACGACACGGTGGGGCAGGACCTGGTCAACCACTGCGTGAACGACATTGCCGTCTGCGGGGCCCGGCCGCTGTTTTTTCTCGATTACCTGGCTACCGGCCGACTGAAGCCGGACGTGGCCGAGCAGATCATCCGGGGTTTTGCCATCGCCTGCCGGGAAAACGGCTGTGCGCTGATCGGAGGCGAGACGGCCGAGATGCCCGATTTCTATGCGGCGGACGAATACGATCTGGCCGGAATGATCGTGGGCGTGGTGGATCGCGAGGCCATTCTGGACGGAAGCCGGGTGCAGGCCGGCGATGTGCTAATCGGATTGCCGTCGACCGGGCTGCACACGAACGGTTACTCGCTGGCCCGCAAGGTGCTGCTGAGCCGCTTTTCGGTGCACGATCGGCCGTCCGAACTGGGCGGCGCATCGGTGGGCGAGACGCTGCTGGCCGTGCATCGCTCCTACCTGAGGCCGATCCGGGCGCTGATCGAGGCCGACTGCGTGCACGCGCTGGTGCACGTGACCGGCGGCGGCATTCCCGGCAACACGGCGCGCGTGGTACCCGAGGGGCTGCGCTTCGAAGTGGATTACGATGCCTGGGAGCGGCCGGCCATTTTCCGGCTCATTCAGGAGCTGGGCGAGGTGCCCGAAGACGACATGCGGCGCACGTTCAACCTGGGCATCGGCCTGATTGCTATCGTGCCGGGCGATTGCAAAGCCGAGGCGATCCGCGTGCTGGAAGCCCTGAACGAACACCCGATCGAAATCGGACGGATCGTGCCCGCCTGATAGCCTGGCGTCCTTTTTGCCTGAAAAACCGCTTGCATGGAAACTTCCAATCCCGGAAATTCCGTTTACACAGAAACTGTATCTCGTTGCGGAAAAGGCAGCTATGTTGTCGCTGATTGTCATTCTGTTTCTGAGCTATCTGGTGGGCTCCATCCCGGGTAGTGTGTGGGTGGGGCAGTTGATGTACGGCATCGACGTGCGGCAGTACGGCAGCGGCAATGCCGGCGCCACGAACGTCTTCCGGGTGCTGGGCTGGAAAGCGGGTATTCTGGCAACCATTGTCGATCTGGGCAAAGGACTGCTGGCGGCCGGTGTGATTGCCACGTTGCGGATCGATGATCTGCCCTCGGGCTTTGCACACTGGCACATCGAAACCGTGGTGCGGTTGATGGCAGGCATTGCCGCCGTGCTGGGGCACATGTTTCCCATCTGGGCCGGTTTCCGTGGGGGCAAAGGCGTCAACACATCGGCCGGTGTCCTGCTGGCGCTGACACCGGTCACGACGTTGATCACGGCGGCCGTGTTTGTGATCGTGCTGTTGGTGTCGCGGTACGTGTCGCTGGCTTCCATCGTAGCGGCGATAGCGTTTCCTTCGACCGTGGCGATTCGCAAGTACGTGTTTGGTATCGAATCGTTGGACACCAGCCTGCTGGTGTTCGGCATCGTGCTGGCCGCCATTGTGATCTGGGCGCACCGCTCGAACATCCGGCGATTGCTCAGCGGCACGGAGAACCGCGTACGCACGTTCCGGCCGGCCCGTGGCATGCTCGGACGTGGCGAGCTGAAGCCCAGAGCATAAAGCGGAAACGGTTCCGCGCCGAAAACGACTTGCACAGGAACCATGAAAGCACACGCCAGCCAGGCGGCCGGGCGCAAGGTGACGGTCTTTGGGGCGGGGAGCTGGGGGACGGCACTGGCCCTGCTGCTGGCGTCGAACGAACATGCGGTCACGCTCTGGGCCCGGCGCGCCGAAGTGGCTGAGCACATCCGCCGCACGCGGCACAATCCGACTTATCTGCCTGAGGTCGAGCTGCCGCACTCCGTGTATGTGACGGCCGATCTGCAGGAAGCAGCCGCCGATCGGGACGTCTGGGTGGTGGCCACGCCGGCCCAGGCCGTTCGCATCCTGGCCGAGCAATTGCGGCCCTGGGCGCACCCGGACCTGATCATCGTCTCGGTGGCCAAAGGGCTGGAAATCGCCACGCTGAAAACCACCACCCAGGTGCTGTCCGAAGTGCTGCCCGAAGTGCCGCGGGAACGAATCGGCGTGCTCTACGGTCCCAGCCACGCCGAAGAGGTGGCCGCCGGTATGCCCACGACCGTGGTGGCTTCGGCGCCTTCCTGCGCGGTGGCCGAGCAGATTCAGGCGCTGTTTATGGCCCCGACGTTTCGCGTGTACGTCAACCCCGACCTGATCGGCGTCGAAATTGCCGGGTCGGTCAAGAACGTACTGGCCCTGGCGGCCGGCATGAGCGACGGAGTGGGTTTCGGCGACAACGCAAAGGCGGCGCTGATCACCCGGGGGCTGGCCGAAATCCAGCGCCTGGGGGTTCGCCTGGGGGCCGATCCGGCGACGTTTGCCGGACTGGCCGGCATCGGCGATCTGGTGGTTACCTGCATGAGTCGCCACAGCCGCAACCGTTACGTGGGCGAGCAGATCGGCCGCGGACGCACGCTCGACGAAGTGCAGCAGGAAATGCAGATGGTGGCCGAAGGAGTGCCGACGACCGCGGCCGTCTACCGACTGGCCCGGGAGCTGGGCGTCGAAATGCCGATCACCGAAGCCGTCTATCAGATCCTGTTCGAGGGCAAAAAGCCGCGCGATGCCGTCCGAGAACTGATGACGCGCGAGGCCAAGTACGAAGACTGGTTGCCCCACACGCCGGAAACGACTCGGCCCGACGGGCTGGCTGCTTCAGAACCGACTCCTTCTCGATAGCCCGACGCGGTTCTGCCATGACGCTTCAGGAACTGAACCGGCTGGTGGCCCTGGGTGAGGGGCTCACGCTGGAATTCAAGCGCCGCGTTCCCCGTCCCGAGCGGATCGCCAAAGAAGTCATCGCCTTTGCCAATACGCGCGGGGGACGACTGCTGCTGGGCGTGGACGACAGCGGTACCATCGTGGGCGTGCGCGACCCTGACGAAGAGGTTTACGCCCTGCGCCAGGCCCTGCGCCGATGCGCCACGCCCCCCATTGCCTTCACAATGGAGCGCGTTCAGGTGGAGCACCGACGAGAGGTGATCGTGGTGACGATCGAGGAGAGCGCCCGCAAGCCCCATTTCCTGCGTAACGGCCGGCACCGGCAGGCCTACATCCGGGTGGACGACCGGAGCATCGAGGCCAGCCCGGAAGTGCTGGCGCTCATGCGGGCTGAAAAGAACCCCCGCAACGTGGTGTTCACCTTCGGCGAGAAGGAGTTGTTGCTGATGCGGTATCTGGAGCACTACGGCCGGATCACCGTGCAGCAGTTCGCCCAACTGGCCAATCTGTCGCGTCGGCAGGCATCCCGTACCCTGGTGCTCCTGACGGAGGCCAACGTGCTGCGCCTGCATCCCGACGAGCCGCACGACTACTTTACGCTGGCCTACAACGCTTCGTCCTCGGCCGCCTGACAGGGTGACAGACTGCTGTCACCGAAGCGCGGGTAAACTCGGGGCGGATACGGAATCCGTCCAGAATCCGTATCTTGTTCTGTGCGTTCACCCGGAAAGTCTGTTATTGCAATGCAAAAATGCCGGTTGTAGAAGTCATTCCCCTGCACGAGACGACGCGAGAGCGCTATCTGAACTTCGCGTTGTCCGTTATTACAAGCCGCGCCTTGCCGGACATCCGGGACGGGCTCAAGCCCGTCCAGCGGCGTATTCTGTACGCGATGTTTCAGCATCTGCGCCTGTATCCGGACGCCCGCTATCGCAAAAGCGCTACGATCGTCGGCGAGGTGATGGGTAAGTATCACCCGCACGGCGACGCGGCCATTTACGACGCCATGGTGCGCATGGCGCAGGATTTCTCGCTGCGCTATCCGCTGGTGGACGGGCACGGCAACTTCGGCTCGATCGACGGCGATGCGGCGGCCGCCATGCGCTACACGGAGGCGCGGCTGCGTCCGCTGGCCATGCAGCTCCTGGAGGAGCTGCGACGCCAGACCGTCCCCATGCGACCCAACTTCGACGGCACGCTCTTCGAACCGGTGGTCCTTCCGGCCCGCTTTCCGAACCTGCTCGTCAACGGCGCCAGCGGCATCGCGGTGGGTATGGCGACCAATATTCCCCCGCACAACCTGGGCGAGGTGATCGACGCGCTCATCTATCTGATCGATGTGCCCAACGCGCCGCTGGAAACCATCCTGGAGCGGTTCATTCAGGGGCCGGATTTCCCGACCGGCGGCCGGGTGCTCAACACGCGCGAGGAACTGCTGGAAATCTACCGCAAGGGCGAAGGCCCGATCGAACTCCGCGGCGAATACAAACTGGAAGGCAAGACGCGCATTGTCATCACGTCGATCCCGTACGGCATTGCCAAGGCCGATCTGGTGGAAAAGATCGCCGAGCACATCGCGGCCGGCAAGGTGCCCCAGCTTTCGGACGTACGGGACGAATCGACCGACGAGGTGCGCATCGTGCTCGAGCTGCGCCGGGGTGCCGATCCGGAGGCGGCCATGGCCTACCTGTTCCGCCATACGCCGCTTCAGACGCGCTTCCACGTGAACCTGACATGCCTGGTACCGACGGCCAACCCGGAGGTGGCCGCGCCCCGCAAGGTCGATCTGATGACCATGCTCCGGGCTTTTCTCGAATTCCGCATGGAAGTGGTAGTGCGGCGGCTGCGCTACGATCTGGAGCAGCTCGAGCGCCGCATTCACATCCTGCGCGGATTCGAGAAGATCTTCGGGGCGCTGGACGAAGCCATCCGGATCATCCGCGCCGCGCGCGACAAGGCCGATGCCGCCCAGCGCCTGATGCATCGCTTTCAGCTCGACGACGAACAGACCGACGCCATCTTGGAAACGAAGCTCTACAAGCTCTCGCGGCTGGAAATCGAAGCGATTCGTCAGGAACTGGAAGAAAAAGAACGTCAGGCGGCCGAGCTGCGGGCCTTGCTGGTCGACGAAGCCGCCCGCTGGGGCCTTATTCGCGAGGAATTGAAGGCCATCAAAAAACAGTTTGCCGATGCGCGGCGCACCGTCATCGCCGGACCCGACGAGGGCTTCGAGTACAATCAGGAAGCCTACATCGTGGACGAGGACGTGTACGTCATCGTCACGCGGGACGGCTGGGTCAAGCGCCAGCGCTCTTATACGGACGTGCAGAGCATCCGCGTCCGCGAGGGCGATGCGGTGGGCTGGGTGCTTCCGGGTTCAACGCGGGCCACCGTCGGCTTCTTCACGAACTACGGGCGGTGCTACACCACGCGCATCGACGCGCTCCCCAGCACGACGGGGTACGGCGATCCGGTGCAGAAGTTGTTCGACTTTTCAGACCGGGAGCGCGTGGTCGGCGTCGTGGTGTTCGACGAGCGGGCACTTCCCCGGCCGGTTCCGGAGCCCGAAGTCGAACCGGCCCTGTTCGAAAACGGTGAGCAGGAAGCGCCCCGCGTGCACGTGGTGGCCGTCACGCGCAAAGGCCAGACGCTTCGTATTCCCATCGATGGCTTCCGGGAGCCGTCTACGAAGAACGGCCGACTTTTCATGCGCCTGGAAAAGGGGGACGAGGTGCTGGGCGTCGAGGTGTCGGCCGGCGACGAGAACGTCTGTCTGGCTTCGCGTGGGGGCTACGTGCTCATTTTCCCTGTGCACCAGATCCCGCCGGTCAAGTCGGCGGCCAAAGGCGTGATCGCCATGCGACTGGGCAGGGGGGACGAGGTGCTGGGCTTTACGCTGGCTTCGGCCGCCCGGCAGGGCCTGGAAGTGGAGACCAGTCGCGGTCGTCGCGAAATTGTGCGCACCACGAAGTTCGAGGTGTCGCGCCGGGGCAATCGGGGCCGGCAGATCATTCGGCGCGGCCAGCTCGTCCGGGTCATTCCGGCGCCGGTGGAAATTCGACTGAACGGACAGGGATAAGCAGCAGGACCTATGGCGGAGCTTACGGCAACCTACACGGGCAAAGACATCCAGGTGCTGGAGGGGCTGGAGCCGGTGCGCAAGCGGCCGGGCATGTACATCGGCGGCACCGGCAAGCCCGGCCTGCACCATCTGCTCTGGGAGATCGTCGATAACGCGGTGGACGAGGCCGTCAACGGCTTTGCCTCGCTGATTGAGGTGACACTGCACGCCGACGGCCGGAGCGTCACGGTGACGGACAACGGCCGGGGTATCCCCGTCGATCCGCATCCGGTCAAGAAGATCCCCACGCTGGAGTTGATCCTGACCACGCTGCATGCCGGGGGCAAGTTCGACCGCAAGAACTACATCACCTCGGGCGGACTCCACGGCGTGGGCGCTTCGGTGGTGAACGCGCTCTCGGAGGAGCTCGTCGCCACGGTGAAGCGCGATGGAAAGACCTACCAGCAGCGCTTTGTGCGTGGCAAGCCGAAAACGAAGCTGAAGGTCATCGCCAGAAACACGCGCGGCACCGGCACCAGCATCTATTTTCGTCCCGATCCGGAGATTTTCGAGACCACCGAGTTCGATCCGGCCTGGATCCGGGAGCACCTGGAAATCAAGACGTACCTGAACCGCAACCTGAAGATCGTTTTTAAGGACGAAACGACCGGGGCGCGGTACGAATTCCAGCATGAAGGGGGAATCGTTGAGTATCTGGCGCGGCTGGTGGAAGAGCAGGGCGCGCGCGTGGTGCATCCCGAACCCTTCGTGTTGATCCAGGAGGAGCTGCGCGACGGGGCCCGTCTGGAGGTGGCACTTCAATGGACCGAGGCGCCGCGCGAGCTGATCAAGTCGTTCGTCAACGGAATCCCCACCACCGAGGGCGGCACGCACGAGCAGGGCTTCAAGGAGGCCGTGCGGAGTGCCGTACGGGCCTACATGGAGACGCACGACCTGCTTCCCCGCAACCTGGAGGTGACGGCCGACGACATCCGCGAGGGGCTGGTGGCCGTCGTCAACCTGTTCATGGTGGAGCCCCAGTTTCAGGGCCAGACCAAGGAAAAACTGAACAACCCGGAGGCTCGCTCGCTGGTGATCGGGGCGGTGCGGCTGGACCTGGAGCAATTTCTCAACGCCCATCCGACGATGGCCGAGGCCATCGTGGCCCGCATCATTCAGGCCGCCAAAGCGCGACTGGCCAGCCGGGCGGCCGCCCACTCGGTGCGGCGTCGGACTTCGGTCAGCCACCGGTTGAACTTGCCCGGCAAGCTGGCCGACTGCACCTCGACGAATCCGGAGGAGTGTGAACTGTTCATTGTCGAGGGCGATTCGGCCGGCGGTAGTGCCAAACAGGCGCGCGACCGGCGCTTTCAGGCGGTATTGCCGCTGCGCGGTAAGGTGCTGAACGCCGAGCAGGCCTCGCTCCGCAAGGTCGAGGAAAACAAAGAGTTGTCCAACATTGTGCAGGCGCTCGGATGCGGGATCGGGGATAAAATGGACCTCTCGCGTCTGCGTTATCACAAAATCATTCTGCTGATGGATGCCGACTCGGACGGCCACCACATTACGACGCTGCTGCTGACGTTCTTCTACCGCTACATGCGGCCTCTCATCGAGAACGGGCACGTGTACGTGGCCCAGCCGCCGCTGTACCGGATCGACGCCGGAAAGGAGACCTACTGGGCACTGGACGACGCCGACCGCGACCGCATTCTGCAGGAACTGCGCAAAAAGCGGAAGAACATCCAGGTGGAAATCCAGCGCTTCAAGGGGCTGGGCGAGATGATGCCCGACACGCTGCGCGAAACCACGCTGGATCCACAGAAACGCCGTCTGCTGCGCGTCGAGATTCCGGAGAACGCTCGGCTGCTGACCGAGCAGACCATCACCGAGTTGATGGGACGCGACGTCTCGGCCCGCTTCCGGTTTATCATGGAAAATGCCGCCCAGGTGGACGCCGAAGCGCTCGACGTGTAATCGACAGAAATTTTTATATGATTTTCCGGATATCATGGGGCAGGTGCGCGGCATCCCCTGCCCTGTAGCTTCAGGGACAGGCCGCAGGGCTTCGCCGTAGCCCGGGGTGCTCCCTCCGGCCCTTCGGGCCCGCTCCCTAGAAGGAGGGCATTTTGGTGAACCCCTCAGCCGCTGCGTGGCAGCTCCCCCTGAAAGGGGGAGCGGTGTTTATGGACGGCGGCTGGCGGTGGAGGCAGATGCCTGCGTGTATTTCAGCGCCGAGGTTTTCCGATGATTCTTCCCCCTCCCTGCCAGGGAGGGGGCCAGGGGGAGGGTCCAATCCGGTGCTTTCCGCGCCGGGGTTCGGGGTCCGGGCGTTGGCCCCGCCCATCTGGGGCGGGAAGCATGGGCGTAACCGGAGTGTGCCCCGCCCGGCCAGACGGCGCGCTTCCCACCCCGCGGGGGCGACTGCGGGTCTGCCCGGTCGTGTCGGCCGGGGTAGGTCCGGCACCCGGGGCGTTGCATCCTCATGCACCGGTAAATCGGCGATCACATATCAGGTATAGCCTATCGCATCCTGCGGACCGCCTACACGCTTGTCGGCAGGCACAGAGCAGGGGGGATGCTGTCCTGGAAAGCCCGGGTTCGTGCTCCCTGGGGCTCATGCGAATCGGGCACGGACGCGGGCAACCAGCCAGGTGCCGGCAAAGATCAACCCCATGCCCAGCAGGCTCATCGGCGTGGGGATTTCCTGGAAGAACAGCAGCCCCCAGAGTGCGCCGAAGACGACCTGCAGGTAGTTCATGGCGACCGCCCGGCCGGCCTGTTCTTCGGCCAGGCCACGGGTCATCCAGACCTGCGCGATCTGGGCGCTGAGTCCCACGCCCGCCACCACGACCAGCCAGTCGATCGGTGAGGGCCAGACGGCCGTGGGCAGCGCCATCGGCAGCGAGCCGATCGTCGAGACCAGCGGAAAATAGAACACGATGGTCAGCGGGTGCTCGGTGCGGCGGAGTTCGCGCACGAGCGTATAGGCGCCGGCACTGAAGAGGGCCGCGCCCATGGCGGCGGCCACGCCCAGCGGATCCAGTCCGGCGGTATGTGCACTGAACAGAAAGCCCGGCCGGGCCACCAGCACCACCCCGAGCAGACTGAGCAGAATGCCGGCGATTTCGCGGCGGCCGATGGGTTCCTTCAGCCAGAGGGCGGCCAGCAGCGTGGTAAAGACCGGGCTCGTGTGCTGGAGCACCAGCGTATCGGCCAGCGGCAGCCGTGTCAGCGCAAAGTAAAGGCAACTCAGCGATACGAACCCCACCACGCCGCGCAGGATCAGCAGGCCCGTCCGCTGCCCGCGCCACGAGATCCGTTGCCAGCGGAGTAGCAGATAACTGTAGAAGAGGGTGACAATGCTGCGGATGAGGACGATTTCCTGGCTGGGCAGGTGGCGGCCGGCCACCTTCACGAACAGCCCCATCAGGCTGAACATGAAGGCCGAGCCGATCATGTAGCGCAACCCGCGCGAGAGTCCGAGTGTCGCCGGCGCCGTCACTTCGCTGCGTCAGGTTCTGCACTTCAGAGGGAAACGCCGCAGAAACGCGCAGCCGGCCATTTTGTGGCTTGAATTCCAGAAAAAAGCGTCTGTCGTGGAGATTGCGTAAAAGTCCGGCAGAAGTCGGGAGTTCAACGGGAACGAAGCCGCGGGTGGCGGTGTTTTAGCGTCGCATTCAGAGATCGACAGGTCCGTAGCTCAACTGGTAGAGCAGCGGACTCTTAATCCGCGGGTTGGGGGTTCGAGTCCCCCCGGACCTACAGCGATTTGCCTGTAAATTTCTGTTTGGGGCGCATTTCGGAAGCGGAAAACGCCAATTCCAAATTTTCCGAAAGCGAAGCCGATGGGGACCTTGAGTCCATCGGCTTTTTTGTTTCTGAGGGGATTGCTTTGAGATCTGGCATTGCACGCATCTATGCGTGAGCCGTCAGGGTGCTGGGTCGGCCGGGGCAATAAACGGAAATAAGGCGCAAGATTAGCTCCGCCCGAAGTACAACGAACTTGGCAGTTCTTCAAAGCAGACTTTTGGTGTGTGTCAGTTCCGGAACGAAGAGCTTGCTCTCTTGCGTTCACCTGGCGCTTCACGCTTTTCACTGATTTCTTCCTTCGGGCCTGGGTGGCTCCCGATATGTTTCGGCGATTGTTCTGGCAAGCTGCTTTCACATTCCCGGAATCACCAGTTGCGTGTGCAGGAATCCGGGCATTTGCTGCGTGTCAGGTGGCGGCAAGCAGGCTTTTCAGCGTACGGGCGTTCTGAACGGCATGTCCGCCGATGTCGTTGTTGAAGTACACGTACACATCGCGGCCTTCGTCCAGCCACCGGCGAATCCGCCGGGCCCATTCCCGGAGCGTGGTCTCATCGTAACCGCCCGCGTAGCGCCCGGTCGTACCATGGAAGCGCACGTAAACGGCCGGACCGGTGGTCCAGTGCGGCACATCGAGCCGGGACCAGTCGTGGATGCAGAAAATCAGACCGTGCTCCAGCAGAAAAGCGTGCACCGCTTCCGTGAACCAACTCCGATGGCGAAACTCGAACACGTGCAGATACCCCGCGGGAAGCAGCGCAGTGAATGCTTCCAGACGCTCCAGATCGGCGTGCAGGCCGGGTGGAAGCTGATAGAGCACTGGCCCCAGATGTTCGCCAAGGGGCGTAATGGCGCCGAAGAAGGTCTGCAGCAGCTCGGCGCAGTCTCGCAAGCGCCGCTGGTGGGTGATCAGGCGGCTGGCCTTGACGGCAAAGCAGAAGCCCGATGGGGCCAGATCGTGCCAGCGCTGCACAGTAGTGGGACGGGGAAGATGGTAGAACGTGTTGTTGAGTTCGACGGTATCAAATTCACGGGCGTAGTAGGTAAGCCACTGGCTCGTGGGCGCATTTTCCGGGTAGAGTACGCCGCGCCAGTGGCGGTAAGCCCAGCCCGAAGTGCCGATCCAGACGCGTCCGCTCATGGGAAAACGTCGGGTTGGCCGGAACCGACTATAAAACCGGCCGTTGCAGCGTAGTGTTCACCGTATTGTTTCACCGACCGGTGCCCTCTCGTTGGCTGCACGGCATTTCTGCCTGACAGGGCAAGAGGTCTTCCGGTCCCAGTACACAGGTTCAGTTATGTCTCAGGGTACCGTCAAGTGGTTCAGCGCCGAGAAAGGCTACGGCTTCATCCAGCAGGATGGCGGGGGCGAAGATGTCTTCGTGCACCGGACGGCGGTGGCCGGGCTGGGCTACGGCGAAGAGCTGCGCAAGGGCGAGCGGCTGAGCTTTGAGATCCGTCGCACGCCCAAAGGACTCCAGGCCGTGAACGTGCAGCGGCTGGACGTGTAAGCGCGCGCTGCGTTCGTACTCCCGAAAGGCCCGGCGTCCCTGTGATGAGCGCCGGGCCTTTCCTTTAATCAACGAAGCGGCGGCTGTTCCCTTACATGCAATGAGGCCTTTCCCGGGGCACGCATCTGCCTGTTGTCAGCACGGCAGCATAGCCGAAACAACATGCTCAGGGACGCACGTCGCCAGCATGTGGCGGAAGCGAGCATGTCTACAACTGTCAGTAGGTATTCTATTCAGAAAACCTACCGGTTTGGAGCAGAGGACCAGTGGATGGCACCGATGCGCCAACCGTCGGGCGTGCGATGGAGCACCAGCAGTTCGGCACTGGACAGGTCGTAGGTGCGATCGCGATAGCTTCCCTGCAGTCGAGAGACGGTCGCTACGTAAGCCAGCGCCCCCGAAATATGCACCGTCTGCCAGGTGATGGTTCGCTTCATGGCCTGCAGAAAGGCCACATCCCGGGCATAGTGGTGCCCCAGATAATCACTTCGGGTTTCCCGGCGGCCACCTTCCAGAATCACGGCTTCATCAAGGAGCAGAGCGGCCACCGTGGCACGGTCGCCTTCTGCCAGCGCTTCGTGAAAACGAGCGACCGTCTGCATCACGGCTGCTGAATCACGAGAAGACGGTGCGACTGTTCCGGTAGCAAGAACCGATGTTATTAAGATCAACTGGGCAATCATAGTAAGCAAGGTTATTTTTTGGGATACCCCCAGCGACGAAAGAGCAAATTATAGATGACAGAAAACGTAAATCCAATATACACGCCCCATAAAAAGCTTTCAATCAGTCCCAACAGGAAACTTCCGAGACTGAGCCAAGAGAAAGCCGGCAAAACGGTTTCCAGAAATTGATGCATATGAATGGCTTCCGGTGTAATCAGGCCATAAAGCACACAGAGCAAGTAGCTGATCGCGGTAAAGATACCCGCGCTCCACGTAACAAGTTTAACGTTAATCATGATTAACTCTGATTTACGTTAGGATGGTTATGGCCAACCAGGTGCATAACGACGAAAGGTATCAGCACTAGAACAAAAAACCAGTTGTCAATAAGCCATTCCATGAGGATTCCTGTTTACCGAGTTGTTTTAAGATAGCGTTGTACACATTGCTCCATAGCTGTCTTGTCCATATGTTTCCCATGTTTGCACCACAGGCAGGTACAGGACGTTTCTTCACAGCTTTGTTCGCGTAGATGAGGGTGAATACGACGTCGGGCAATTTCATAGAGCAGTCGTTTAGAAGGAGAGGGTTGGTAGAGCTCACGGAGTTTGCCGAGTACGTCGGCGTTGGCCATGTGCCGTAAAACCCAGGTGTATCCGTGGTTGCCAAGCTGGCTATAGAGAAGGCGATTTGCTAAAGAAGCTTCTATCCAAGGCACAAGGTGTTGCTTGCACCAGGTGTCATAGTCGGCATTTTCAATAATAGCTCGTGCTGCCAGATAGCCCGACCACAGAGCATACCGAAGACCGAAACCCCATAGTGCGTCCTGAAAACCTGCTCGTTCGCCCACAAAGTAGAGGCGATTGTTCCGGGTCCAGGAAGAACGGATCTCAAAATTCGCATAGCCACCAAAGGTGCGAGGCGCTCGTACGTCCAGTTGGACCACTTTACTTACAGCGTCCAACGTACGTTCGAGATACCAATGGGCTAATGGGAAATCGTCGAAAAGGCAGGTGGCCAGTGTGGCTTTCCCTTGGTGGATTAGTAGATAGGCATAACCGCGGGGTGCAATACGGTCGTCCAGAAATCCAAAACAGGCATCCGGATGGCTGGTTTCGAAAACAATCCCCCGGGCAATGGCATCAGCGGCATAGGGACCTGTTGCTACAATTACTTTATCTGCTGTTGCATGGGTAATGCGCCGACCAAAGCGGATCTCAACCCCTGCATCTAGGGCTTGCTGTTTGAGGCCATGATCCAGAGTGCCGGGAGCGCTGCCTCGTTCGACCAGATAGAACCAAGGGCGATTGGTGCGAATGTCAAAACGCTCAAGACCAGGGCCATAAAATATACCGCCGCTATAAGGTACACAGCGAAAATTGATAGCTATGCCGATAGATTTTAGGAAGCTGAGCACATCTTCAGGCGTGGACCAGTTTTCTAAACCCTGAAAGTCACCATGAAAGCGTTGACCGACATCTTGCGCTTGCTCAAACACCACCGGCTTGAAACCGGCGCGGGCTAAAGTTAACGCTGCAGTTAAACCGGCTGGACCGGCACCTACAATGTGGATCTCGTTTTTCATGGCCGGGAGTGCAGATGCTCCGACACAATGAGTGCCCCTTTCATGCGTCCAAGGGCACACGAAAAAGTGAAAGTGCCGGGTGATGCAGGAAACAATTCTACCTGAGCCTGTGCGGTATGATCAAAGTAGACTTTTTTGCCGAAGGCTAGCAGGTGCAGGCGTCCCGTACAAGCAGGGGCTTCTGGCTGGCGATAAAACGTCAAGCGTACCGGATAACCTGCTTTTACCCGAACGCGACGAGGGTGGAAAGCATCGGCTCCTATGACAATATGCGCTTCCTGATATCCATCCCCGCTTGGCGAAGCATCTACGCACCGCCCCTGCCATGGCCAGAAAAGGAGCACGATAAGAAGTAGGCCTGCCAGGCCCGTGGCTATTAGCCAGATACTTGTCATGATCGTATGACTTTGCCAGCTGGTCTGCCTCTATACAGACGCCAGACAGATTATTGAGATTACAGAACCAGCATCATTTTTCGACCTTCAAAAAACGGGCGTTGATTGAAACGATCACGGTACTGGCCGACATGAACACGGCTGCCACTGCCGGTCCCAGTAGCAGCCCCAGCTTGTAGAGCACGCCGGCGGCCAGTGGAATGGCAATGATGTTGTAGCCGGCCGCCCACCAGAGGTTCTGCACCATCTTGCGGTAGGTGGCGCGGCTCAGGCGCAGAATCGACACCACGTCGCGTGGATCGTTGCGCACAAGCACGATGTCGGCCGTCTCGATGGCCACATCGGTACCGGCACCGATGGCAATGCCGACATCGGCCTGGGCCAGCGCCGGCGCGTCGTTGATGCCGTCGCCCACCATGGCCACGCGCAGGCCGCGCTGTTGGACTTCCTTGACCTTAGCCGCTTTCTGGTCAGGAAGCACTTCGGCGAAATAGTCGTCCAGGCCGATTTCACGGGCGACCCAGGCAGCCACGCGGCGGTTGTCGCCGGTGAGCATCATCACCTGCAGCCCCATCGCTTTGAGCTGGCGCACGGCCTCTTTCGATTCTGGACGGATCACGTCGGCCAGCGCAATCGCCCCGGCTACCTGTCCGTCCCGGACGACAAACACCACCGTTTTACCCTGTTCGGACAGCCGGTCTACGCGTTCATCCTGCACCTCCAGACCATGCTCGCGCAGATAGCCCGGACTGACCACGCGGACTTCCTCGCCATTGACGCGGGCTCGGGCTCCTTTGCCCGGGATAGCCTCGAAGTCCTCGGCGGCCGGGGGATGCGCCACGGCTTCGACGATGCCGCGGGCAATCGGGTGTTCAGAATGCTGCTCCACGGCCGCTGCCAGCTTCAGCAGTTCGTCCTCGGAGAGCCCATCCTGGAAAACCAGCGTATCGGTTACGCCAAAGCGTCCTTCGGTGAGCGTGCCGGTTTTGTCGAAGATCACCGCCTGCAGATTGCGTGCGTTTTCAAACGCCGTGCGGTCTCGGATAAGCAACCCATGCCGGGCCGAAAGTGCCGTGGAAACGGCCACCACCAGCGGTACGGCCAGCCCCAGCGCATGCGGACAGGCGATCACCATGACGGTTACCATGCGCTCCAGCGCAAAGTCGAACGGCTGGCCCATGACCAGCGTCCAGACGGCCAGCGTCAGGGCGCCGCCTCCCAGCGCTACGGCGGTCAGCCAGCGGGCGGCCCGATTGGCCAGGTCCTGCGTGCGCGATTTACTTTCCTGTGCCTGGCGAACCAGTTCGATCACCTGCGACAGGTAGCTTTCGGCACCGGTTTTCTGCACCTCAATCGTAAGCGAGCCTTCACCGTTAATGGCACCGCCGATCACCGGATCACCGACCTTCTTTTCGACCGGCGCCGATTCGCCGGTAAGCAGCGCTTCGTTGACCGTGGTGTGGCCTTCGACGATCACGCCGTCGGCCGGGATTTTTTCGCCGGGGCGCACCAGTACGCGATCGCCCACCTGCAACTGATCGAGCGGTACATCCTGGATCGAGCCATCTGGCATCACCTTGTGGGCCTCGGTCGGCATCAGACGAGCCAGCTCTTCCAGCGCCCGTGACGCTCCCAGCACCGAACGCATCTCGATCCAGTGCCCCAGCAGCATCACATCGATCAGCGTGGCCAGCTCCCAGAAAAAGATTTTTCCGGCCAGTCCGAACACCACTGCGCTCGAGTAGAGATAGGCCACGCTGATGGCGATGGCGATGAGCGTCATCATGCCCGGATTGCGCCGGCGCAGCTCATCGGCAAAACCTTTCAGGAATGGCCAGCCGCCGTAGAAAAACACGACAGAAGACAGCGCCCAGAGCACCCATAGGTCGCCCGGAAAGCGCAGGGCATCGCCCAGTCCCAGGAAGGCCTGGATCATGGGCGAAAGCGCCAGAATTGGTACCGTCAGCGCCAGCGAAATCCAGAACCGCCGCCGAAAATCTTCCACCATGTGCGCATGATGCGCATGGTGGTCGTGGTGGTCGTGGTGGTCGTGATGGTCGGGCTTTTGATGGGCGGGAGCGTGATGCCCGGTATGATCATGGTGTTCGTGCGCATGATGCGTGTGAGCATGGGAGGATTGGTCATGCGGGGCCATGGCTGTTTCCGGTTGGTTGTGCTTTTTCTTTCAGCAACGGCAATCGGCGTGATTCTGGGGGATGCACTCCGTGCAGAGGTCTTCCAGACGCGCTCTGAGTTGACGGCGCGCTCGATGAAGGCGCACGTTCAGGTTATTGCGCGTGATGCCCAGCTGTTGTGCCACTTTCCGAGGGTCTTCTCCCTCAAGATCTATTTTTTCAATTAAGAAACGGTAGTCTTCTTTCAGGGAAGGAAGCAGCGCACGAAAGCATTCACAGATCAGAGTAGCATCTTCGGGAGGAATCACTTCCTGTTCGGCTATATAGTCGGCCATATAGGTTTGATACGCCCGTTGCTCGCGGGCGCGTTGGCGCTGCACATCCACAATAGCATGCTGTACGATGCGGTAAAACCACGGCACCAGTTTTTCACGGCTCCGCAGACCTGGGGCAGCCTGTAATGCCTTGAGCAGGCTATTATGCAAAATGTCTTCAGCCATCTGGGGATCAGATACTTTCTGTTGAATATACTGCAACAGGCGCTGGCGCCCTTCGGCAAGTAACACTTCCAGTTGCTGATCTATGGAAGTCATAGCCGGTTCTCCTGCTTGCCATACAGCGTTAATGGAATCCTATGGTCGTCTTTCATTAGGAATAGACGCTGGACGACCTGTAATGATTACATCATGGGCATTGCCGTAATCGGTCGGGCGCTCAGTAGGCTCAGTTTTATAATGCCCTTGCCTTTCAAGTATAGCCCAGCCGGGCCGGGGTTGGCTGCAGGACCATGTCCATGGACCAGCAGACGACCATTCACGTACCCACGAAAGTGGGTACCATAGGCAACGGCCCGCACCTCAAGCCATCCTTTTTCTTGCAGGGGGGCCTCGTCAAAAAGACGTATTTGACCGTTTATGAGCCGCCCCTGGCGAATGGAAGTGGCACCAATCTCTACAAAATCATAATTCTTAGCATCCTGCAGATGATAAACCAACCGAACAATTCCCTGCAGGCTATCGCGGTGCAAACGGGCCGTAATTTCAGTCCCGGATAGCGAGCCCGGTCCGGTAAACAGAAGCTCCTGATCGGTCAGCCCCAGGGATAGGCCTTCGGCTCCGCTCTGAGCCTTCACCTCGGTGAAATCGCCCGCTTGCAGGGCAAATGAATCGACAAGCACCTGTTCGGCACCCGGGCCGGGCATCCAATGCCAGCCTCCGTCAGGTAGCTGCTCGAATTGTGCAGCAGCCAACAGGAGGCGGAGCTGTTGCGCTAAGGAATCGCGCTCTGCTTCCAGTTCATGGACGGTGGAAACGCCCAGCCCATGGGCATAGACCAGTTCGGCACCACGCTCGCCGGTCTGGTAGACCAGCCACAGGCCGCCTGCTCCCAGAAGGAACAAAAGGCCGTGTACCCATCCTGCACGGGCCAGCGGGTGGCGCCACCAGGCCAGCACCAGACGGACCAGCGCAAGGATACCGAAGAACCAGAGGGTGCGTTCGGCCCAGTCGGCGTGCGTGGTGACGGCCGGAATGACCGCCGTGGGCAGGTCCAAGCTGTCGGCCGCAGCCCGTCCGGTCAGAAAAGCCACCAGCGCCGAAATAGCACCCAGCGCATAGAGCACGGCCGTTACCCGTAGCAAAGCCACCGGCCGGCCCAGCAGCCAGGTAACCAGGTCAAATCCGACGGCCAGAAAAAGCAGGGCGATGGGAAAATGCACGACCAGCGGATGCAGGTTCGGTGCCCAGTCAGGAAGCATAGGATTTTCCAGGTTGGTTCTTCCAGTCTGTACGAAACAACAGGGATATTACCCTGAACATCCTGTATCCAACCTTAAAATTCGTTAAGCTCTCGCAAAGGTGCGGGTCAGGCGAAACCCGCTTTTCGGCGGGATCGTTTCGAGCACGGCGAAATCGCTTCCAATCAATCCGAATGCACCATGCAGGACGTCTATATCGTTACCGCCGTACGCACACCCATCGGCAAATTCGGCGGCGTACTAAAGGACTACAGTCCGGTCGATCTGGCTGCGCATGCGATGAAGGCCGCCCTGGAGCGGACCGGGGTGGAAGGGAAAGACCTGGACGGCTACATCTTCGGCAACGTGTTGCGTGGGGGACACGGTCAGCTCATTCCGCGCCAGGCCGCACTGAAGGCCGGCATTCCGAAAGAGGTGGACGGCCTGGCCGTCGATATGGTCTGCTCTTCGGGCATGATCAGCGTGATGACGGCGGCTACCATGATCCGCGCGGGCGAAGCCGACCTGCTACTGGCCGGTGGTGTCGAGTCGATGTCGCAGGCCGGGTTTTATCTGTCGGCGCGGGCGCGCTGGGGGTACAAGTTTCTGCTGGGGGCGCCGGAGCAGCTCGTCGATCTCTTGCTTTACGACGGCCTGACCGATCCCATGAGTGGCGAGGCGATGGGCGAGCAGACCGAGCGTCTGGCTGCCGAACACGGCATCACCCGCGAAGAACTTGACGAAATCGCGCTGATGTCGCATCGCCGGGCGGCCGAAGCCACCGAACGCTGCTACTTTGCCGACGAGATCGTGCCGATCACCTACCGGGAACGACGCGAAACGAAGACGCTGGACCGGGATGAAGGCATTCGGCCCGACACGACGCGTGAGGCGCTGGCTGCATTGAAGCCGGCCTTCAAGAAAGACGGGGTACTGACGGCCGGCAACAGCAGTCAGATCAGCGACGGAGCGGCCGCGCTGCTGCTGGCAAGCCGGGCAGCCGTCGAGCGCCATGGCCTTCAGCCTCTTGCCCGACTTCTGGGCGGGGCCTGGGCGGCCGGCGAGCCGTGGCGCTTCCCGGAGGCTCCGGTGCCGGCCGTCCACCGTTTGCTGGAGCGGCTGGGCCGTCGCGTCGAAGACTTTGACCTGTTCGAAAACAACGAGGCCTTCGCCATCAACAGCATCCTGTTCCACCGCATGCTGGGCGTACCCTACGAGAAGCTGAACGTGCACGGCGGGGCCATTGCGCTGGGGCATCCGATCGGCTGTTCGGGCGCGCGGATCATCGTGACGCTCATCCACGCGCTGCGCCGCCACGACGGCACGCTGGGACTGGCCGCCATCTGCCACGGCACGGGCGGCGGAACGGCCGTCGCGGTGGAACGGCTTTCCTGAGGGGAGCGGGGTATGCACGCGTCTTAGCGATCCCCGGATGCAGGGTTCTGGGTTTGTGCCGGCCATGTTGCAGCCCCTGTCCGCCGCTTTTTTTGCGCGACCTACGCTGGAGGTGGCGCGGGATCTACTGGGGCGGTGGTTGGTGCACGAGCATCCGAGCGGGGTGCGGCTGGTGGGGCGGATCGTCGAGACCGAAGCCTATCGTCAGGACGATCCGGCCTGCCACGGCTGGCGACTGGTCGATCCGGCCACCGGAAGGGTGCGGCCCGAAGGACGCGCCTATGACCTGTTTGCATCGCCGGGTACGGCCTATGTGTACCTGAACTACGGGATGTACTGGCTGCTGAACGTGGTGACCGAGCCGGAAGGCGTAGGAGGAGCCGTGCTCATCCGGGCTGTGGAGCCGGTGGCCGGGCTCGACTTCATGAAAGCACGCCGTCCGAAAGCCCGTCGGCCCCATGAGCTGACCGGCGGACCGGGACGGCTTACCATGGCGTTCGACATCGACGGGCGCTATCATCGACGGCCGTTAACCGCTCCGCCGCTCTACTTTGCAGCCGGCGAGCCGGTGTCGGACGCCGAAGTCGCCACCTCACCCCGGATCGGTCTTTCCCGCGGAACCGACCGCCCCTGGCGTTTCTACATCCGCGACAAC
Organism: Rhodothermus sp.; assembly: GCA_015487635.1. GTDB lineage: Bacteria > Bacteroidota > Rhodothermia > Rhodothermales > Rhodothermaceae > Rhodothermus. The sequence continues at coordinate 25,539 of WFPM01000216.1, forward strand.
CCCTACGTGTCGCCGGGTCCGCGGGATAAAAGGAGGCGTGGACGATAGTGGGTAGCAGCCCGTGTGTCTGCGTGTTCTGCCCTCTGGTGGAGCAGCAACCGGAAGCAGCGGATGCCGATCCTGTAAGGGAGCAGTCCGGCGTACGCCGAAATTCACACACATCATATCACAACACATATAAAAACCCCGCGATTCTGGGCCGAATCGCGGGGTTTTTTGGTGGCTCTGTGGTCAGGGGCGGAATCGAACCGCCGACACCGGGATTTTCAGTCCCGTGCTCTACCAACTGAGCTACCTGACCCCTTGCAGCGCTCAAATATACACCGTTTGCGTTGCCGGAAGCAACAAACGTCACGTCGGCGTGCGGGTTTCATGAAGGTTTGAAGGCAGCCTTCACCCCGAAGCACGGAATGGATACCGCTGCGGTTTGGGAGGCCGCAGGAAACGGGGATGCCAGCGCATGGCGCATTAACGGACGCCCCACATCAGCTTGGAGCGCAGCGTCTGGAAATAATGCTGCCCGGGCAGTTTGACGAGGTTGACCGTGTGCTCGGCCCTGCGGATGGTGATGCGCTGGCCTTCGCGATGGATGAGCTGGCTGCGGCCGTCGGCTGCCAGTACGTAAGGCTGGCCGCCCGTGTAGACGCGGGCCTCGATTTCGACGGAAGCCGGCAGCACGATGGGGCGTAGCGTGAGCGTATGCGGAGCGATGGGGGTCAGGATCACCACCTCGCATTCCGGCGAGACGATCGGGCCGCCAGCCGAAAGCGAATAGGCCGTGGAGCCGGTCGGCGTGGAAAAAATGAGCCCGTCGGCCCAGTAGCGGGTCAGCGATACGCCGTCCACCGTCACATCGATCGTGATCAGACCGGCCAGGCCGCTGCGGTCGATTACGAACTCGTTCAGGGCCCAGGGTAGCTCCGGCTCGGGGCCGTCTTCCAGTTCGGCTTCGAGCACCATGCGGGCTTCCAGGTGATAGTCGCCTGCTTCGATCGTGCGGATTGCCGCGCGCACCTGTTCCACGTCCACATCGGCCAGAAAGCCCATGCGCCCGATATTGACCCCCAGTACGGGAGTCCCCCGACGGCCGGCCAGATGCGCACTCTGCAGCAGCGTGCCGTCCCCCCCGAACGAAAGCAGCAGGTCCACTTCGGCCGCCAGATCGTGCGCCGTAAGCGCAGCCGCCTCGTCTTCGGGGAGCAGGCCCCGTGCAACCAGTCCCCGGGCGACGTCCGGATGCAGACGCGCCTCCAGTCCCTGATGGGCCATCCAGCGAATCAGTTCGCCGACCGGCGCCCAGAGTTGCTCTTTTTGGGTGTTGCCCGTGATGCCGTAGATCATGGCCGGATAGCAGGATCAGCCTTATTAAAGGTACAGGCCCTCAGGTTCATTGCTGATATTGCGGCGAACTTTTCGGCAAAAGTTTATTCGGAAAAAGAAAGTTACGAAAGCCCGGCAATGGTGTCTTATCGCAAAAAAAACCGTCCCTGTCCATGCTGAGCCGGGTCTGGAGCAGCACGACGCTGGGCATCGAGGCCATTTCGGTCGAGATCGAGACGCACATTGAGTCGGGCATGCCGCGCTACACGGTGGTCGGATTGCCCGACGGGGCCGTGCGCGAAAGCCGCGATCGCATCTGGGCAGCCCTGCGCAACAGCGGATTGCCGCTGCCACGCGGGGCCATCACGGTGAATCTGGCGCCGGCCGATCTGCGCAAAGAGGGCGCAGCGTTCGATCTGCCCATGGCGCTGGGACTGCTGGCCGCCAGCGAAGGACAGCCGAATCCGGAGGCGCTGGCGCCGTTCGTCATCGTGGGGGAACTGGCGCTCGACGGCAAGGTGCGGCCGGTGCGAGGCGTGCTGCCCATTGCCATGCAGGCGCGGCGCGATGGGCGCCGAGGGGTGATCGTGCCGCTGGACAATGCCGAAGAGGCCGCGCTGGTGGAGGGGCTGGAGGTGTATCCCGTCGCTTCGTTGCAGGAGGCGGTGGGCCTGTTGACGGGCGCGGTGTCGCGTGAGCCGTTCCGGCGCGATCTCAAAGCGCTCTTTGCCGAGGCGCAGACCTACGAGGTGGACTTTGCCGACGTGCGCGGGCAGGAGAACGTCAAGCGGGCGCTGGAGGTGGCGGCCGCCGGTGGCCACAACGTGCTGATGGTGGGACCGCCCGGGGCCGGCAAGACGATGCTGGCCAGGCGGCTGCCTACGATCCTGCCGCCGCTGACGCCCGAAGAAGCCCTGGAGACCACCAAGATTCATTCGGTGGGCGGCAAATTGAACGGGATGGGATTAATCGCCCGGCGGCCCTTCCGAGCGCCGCATCACACGATCTCGGACGCCGGACTCTGTGGAGGCGGGGCGCACCCCATGCCCGGCGAGATTTCACTGGCGCACAATGGTGTGCTGTTTCTGGATGAGCTCCCGGAGTTCAAGCGGCAGGTGCTCGAGGTGCTCCGGCAACCGCTCGAGTCGGGCCGCATCACGATCAGTCGGGCGCGCTTTTCCGTCGAGTACCCGGCGCGGTTCATGCTGGTGGCCAGCATGAATCCCTGTCCGTGTGGACACCTGAACGATCCCCGGCGCACGTGTGTGTGCACGCCGCCGCAAGTGCAGCGCTACCTGTCGAAGATCAGCGGGCCGTTGCTGGACCGGATCGATCTGCATATCGAGGTGACGCCGGTACCTTTCGAGGAGTTGAGTCGCAAGCAGGAGGGCGAGCCGTCGGCGGCGATCCGGGCGCGGGTGGTGGCAGCGCGGGAGCGGCAGGCCGAGCGGTTTCGGGATGTGCCGGGCGTCTACTGTAATGCGCAGATGCCGGCGCGGCTGGTGCGCCGTTATTGCACCCTGGACACCGAGGGACAGCAACTCATGAAACTGGCCATTCACCGACTGGGGTTGAGTGCCCGTGCCTACGATCGGATCCTGAAAGTGGCGCGCACGATCGCAGATCTGGCAGGCAGCGAGCAGATTCGGCCCGAGCACCTCTCGGAGGCGATTCAGTACCGCTCGCTGGATCGGGAGGCCTGGTTTCTGCGCTGAGCGTTTCAGCGACGCGGGCTTACATCGGGGCGCTCGGTAGCCATCAGGATCGTCATGCCAAGCGCTTTGGCCGTGCTGGCTACATAGGCGAACTGATCAACGGTCGCCTTACGGTCAGCGCGAAGCACGAGGGTATTCCGGTCACCCTTGACGGCCCGTAGCGTGCTGAGCAGGTCCTCGCGGGCTACCTGCTGCTGTTCGACGTAGAAGCGGCCGTCTTCGGTGATCACGACGGTCACGTATCGAGCCTGCGTGGGCGCTCCGGCTTCGACGCGAGGCAGGTTGACCCGGATGCCGAACTGAGGAATGAAACTGGAGGTGAGCAGGAAGAAAATCAGCAACAGCAACACAATGTCGGCCAGTCCGGCCAGCGCGAACGTGGTCAGCGGCTTGCGTGCGGTGGAAAAGTCCAGTGGCATGGCTTCAGAGCAGGGTTTCGGGTTGGCGACGCGGACGCGGCACCGGCTCCTGGAGCAGGTCGATGAAGTCCGTGGCGGACCGTTCCATGTCGTTGACGAGCCGATTGATGCGCGTCAGCAGGAAGTTGTGGCCGAACAGGGCCAGAATTCCTACCACCAGACCGAACGCCGTGGTGAGCAGCGCCTCCCAGATGCCACCGGCCAGCACGCTGGGGTTCACGTTGCCCTGCAGGTTCTGGATCTGCTGAAACGCCTCGATCATGCCGGTCACCGTGCCGAGGAAACCCAGCATGGGGGCAATGCCGGCGATGCTGGCCAGAATGTCCATGCGTTTTTCCAGCTCAAACGCCTCATACTTGCCGGCCGCTTCGACGGCATCGCGGATTTCTGAAATCGGGCGACCCAGCCGTTCCAGTCCCCGGCGCAGGATGCGCGTGATGGGTTTGTCCTGCGCCTCGCAGTAGGCTAGCGCGCCTCGGATGTCGCCGGCCTCCACGTAGTCGCGCACGCGATCCATGATCTGGCGCGGGTCGATCTTGGCGCGCTGCACGGTGATGAGGCGCTCGACGATCAGGTAGATGGTAAGCAGCGAGAGCAGCCCGATGGGGATCATGATCCACCCGCCCTGCACCAGGATGTCGAGCAGCGACATGGAGGTGGCGGGCGGTGCCATTGCGCTCAACGTGTCAGTCGGCAACGAGACGGCTTGCAGCAGCACCATGTCGGGGTCAGATTATTGCGTCGTGGAAGGTAGCCGAAGCACCCAGGCATCCGGAGGCAGCACGTCACCGAGTTGGCGTTTGGCGGCCAGCGCTTCCTCCGGCGAACTATACCGTCCAACCGCCACCCGGTAGCGGGTGGTTCCACCTGTCGTAGCGGCTACGATGGTAACCGGCAGGCCTCGTTCGGACAGCGTGCGGCGAAAGCGTTCCGCAATGCGTTCGGCGGCCGCCTGGCTGGTTACCGATCCAACGATCAGCGCATAGTCACCGGGAGCCGGCGGGGTAGGCGGCGGTGGGGCCTCGATGGTCGGGGTGGAGGACTCGGCTGCCGTGTCGGCAGCGGGCGTGGCGGATGCGGCGGTCGTTTCGGGCGGTGTGGTCGGCTGAACTTCAGCCTGAGGCGACGCAGGAGGAACGACCTCCGGCTCTGAGGGTCGCGAAAACAACAGGAACCAGACGGCCACGGCACCGAGCACTACGATAAGCAACGCAGCCGGAACCCAGACGGGCAACCCGCGACGCCGCTCTTCCTCGACACGAAAGCGAGGAGGCCGCGGAGGCCTCAGTGAAGGCTCAGGTGGTGGCGTTGGCTCCGCCGACTCGGCCGAGGCTTCCGGCTCCGGCTCAGGCTCGGGCTCAGGTTCAGGCTCAGGCTCAGGAGTCGGCGTTGCAGGCGCTTCTTCCACGGCCACCGAAGCCGCCTCCTCAGCTTCGGAAGGAGGCGCTTCCGCGTGTGGTGGTGCTTCAGGCTTCACCTCGTAGAAAGGCGAAGTGGAGGCTTCTTCCGTGGCTTCAGCTTCTTCGGTCGCTTCCGATTCTTCGCTTTCCGGTAGAACGACTTCTGTCTTGCGGTACGCCTGCGCTGAGGGTGGCTCCACGGTTACCGGCTCCAGTCCGGCAAAGCGATGGTTGACGGCTTGCGCCAGCGAAGCGTCGGGCTCGAAGCGCAGCCCTTCTTCGCTGCGAATCAGGTGGCCCAACCCGGGCAGGATGGCCTGTCCTTCCTGCGCCAGTTGTTCCTGAAGGCGGGCAATGTACTGGCGAAGCGACGCTTCGGCGGCTTCAGGCGTGCAACCGAGTCGTTCGGCCAGCTGATCAATCAGAGACGTGGGCATGCGGCGATTCCGGTTGGTGGCAGGTCAGGTAGCTTCCGGAGTGAAGGCGGGCAGATCTCGTGGCGGATGCAGCACCACGCGTCCGTCCGGTAGCCGTTCGGTCGTGCTGCCGCGGTGGTCCACGTAAAACGTCCCGAGACCGGGCACATGCACCGACTCACCGCGCATCAGGGCATCCTGCACCAATTCGGCGAGTGCCTGCGCTACCTGTTCAGGAGTGGGCGTTTCCATCTCGGCGTGTTGTTAACGGCAGGTTACCTAAAACTACAACGAAAAATACTTCAAAGCCAGGCCTACCAGCGAATTCGCATGCCGGCGCTGAAGATGGCTGAAGGTTCCGGGTAATAAAGCCAGCGGGTGCGGTAGCGTCGGGGCGCCAGGTTTTCCAGGCGTGCCACGACGCCGATGGCCTGTGTGAGCTGATAAGTGGCCTGCAGGTCCAGGTCCAGATAAGGCGATAGCCGATCCTGGTGGTTGAACGCAGCATAGCGAACGCCCTCATAGCGGCCCAGCAGCTGAATAAAGCCGCGCTGCCGGTCAAACCGATAGCTCAGCAGCAGATGGGCCAGCCAGTTCGGCTCGTAGGGGACGCGCTGATTGCTTTCCTGCAGATTGACCTGCTGGAACGTCAGGCCCAGGGTGCCCTGCACACCTGCAGGCAGCGTCAGCGTGGCCGCGGTGCGAAGGTACAGGCGGCGCTGCTCGGCGTAGTTCAGGCGGGTGACCGAGACGACCGGCGGGAAAGACCGTCGGATCTGGTAGCGGTAGCGTTCCAGAGGGGCCTGCGTGAAGCCCGCAGCCGTCTGCAGGCGAAGCGCACCCAGGAAAAAATCCCCGCCGACTTCCAGGTCGACGCTGCGTAGCGCAGGTTGGGGAATGAGCGGCTGATCCAGCACGGGCGTTTCCTGCAGGAGCTCATCGAGCCGGTAAGCCTCAAGCGATGGTTGCTGGCGCACATACAGTCGCGTTCTGGAAGCCGGAAACAGCGCCAGTTCCAGCACGGGCGACACGTAAAGCGCCCGCGTGTTCGTAGGCGTGGCCTTCAGGCCCAGCAGGCGGCCGCCCACCGTCAACTGTAGCGTGGGTCCGAGGGCAAATTGCCAGGTGGCTCCGACGGCCAGCGAGCGTACGTCGGACTCCAGAAAAGCCTGCGGATCGATGCCGGCCACGTGTCCCTGCACGTCGAACGAAAGCGTGCCGGCGGAGAACGGATAGCGGAGCGTTCCGTTCAGGTCCAGTCGTCGCTCCAGCAGGGCCCGTTCTACAGGGGTTTGGCCGCCGAAGAAGCCGGCCGGGTAGGTAGTCGCATAGCGGATCGTGCTCAGCCGTACCTGAAGGAAACCTTCCAGATCGTCCTGCGCAGAAGGGGCTACCCGGAGTTGCACGTAGCCGCCTTGACCTTCGCGGCGCGGCGCACTGTAGATCAGGTCACGCACCAGACCATAGAGGCGATAGCGGTGGGCGAAGCCTCCAAGTTCCAGGCCTGCTTGCAGGCGACCGGTGTAGGGCAGGCCGGTTCGGGCGTCGAGCAGATCGTACGGCGCTTCCAGGTCGGAGCGCTCGGCAAACGGCTGAAAGCCGCTGCTCCCCGTGTAGATGAGCGCGGCATAGGGCGTAAGGCCTCCGGTCAGCGGATATTCCAGATAGCCATTGAACGAGCGGGTCAGGTAGCGCCCCAGGGTGCTTTCGAACAGGCCGTTGGCCGGGTTGCCGCGGCCGATGGTGGCAATGGGGGGCGGTTCAGGCCGCTGCAGCGAGACCGGGGAGAGGGCGGCGGCCGCCTGGCGATAGGGCTCCACGTACGGCTGGCGATCCGGCGGAATCTGGGGCACCAGCGGCGGTGGGTTGAAGCCGATGAGTGGCTGGCGTTGCAGCGACGGAAACGAGATCTCCAGCGTGCCCCGGATTTCCACCTCGCGGGGTGCCAGATCCGGCAGGATGACCTGCGCCGTATCGCGCACCTGAGCCAGTGCCGGAGCGGCGATCGCCCAGCTCAGGAGCAGAAAAATCCTGCAAAATCGCGGCATGGCTTACAATCGGGCTTTTTCCTGGGCAGCAATGTGGGCAAACGACGTGTTGGGAAATTCGGTGATGACCAGATCGTAGAGGCGGGTAGCTTCGCCGCGCTGTCCGAGCGCAAGGAAGGCGCGCGCTTGGGTCAGATAGCCTCGGGCCAGCCATTCCGGATAGCCCGGGAAGAGTGTGGGCAGGCGGCTCAGCTCTTCGATGGCCCGGTGCGGGTCGCCCCGGCGCAGCAGCAGTTCCCCGAGGCGATAGAGCGCCTCGGCACCGGCTTCGTCCTGGGCGCGCTCGACTACCGTTCGGTACAGGCGTTCCGCTTCGTCCAGGCGGCCTTCGGCCTCGGCCAGGCGCGCCTGACCGAGCAGCAGGATGGCGGGCTGGCCCTCTTTCGGAAAACGCGCCTGTGCTTCTGTGAGCGCCTGGCGCGCCCCGCTGAAGCGGCCCAACTCCAGCAGGGCGACACTCTGGCCGTAGAGCGCGCGGGCCAGCAGCTCGGAGCGCTCCGGCGCCAGTGACGTCAGGCGTCGGAAGCTCACCAGGGCCGTTTCGTAGCGTTCCTGCTTTAGCTGGACATTGCCCAGCAGGAGCAGTGCCTCGGGCACCCTTGGGTGCTCGGCATAGGCGGACAGCAGTTGCTGCAGTGTGCGTTCGGCCTCGTCGTACCGCTCCTGTTCTACGTAAAGCGTGGCCAGGTAGTAAAGCGCCTCGCCCATCAGGTCCGGCGCATGGCTTCCGCGCACGAAGGCTTCGAGCGCCTGGATGGCCTCTTCGGAGCGGCCGCTGCGGTAGAGCGCCTCGGCCCGCCGAAAGCGCAGTTCGTCCACGATGCGCGTGTTCGGGTAGGCCGTGGCGAACGAATCGATCAGCGCCTGTGCGCGCGCTTCGTTGTCGGCAGCGATCAGCGCAAAGTGGATGCTGGTGGCGGCGTCGGCCACGAACGGACTCTGCGGGTAGCGCTCCAGCACACGTTTGTAGGCGTTGACGGCCGCTTCCAGGCGGCCCGCATTGAAGAGCGCGTCGCCGATGCCGTACTGCGCCTTGGCGGCCAGCGGATCGTTCGGGGCCAGTTCAATCAGCCGCCGGTAGGCCGCAATGGCCTGCTCGTATTCCTGATTCAGGAAATGGATATAGCCGATCTGGTAAAGTGCCTCCTCGCGCCAGGTACTTTCAGGATGTTCGTTCAGCAACCGGTTGAAGGTGCGCAGGGCTTCCTCATAGTTGCCCGCGTTGTAGTAGGCTTGACCGATCTGGTAGAGTGCATAATCGCTTTCGCCTTCGGCAGCCGCCTGGCGATAGTAGTGGATGGCCTCGGGATAACGCTTGAGTGCGTAGTAACTGTCGGCCAGCCGGAGCAGCGCATCGAGCCGGTAGGGGACCGCCTCTTCCGTGCGACGATAGGCCCGCAGAAACTGCTGGAAGGCCTGAATGGCCGCTTCGTACCGCTGCTGGCGGAAATAGACCCAGCCCAGCGCGTAGTGGGCGGCTTCGACATGGGCGCCATCGGGAAAACTCCGGAGGTAGTCGCGGAAGAGCGCTTCGGCGCGGTCGAGCCGGCCCAGCTGGTAGAAGCTCTCGGCCGCCCAGAAGAGGGCATCGCCGGCTTTAGGGCCCCGGGGATCCTGCTGGTACAGTTCCAGAAAGGCCTCGCTGGCAGCCGCGTAATTCTGCTGGCGATACTGGAGCCAGGCTTTCTGGAAGGCAATTTCGGTGCGGAGTTGCGGAGAGGCGGCCTGCAGGGCAACGGCGCGGTCGAAGCTCTCGTAGGCCTCGTCGAAGCGGCCGAGCGCGATGGCCGTGTAGCCCCGCATCCGGAGCGCGTCGCCGAGCAGTTCGCTGTCGGGGTAGGTGCGCACGAGAAAGTCGAAAGCGTCGTGTGCTTCCTCCCACCGTCGCATTTCGTAGAGCAGCAGCGCCAGCTCGTACTGTGCGTGGGGGGCCAGCGGACTATCGGGCCATTCGAGTACGACGGAGCGGAACAGCTCGAGCGCCTGCTGCGGCTCGCGGGCCAGCTTGCGACAGACCGCCTCGTAGTAAGTGGCCTTCATGGCGAGCGTGTCGCGCCGGCCTTCGCGGACCTGGCGGAAGTGGTCGGCCGCCCACTGGTAGACCCCTTCGAAGTAGTAATTCCAGGCCAGGCCGTAGAGCGCCCGGCGGTAGTAGGGACTGTCGGGGTCTTCCAGCACGCGGCGGTAGTAGACGATGGCGTTTTCGCTGTCGCGGAGCTGGTTGTAGGACTCGGCCAGCAGCAGCCAGGCCAGCTGCTGCGCCTCGCCCTCCAGATCGGGCAGGCGGCGTTGCACTTCGTCGATGGCGCGGCGATAGTCGCCCAGTTCGTAGTAAACCTGCGCCAGCGCCAGGCCCAGATTCCGGGCTTCAGGGGCACCGGGATAGCGAGCGGCCAGCACTTCGAAGGTGCGGGCGGCCTCGTTGTAGGCGCCCATTTCCACCTGCGTGTAGGCCATTGCCAGCAGCGCCTGCGGGGCCAGCCGCGTGTTCGGGTACGTGTCGGCCAGCCGTCGATAGTAACCGATGGCCTCGTTCGGACGTCCCAGCCGTTGCGCCGACTCAGCCATCCAGAACAGCGCCCGGGCGGCCTGTGTGGCGGGCACGCCGGGACGCAACGCCTGACTGAAGGCCTGGCGAGCGTTGTTATAGCGCCCTGTATCGAAGAAGTACTTGCCCAGGGCAAGCTGGGCCTCGTAGACCAGTGGATGGGTCGGATAGCGGGCGGCGAACACGCGGAGCAGGGTAGCCGCCTCGTCGGTCTGTCCCAGCGCAAGCCGTGCCTCGGCCTCATAGAACAGCGCCTCGGGGACCCGCGGATCGTCCGGGTACGTGCTCCGAAACTGTGCAAACGTCTGGGCCGAGAGCGTGTAGAACCCGTCGCTGTGCAGCGCCAGGGCATGAGCGAACGAAACGGCCGGACCCAGCGGTGCAGGCTGCGCCTGCAGTGCCACAGGTCCGAAGAACAAGATGCTCAGCGTGCAGAGCCGCCCGATGATGCGCAGCATGGTGAGTCCGATTGATGGCAGGGACGATTAGCAAACGCAGCACGCGCCTTTGAAATTATTTTCCGGACAAACGCGCCACTGTTAACAATGTTGTAATTGTCGAAGGTGTCGCGGAACGTTCGGTCCCGGTTGCTGAAAAAATACAGCGAAGTCGCTACAAAAACTTCAGCGCAACCTCTAAAACGCGGAGGACGCAATGGTAGAACCGGCCGACAAGGTGCAGGAGCCTGCGACGGAAGCGTCGCGCGCTGCGCAGGAGCAATCCACCCCACTGGAAACGCTGGAGCAGACGGCCACTTCCGGGCTGGAAGCGGTGAAGACGTGGGTGCGGGAAAATCAGGTGGTGGCCATGGTGGCCGCCTTTGCGGTAGGGGTGTTCCTGGGAGCGCTCTGGCGGCGATAATCGGAAGCATTGAACGCCAAAACCGGAGGAGGTAACCGTGGCGGAACGGAAAAAACAGACGCAGGAAGCGCAGACTGAAGCGACGGGTGGCGGGTTGGGCGAAACGTATGACAGGGCGCGTCAGGAGCTGGTCGATGCCTACGAGAAGACGCGCCAGGAGCTGAACGAGGCGTTGCAGCGGCTGCGGGAGCAGCTGGCGCGGCTGGATGCGCAGGCGGCCGCACAGCGGGCGCGCAACTGGGTAAGCGAGAATCCCACGCTGGCCCTTTTACTGGCGCTGGGGGCCGGCGTGCTGGCCGGACGCCTGGTGGCCATGGCGCTACAGCCTTCGCCGCCTCCGCTGACTGAGCGGGCGCGGCGCCAGGCCGAGCGACTGGCCCGCCAGGCACGCAAGCGGGCGCGTCTGCTCAGTCGCCAGCTCGCCGAACAGGTGGATGAGCTGAGCGAAGCGGTGGCCGAGCGGGCCCGCGCGTTGCGGAAAGAATTGCCCGAACAGGCGGCCGAACTGAGTGAGCGCATCCGAACGCAGGCCGAGGCGCTCAGCAAGATGCTGGCCGAGCACGCCTCGGAAACCGCCGAATCCCTGGAAGAAACCGCCCGCCACACGTCGAAACGCGTCAAACGGGAAGCGCGCCGCGGGCTGGACGCAGCTGAGACGCTGCTGGGGGCCGCGGCAACGGCTGTGGCCGCCGCGACGCTCAAGAAGCTGAACGACTGGATGCGGCGCCTTCGCTAATTTGCCGAAAAAATCGGTCCGGTGTGCGTGCCACCGGCACAATTACTGTATCTTTGCGTAGCGTGCGAGGACAGCCGGAGCGTTGTCCTCGCATGCTTTTGTCCAACCGCACGCAGCTACCGGCAGATACGGTGAGCATTCTGGTCGTCGGAACCGTTGCGCTTGACTCGGTCGAAACGCCCTTTGGCGCCGCACACCGATTGCTGGGCGGAAGCGCCACGTATCTGGCTCTGGCGGCGCGCTACTTCTGGCCCGAGGTGCGCCTGGTGGCCGTCGTCGGCCGCGATTTCCCCGAAGCTTATCGGCAGGTGCTCCAGCAGGCCGGGGTCGATCTGGAAGGGCTTGTCGTCAATGCACAGGAGGACACTTTTGCCTGGGGCGGACGCTACCATTATGATCTGAACGAACGAGATACGCTCTACACGCACCTGAACGCGTTGGCCACGTTCGATCCCGTCCTGCCCGAGGCCTATCGCGACAGTCAGATCGTCTGTCTGGGCAATCTCGATCCGCACCTGCAGCAGCGCGTGCTCGATCAGGTCGAAGCGCCCGCGTTTGTGATCTGCGATACGATGAACTACTGGATCGAGCATACGCCCGAGGCGCTTCGGGCCGTGCTGCGCCGCGTCGATTGTCTGGTGGTCAACGACGCCGAGGCGCGCCAACTGGCCGCCGAGCCCAACCTGATCCGGGCTGCCCGTAAGATCCAGGCGATGGGGCCCCGCATTGTGATCATCAAAAAAGGGGAGCACGGCGCGCTGTTGTTTTTTGAGAATGAAATTTTCAGCGCACCGGCCTATCCGCTGGAAGACGTGTTCGATCCCACCGGCGCAGGGGATACGTTCGCCGGAGCAATGGCGGGTTTCCTGGCCACGCAGCAGCGCTTTGACGAGGCGGCTTTGCGACAGGCGGTCATTTACGGAAGCGCGCTGGCCTCGTTCGTGGTCGAACGCTTTGGGCCGGAACGATTGCTGGCGCTCACGCCGGAGGAAATCGCGCAGCGCGTAACGGCCTTCCGACGGCTTACCATGTTTCCGGAAGTGGATTTGCAGACATTTGTACTACCAAGGCTGAACTATGCAACCTGATCCGGCTTCGACTTCGATCATACCGGTAGCGCCGGGCCGGTCGCGCGGCATTGTGCGTCTGGTCAATGCTGTTTTCTACGCGCACCATGGTGTTACGCAGGAAGAACATCGCATCGGTGGGCGCTATGAGGTGGACGTGGCGATGGAACTGAACGTGGAAGAGGCGGCCCGGGCCGATGCCCTGGAGAAAACCGTCGACTACGAGGGCGTCTACCGCCTGGTGCGCGAGATGGTTACCGGAAATAAATTCTATCTGATTGAGCGATTGGCCTACAGGATCGCGCATCAGATCCTGGAGGCCTACCCGATCGTCGAGGCCGTCGAGGTAACGGTGCGCAAGCCGAACCCACCGGTCGGCGGGGCCTGTGATCGGGCCGAAGTGACCTACAGTTACCGGCGGGCCTGATTCAAAAAGTTACGACCATGGAGACGACGCTGACGCTGGAAGGACAACGAGCGCTGGATGTGGCGCAGACCGAGGAGCTGTTGCGCAGCGTGTTGATCCCGCCACGTCCGACGTTGCTGGTGGCCGTGCTGGAAGAGCAGGGCAAGCCGGATCCCGATCTGGATCGCATTGCCGAGCTGATCAGTGAAGACGTGGCGCTGGCGGCCAGTACGCTCAAGCTGGTCAACTCGCCGCTTTTCGGACTGGCACGTCCGGTGGTGGACATCCAGCACGCCGTCCGGATGCTCGGCCTGAAGAATATTGTCAGCCTGATTACCGGACTGCTGCTGCACCAGGCGTTTCGCAACCTGCGGAGCGCCTTCATGGAGCGTTTCTGGCGCCGAGCCGAGGTGATGGCTCGCACGACGGCGCTGATCACGCGCTGGTGCCCCCGCGTCCCCCGCGAGGAAGCCTATGCACTGGGCCTTTTCTGCGACTGTGGTGTGCCGCTCTTGCTACAGCAATTTTCGGCTTATCCGGGGGTTTATGAGGCGGCCGAGCGGGAAGCCCACCAGCGGCCGTTTATTGAGGTCGAGCACGAACGCCTGCGCACCGATCATGCGGCGGCCGGTTTTCTGCTGGCGCGTACCTGGAAGCTGCCCGCCGATCTGTGCCAGGCCATTCTGCGCCACCACGACGCGCTCGACTATTACCGGCGCGAGGAGCCCGATCCCACCGTCGACAAGCTGGCGCTGCTATTGACGGCGCAGCACGTGCTGCGGCTTTACGCCGAGCAGCCACCTGCGGCCGAATGGCAGGCCGTGGGGCAGTCGGTGCTGGCCTATCTGGGACTGGACGAAGCCACCCTGTTTCAGCTGGTCCGGGACCTGCATGAGTTGAACGAGCAGGCCTGAGTCAGACGGCCGGTACCTGCTGCGTCAGGCAGTGCAGGGCGCCGAGCCCGCGGATGATGGCCCGGCAGTCCACGGACACGATCGTTCGCTCCGGAAAACACTGCTGCAGGATCTCCCGGGCCGTTTCGTCGCGGGTATCGCCGTAGGCCGGCAGGAGCACCAGGCCGTTGGCGATGTAAAAGTTCGCATAGGTGGCCGGCGCGCGCTCGCCGGCAATCTCCAGGGGCTCCGGCATGGGCAATTCAATGATCCGCAGTGGACGGCCGTCCGGGAGCCGAAACGCCCGCAGGCGCTCCAGATTTTCCTGCAGCACGTCGTAGTTCGGGTCGTGCGGGTTCGTTTCGACGGCGGTAACCACCACATCTTCGGCCACGAAGCGCGTCAGATCGTCCACGTGTCCGTCGGTATCATCGCCCTCCAGGCCGCGTCCCAGCCAGAGCACCTGGCGGATGCCGAGAAAATCCTTAAGCCGCTGCTCGATGGTCGTGCGGTCGAGATGGGGGTTGCGATTGGGGTTGAGCAGGCACTGCTCGGTGGTCAGCAGCGTGCCGGCGCCGTTCGTATCGATGGATCCCCCTTCGAGGATCATGCTGCCGTCGAAGGTCGGCACCTGAAGGGCGTCGGCCATACGTCGGGCCACCTGCGCATCCCGATCCCAGGGCGGGTATTTGCCGCCCCAACTGTTGAAACCCCACACGGTAGCCGCCAGCATACGCCGCTGCGGGTGCACTACGAAAATGGCGCCGTGATCGCGGATCCAGGCGTCGTCAGTAGGAATGTGAAAGAAACGCACCGGGCCGCTCACGCCGGCTTCGTCAAGCAATTGACGAACGTGCCGCTCGTGCGCCGCGTCGTTGACGTTGATGTAAACCGCTTCGCCGTGGCTGAGCAGGCGCACGACTTCGGCCATGGTGCGCTCGACCTGCTCCAGTTCGTCGGGCCATGTTTCCCGGTTGTGCGGCCAGGAAAGCCAGGTAGCCCGGTGTGGAGCCCACTCCGGCGGCATGCGGAAGCCCTGCGTGGCGGGCACCGTCTCAGTCGCGGGCGTCGAGGAAGCGGCGGGTGAGCTCGGCATAGGCGTCGATGCGTCGATCCCGGAAAAACGGCCAGGTGGTACGAAAGCGGTCGATGAACGACAGATCCAGTTCGACCACGAGCACGGTCTCCTTGTCGACGGGGGCACGGGCCAGCACGGTCCCGTCCGGCGCGGCCACGAAGCTCTGTCCCCAGAAGCGAATGCCCCGGTAGGTCGCACCCGGGGGCGCCGGCTCGAAACCGGTCCTATTGACGGCCACCACGTAACAGCCGTTCGTGATGGCGTGCGCCCGCTGTACTAGTTCCCAGGCCTCGTGCTGGGCGGCGCCTTCGGACGCCTCCTCTTCCGGCAGCCAGCCGATGGCCGTGGGGTAGAAGAGAATCTGCGCACCCTGCAGGGCCGTCAGGCGGGCCGCCTCAGGAAACCACTGATCCCAGCAGATGAGCGTGCCGATGCGTACGCCGGCTGTGTCGAACACGCAGAAGCCCAGATCTCCGGGCGCGAAGTAATACTTTTCCTCGAAGAGGGGATCGTGCGGTATGTGCATTTTGCGGTATTTGCCCAGGTAGCCCCGCTCGGGGTCGAGGACGGCCAGCGTGTTGTGATAGAGTCCGTCGGTGCGTTTCTCGAACAGGCTGGCCAGAATCGAGACGTTCAATTCGGCGGCCAGTCGGGCCAGCGCTTCGGTGGTCGGACCCGGCAC
>WFPM01000217.1 GCA_015487635.1 Rhodothermus sp.
GATCAGACCCATGGCCACGCCAGCCACGTGCTTCTTCACAGGCACGCCGGCGTCCATGAGCGCCAGTGAGCCGGCACACACGCTGGCCATCGACGAGGAGCCGTTCGACTCCAGCACGTCGGCGTTCACGCGAATCGTGTAGGGGAACGACGGCTCATCCGGCAGCACGGCCGCCAGCGCCCGCTCGGCCAGATAGCCATGGCCGATCTCGCGCCGCCCCGGTCCACGCAGAAAGCGGATCTCACCCGTGCAGAAGGGCGGAAACTCGTAGTGCAGGAAGAATCGCTTGTCGCCCTGGACGAAGATCTGGTCGATCATCTGCACGTCTTTCGACGTACCCAGCGTCACGGAGGCCATCACCTGCGTTTCGCCGCGGGTGAAGATGGCCGAGCCGTGCACACGGGGCAGATAGCCCACTTCCATCCAGATCGGCCGGATCTCGTCCAGGCCGCGGCCGTCGATCCGGCGACCTTCCCGCAGGATCATCTGACGCATGACCTCGCGGGTCACTTGCGAGACCGCCTTGCGGATCTGGTCGGCCGTCCATCCTTCAGGTGTGGCCTCGGCCAGCACGGGGTTTCCTTCCGCGTCGGTCGTGCCCAGCAGGGCCGCGACCGTCTCTTCACCGATCTGCTCCAGTCCTTCGTAGAAGGTCTGCTTCTCGTAGGGTGCACGCAGGTGCGCTTCCAGCTTCGGCACGGCCAGTTCACGCACGCGTGCCACCAGTTCCTCCGGAAGCGTGGTCGTCTGGTACGGGAAGGGTTCCGGACGACCGTGCGCTTCCAAAAACTCAAGCTGGCCCCGGCAGAGCTTGCGGATGGCCTCATGCGCCACCTCGAGGGCTTCGAGCATGTCCTCCTCGCTGATCTCCTTCATCTCGCCCTCGACCATCACAATGGCGTCTTCTTTGCCGGCCACCACCAGGTTGATGTCGCTCTGCTCCAGCTCCTGAAGCGTGGGGTTGACCACGAACTGGCCGTCGACGCGTCCCACACGCACCTCGGCGATCGGCCCGTCGAACGGCGCCCCGGCCAGCAGCAGCGCGGTCGAAGCGCCCGTACCGGCCAGCACGTCGGCGTCGTACCGATCGTCGGCCGAGATCACGTAGCAGATGATCTGCACCTCATGGAAGAAGCCATCCGGAAACAGCGGCCGGATGGCCCGGTCGATCAGTCGCGACGAGAGAATCTCTTTATCCGTCGGACGTCCCTCACGCTTGATGAAGCCGCCCGGGATTCGACCACCGGCGGCAAATTTCTCGCGGTACTCTACCGTCAGCGGGAAAAAGCTCTGCCCCTCGCGGGGTTCGTCGGCCAGCACGGCCGTGCAGAGCACCATCGTGTCGCCCTGGCGGACGACCACGGCCCCGTTGGCCTGCTTGGCCAGACGCCCCGTCTCCAGTCGCAGCGTCTTACCCGGAGCAAATTCAATCTCATGAATGGTTGCCTGCGTCATCATAACCGTTCTCTACCCTGTTTTTGTGGGCCCCTTGGCCCAATAAGCGCGGCGGCATCCGCTCAGGGATGCCGCCGGCCTGTTTACTTACGAATGCCCAGCTCCTCAATAATTGCGCGATAGCGCTCAATGTCCTCGCGCATGAGATAGTTGAGCAGGCGGCGCCGCTTACCGACCAGTTTCAAAAGGCCGCGGCGCGTGGAAAAATCCTTCGGATGGCGCTGCAGGTGCTCGGTCAGCGCATTAATGCGGTGCGTGAAGATGGCAATCTGGACTTCAGGCCGGCCCGTGTCGTTTTCGTGGGCGCCGTACTTGCGAATCAGTTCGCGCTTGAGTTCCTTGCTGATCATGTGCTGTGGTCCCCTCTTTAGATTGATACCATGCTAAAGAAGCTGACCCGCAACTCCAGGTAAAGCCGCGTGTCAAAAGAGCAGGCCTCATACCGAGGCCTGCAGTACCTCCATACAACGCTGCCGATCACGAAAAAGTTGCTCGCGGAGCGCGTCGATCGATGGAAAGCGGCGCTCGTCGCGTAGCCGCTCGATGAACTCCACCCGAAGCACCTGTCCGTAGAGGTTGCCCTCAAAGTCCAGCACATGCACTTCCAGCGTGCGCCGGTCTCCGGCAAAGGTGGGCCGCATGCCGATGTTCATCATGCCGCCCCGTGCTTCGGTCTCGCCCGGCAGCCATACCCACACGGCATAGACACCGCTGCGCGGCACCAGCTTACGCGGATGCGTCGGATGCAGGTTCGCCGTCGGGAAGCCCAACACCCGTCCCCGCCCGTCTCCTTTTACAACCGTGGCCTGGAGCATATAGGGTCGCCCCAGCAATTCGGCC
>WFPM01000218.1 GCA_015487635.1 Rhodothermus sp.
AGCACATAGTCGTGCTGTACGTTCACGGCAAAGCCGTGATGGGTCATGAGCGTGTCTTCGAGGTCAAACTGGCGGCCCTTTTCGAACATCTCAATGGCCAGCCGCTCGCGAGCGATCGCGTCGAAGTCTTCCCGCAATTTCGGCGTGGCCCGGCGGATCGCCTCGACCAGCTGCGAATCGGTCTCGGCGACGATGAAATAGACGAGCTGGCGCCGTCGCCACAGATCGCGCCGGGGTACAACGGCAGGCGTGCCCGCCCGCACGGCCTGGAGCGCTTCGGGTGAAAAGGCCTGCTGCACGAGCCGCGAGATCTGGCTTGAATCGCGCAGGGCGGCCACGAACAGTACGTTTTTGAACTGCTTGATCCGATCCAGATCGTCCTGAGTGCGCGGCTCAATGGGACGCAATTTGAAAAACGGCTCCGGATTGGGCAGCGTCTGCACGTAATAGCCCAGCGCCATGCGCAGCGCCTCACCGACGGGTCCGGCCCACAGGGTTGAATCGATCACCACCTGAATCTCGCCATTTTCGCCGATGGCAAGCGGCCGGTAGTCCACGTTGCCGCAGCCAAGCAGAAACGACAGGCATGTGATTCCGAAAAATACAGCAGGGCGCCGGGGCATGATGATCTCGCACCGGGTGAGCGTTACGCGCGTGAAACGTTGCCGCATGGCTCAGGTGCCCACCTGGACCGGCGGGCCGTACTTCAGGGCATGCACGAACCGGCGCACGGACGCCAGCCGTTCCGCCGGCGTAAGCGCCGGATCATCCCAGAGCCGCTCGACCAGTCGGATCAGCGCCGAGCCCACGATGAAGCCGTCCGTGTGGCGGCTCAGGCGCCGGGCGTCTTCGTGCGATTTGATCCCGAAGCCCACCAGGAGCGGGTTGCGTCGGACCTGGCGACGGGCCCGCTGCAGGTAGGCTTCGATGGCTGCATGATCGGGGAGCTGGCTCCCGGTCAGCCCGGTCACCGACACGGCATAGACGAAGCCGGTGGCGCGCTCGTCGATTGCCCGGATCCGTTCGTCCGGCGTGTTCGGGGCGATCAGATAGACCATGGCCAGGCCGGCCTCGCGGGCAGCTTCGTCCAGCGCCGTGCTTTCCTCCGGCGGCAGATCGGCCAGGATCAATCCGTCCACGCCCGCCCGCGCCGCATCGCGGCAGAAGGCCCGGTAGCCGTAGCGATAGATCGGGTTGACGTAGCCCATGAGCAGCAGCGGTGTCTGACTCCGGGTCCGGAACCATTCGGCCGTGCGAAATGCGTCGGTCAGACGCACGCCGTGGCGGAGCGCCCGCTCGCTGGCCCGCTGGATCGGCACGCCTTCGGCCAGCGGATCGCTGAAGGGCATGCCCAGCTCGATGAAATCCGCGCCGGCCTCGTCGATGACCTCCAGCAAGGGGCGGGTACTTTCCGGATCCGGAAACCCGTTCGTCAGAAACAGGCCCATGGCCTTCTCACCACGGGCCCGCAGCGTTGCGAACATCGATTGCAGGCGATCGATCATGTGTCCTGGATTTTACAGGGGCATGCCGCATCCCATCGTTCATCTGCAGAGGGGCACGGCGCGCCATGCCCCTACACATTCATCCAAATCGGTACGTCAGGGTTCGCATTCGGATGGGTGTCCACACCGGTCTGGTTCCGGTTACATATACCGCGCAATGGTGTCCATGTCTTTGTCGCCACGGCCGGACAGGTTGACCACCACGACGGCGTCCGGTCCCAGCTCGCGGGCCAGGCGGGGCAGAAACGCGAGGGCGTGCGCCGTTTCCAGTGCCGGAATAATCCCCTCGGTGCGGGCCAGCAGCCGCACGCCTTCTAGCGCCTCTTCGTCGGTGGCTGTCACGTAGGTAACGCGCCCCAGATCTTTCAGGTAGGCGTGCTCGGGCCCCACGCCGGGGTAGTCCAGCCCTGCCGAGATGGAATGGGCCAGCTGCACCTGACCGTCGTCGTCCTGGAGCAGGTAGCTCATGGCGCCGTGCAGGATGCCGGGCCGGCCGCAGGTAAGCGTGGCGGCATGACGACGGTCGAGCCCTTCACCGGCGGCCTCCACGCCGTACATGCGCACGTGCCGGTCGTTCAGGAACGGATAGAACAGCCCCATGGCGTTCGAGCCCCCGCCCACGCAGGCCACCAGCACATCGGGCGTCTCGCGGCCGATGCGCTCGGCCAGCTGGCGCCGCACCTCGTCGCCGATTACACGCTGAAAGTCGCGCACGAGCATCGGGTACGGGTGCGGCCCCACCACCGAGCCGATCAGGTAGAACGTGTTGTGCACGTTCGTTACCCAGTCGCGGATGGCCTCGTTCGTGGCATCCTTGAGCGTGCGGCTTCCATGCTCGACGGGCCGCACCTCGGCGCCCAGCAACTGCATGCGCAGCACGTTCAGGTGCTGGCGCTCCACATCCTCGGCGCCCATGTACACGACACACTGCATCCCGAAGCGGGCGCATACCGTGGCCGTCGCCACGCCGTGCTGCCCGGCGCCCGTCTCGGCGATGATGCGGGTCTTGCCCATGCGCCGGGCCAGCAGGATCTGTCCGATCGTGTTGTTGATCTTGTGGGCGCCCGTGTGGCACAGGTCCTCCCGCTTCAGGTAGATCTGCAATCCACCCAGCGCTTCGCTGAGCCGCGGCGCGAACGTAAGCGGCGTGGGCCGGCCCACATATTCCCGGAGCAGGGCGTGGTATTCCTCCCAGAAGCCCGGATCCTGACGCGCCTCGGCATAAGCCGCCTTCAGCGCTTCCAGCGCCGGCACCAGCGTCTCGGGCACGAACGCCCCCCCGTAGGGGCCGAAGTGTCCGGCGGCGTCCGGTGCCTCGTAGGTCAGCAGCTCGGTTTCGGTGGTCGGCATGGTCTGTGTCCCCTGCAGGAATTTTACAGTCGCTCGTTCAGCTTATATGGCCTCCTCATGACGGAGCGATGTGATGATCCGAGCCGGTCGGGCACGCTCGAATCCCGGTCTGTTCCGGCTTCACTCAGCGGCCTCTACTTCCAGTTGTCGGCGCAGCGCATGAAACACCTCGAAAAAGCGGGCCAGCTTGTCGAAATCCTTCCTGCCCGGGGCGGCCTCGACGCTGCTCGACAGGTCCACACCCAGCGGGCGCATGGTGCGGACAGCTTCTTCCAGGTTGTGGGCCCCGATGCCGCCGGCCAGCAGGACCGGATAGTCGGCCGAAAGCTCGCGTGCCAGCCGCCAGTTGAATGATTCCCCTGTTCCACCCCACAGGTTCGTCTTGTGCGTGTCAAGCAGGAAGTAGGTCACCCAGGGGCGGTAGGGCTCCATAAGTGCCCGCAACTGCTCGGCCGACGCATCGTGCACCACGTGGATGGCCTTGATCACCGGCGCGTCGATCTCGGCGCACCATTCGGGCGGCTCGGTGCCATGCAGTTGCACCATGGTGAAGCCCACCTCCTCGATGGCCCGGTTCACCGCGTCAGGCGTTGCGTTCACGAACACGCCCACCTTTTCGGGACCGTGAATCCATTCGATGATCTCCCGGGCCACCTCGGGAGCCACATAGCGCGGACTGTCCGGGTACTGAATGAACCCCAGAAAGTCCGCGCCGGCCGCCGCACAGTAGCGGGCATCCTCCAGATTCGTGATGCCGCAGATTTTGACCTTCAGCATGGGTTCGGATGCAGTGCGCTCATCAAACGTATGCCAGTAGC
>WFPM01000219.1 GCA_015487635.1 Rhodothermus sp.
CCCTGGCAGGGAGGGGGAAGCACCCGAGAGAAAGCCCCGGGGCGGAAACATGCGGAATCGCCTGCCTCCACCGCCAACCGTGGCCAACGGACTCAGCTCCCCCTTCCAGGGGGAGCTGTCGCGAAGCGACTGAGGGGGTCATGGGAAGCCGCTGCACCATGATATCCAAGAAATCGTATAACTCCTGTTTTTCAGACGCTTTCCAGGCGAGGTGCACACCGGCTTGTTGCACAAAATGGACAGCCCCGGGGTGTTTTTCTGAGGGAACGGCCCGTATCTTTCCCTGAACGAAATGCAGGTGCAGCGTTAACCGGCTGAATCGCCATGAGTCTGGTTGTTTTTCCCTTCAAGCACGAACAGCCCGAGGTGCTGCTGCACAACGTGCGCGTGGCGGCCGCTCATCCCCGGGTGCACGAGGTGCTCTGCATCGGATACGAGCGCGAACAGACCTATGAAGCTGTCGAACGGGCCGCGCCCGAGATTTCGCGGGCCACAGGCACGCCGGTGTCGGTCCGGCTGCAGGAACGGCTGGGTACAATGCGGCCCGGCAAGGGCGACGGCATGAACACCGCGCTCCGGTATTTTCTGGAAGAAACCCGGTGGGAGCGCGTCCACTTCTACGATGCCGACATCACCAGCTTCGGGCCGGACTGGATCTCTAAGGCCGAAGAGGCGGCCGATTTCGGTTACGGTCTGGTGCGGCATTATTTCCCGCGGGCCTCGACCGACGCAATGATCACTTGGATGATCACGCGCACGGGCTTTGCCCTGCTCTGGCCACACACCGAGCTGTCATGGATCGAACAGCCGCTGGGCGGCGAGCTGCTCATGCGGCGCGAAGTGGCCGCCATGCTTTACGAGGATGAACGGGTGCGACGGCGGAGCGACTGGGGCATCGACACGCTCTACACGTTCGTCACTGTACAGCAGGGCGTTTCGATTTATGAATGTTATATCCCGGAAGGCAAGGCACATCGCCTCTACGGCGGGCTCGACGACCTGCGCACCATGCTGGTCGAGTGTTTTGCTGCCATACAGAGCTTGCAGCACGAGGTAGTCGGCCAGCCGGCTATCCATCGCCAGGAGCACCCGCATCGCGTGCCGGTCCACATTGCCGAGCGCGTGGGTTACGACGTGGAGGCCACGCTGCATCGCCTCATGCAGCACTGGACGCCCCGCCAGGTGGAGCTGCTGGAGTTTTTCACCACGCCCGTGCGCGAAGGACTGCGCACCTGTCAGCGTCGTCCGGCTTTCAACTTCATGGACGAGATGGCCTGGGCGGCTACCTATCACGTACTGCTCGAGCACTTTCAGCCGGGCGATCCGGACTGGGAGGAATTGCTTTTCAAACTCTGGACGACCCGTGTGCTCAACTACACGATGACGGTCGCACTGCGGGGCTATGACTATGCGCAGCAGTACCTTTATCGGATGCTGGGGCGCTACCGCTATCAGGCCGCTCTGGAAAACGGCCGTGGCCATCCGGTACCGCCGCGGGCGGCACTGTCAACCGCCTGACGAAACACGGGCGCACCGGCCGGGTCCAATACTGGATTAATCCGGTAGAGCCATTTAAACGCGCCTCACCATGCGTGAACAGGCCGTCCTGGAAAGCATGCGCCGACTGGCGCACGATCTGCGACGCGTCCGGGAAAAGCAGAAGCGCTCGCTGCAGGAGATCCACAACGAAACCAAAATCGCGCTGGAGCTGCTGCAGCACTTCGAGCGCACAGCCCTTTACGATCACGAGCGGTACAATCCTGTCTATCTGCGCTCGTTTGCCCGGACCTACGCTGCCGCCATCGGCATCGACCCGGCCGTGGTGCTGGAAGTGCTGGAACGGGCCTTCGAAGGGCGTTATCGCAACGAGCTGGCCGTTCGATTTCTGGGGGAAGAGCCGCTTCCCGAACCGGAGCCGGAAACCCCGCCGTCCGAAGAGCCGATCCCTGAAGCTGCACCTGAGGGCAAGTCGCCTCAGGAGCCTGAAACGCCGTTACCCCTGGTGGCCACCCCGGGTGGCCTGGAACGGCTGAACCGCCCTACGCACTGGAAGGTCCGGGTCGTGGGCGTCGTCGTGGTGGTGATGATGGCCGTAGGGATCTGGTATCTGCTGCTACCGGCTCCGGCACCACTCCCGGAGCCTCTGTCTGTGGATACGGCCACGGTTTCGGCTACTGCGGCCGATACGACGCCTTCTATCGAAACGCCTGCCGTTCAGGTGCCCGTTCTGGGCGATACAATCACGGCCACCGTAATCGCCGCCTTCGACAAGGTCGATCCCATACGGATCCGGGTCGATCGCGACCTGCGCCGTCCCTACTGGATCGAACAGGGCGACTCGCTGCAATTTCGGTTTACCGAACGCATCATTCTTGAAAATCAACTGGACGACATCCAATTGCGGCTGGACGGCCATCCGTATCCCACCAACCGCCGGGATGCCCGGGGGCGCATTGTCATCACGCGGGAGCAGTTGCAGGCTTACCTGGATTCGCTGGCACGAAGAACCCGATAGCTGCAAAATCTGAGCGCACCATGGAGACGCGCACCGCACCGCAAATCGCCGAAGCGCGCCTGCTGGAAGCCACGCACGCGCTGCTGAAAACGGTTCGGCAGACTGACCTGGAAGCCATCGACCGGCAGAAGGCCAAAGCGCTGGCGGCCCGGCTCCGGGAAGTGCTCAACCAGCACGCCTACCGCTATTACGTACTGGACCACCCGCTCATTCCGGATGCGGACTATGACCTGCTCATGCAGGCGCTTCGGAAGCTCGAGGCGCGTTTCCCGGAGTTGGTCACGCCCGACTCGCCCACGCAGCGCGTGGGCGGACCGCCGCTGGAGCGCTTCGAAAAGGTGCGCCATCCGGAACCGCTCCTTTCGCTCAACAATGCTTTTGGCGAGGAAGACGTGCGCGCCTGGTACGAGCGCTGCTGTCGAATGCTGGCCGAGCAGCTCGGGCATCCGGTACAGCCGGCCGTCACCGCCGAGCTGAAGATCGACGGGCTGGCTATGGCGCTGACGTACGAAAACGGCGTGCTCACGGTGGGTGCTACGCGTGGCGATGGAATTGAGGGCGAAAACGTCACGCAGAACGTGCGCACGATCCCGGCCGTCCCGCTGCGCATCCCCGTCGATCCATCGGTCGGGCCACCGCCGGTGCGGCTGGAGGTGCGGGGCGAGGTGTACATGCGCAAGCGCGACTTCGAGCGCCTGAACGAGCAGCTCCAGGCCCGGGGCGAGCGGACCTTTGCCAACCCGCGCAACGCGGCGGCCGGTAGTGTGCGCCAGCTCAACCCGCAGGTGACCGCCTCGCGGCCGCTGAGCTTTTTCGCTTACGGAATCGGGCCTGTCGAAGGCGCCGAGGTGCCCGACAGCCAGTATGAGGTGCTGCAGTGGCTCGGACGGCTGGGCTTTCCGGTCAACGAACATGCCCGTCGCTTCGAGCAACTGGAGGACATGCTCGAATACTGCCGCTACTGGACCGAGCACCGCGACGAGCTGGACTACGAGATCGACGGGGTCGTGCTGAAGATCGACCACCGGCCCTGGCAGGCGCTGCTGGGGGCCATCTCCAATGCACCCCGCTGGGCAGTGGCCTACAAATTCCCGGCCCGTGAGGCCATCACGCGGCTGCTGGACATTATGGTCAGTGTAGGGCGCACCGGCGTCGTCAAACCGGTAGCCGTGCTGGAGCCTGTCGAAGTCGGTGGCGTGACGGTCTCGCAGGCCACGCTGCACAACGAAGACTACGTGCGCAGCCGCGACATCCGGATCGGCGATCTGGTGGTGGTGATCCGGGCCGGCGACGTGATTCCGCAGGTGGTGCGTCCCGTGGTCGAGGCGCGTACGGGCAACGAACGCCTCTGGCGCATGCCCGAGCGGTGTCCGTCATGTGGCAGCCCGCTGGTTCGGCTGCCCGGCGAGGCCGATTATTACTGTGTGGCGTCCGACTGCCCGGCGCAGTTCGTGCGGCTGCTGGAGCATTTCGCCAGCCGCGACGCCATGGACATCGAAGGCATGGGCAGCCAGGTGGCCCGGCAACTGGCCGAGTCAGGACTGGTGCGACGGCTTTCGGACCTGTACCGGCTGAAACTCGAAGACCTGCTGAAGCTCGAAGGCTTTGCCGAGACGCGCGCGCGCAACCTGCTTCGGGCCATCGAAGCCTCGAAGCAGCGGCCGCTGAGCCGATTGCTCTTCGGGCTGGGCATCCGGCACGTGGGCAAAACGACCGCCGAGTTGCTCGTGCAGCGCTTCGCGTCGATCGATGAACTGGCCGCCGCTACGCTCGACGAGCTGGCCGCCATTGAAGGCGTGGGACCGATCACGGCCGAAAGCATCGCGAACTGGTTCCGCGTCGAAGACAACCGACGCCTGATCGAGGAACTGAAGGAACTGGGCGTCAACATGCAGCGGTTGCCTGAGGAGGCGCCGGCGGCCGAAAGTCCGGTGCGTGCCAAGACGTTCGTGCTGACGGGCGCCTTGCCTCATCTCACGCGCAAAGAGGCCGAGGAACTGATCAAGCGGGCCGGTGGTCGCGTGGCCAGTAGCGTCAGTCGCAACACGGACTACGTCGTCGTGGGCGAAAACCCCGGCAGCAAGTACGACCGTGCCCGCCAGCTCGGCATCCCGATGCTCGACGAAGACGGCCTGCTGCGGCTGCTGGGGATAAAATAAGGTATTGATTTTGGTAATTGCTCAATTCATTCCACCTTTTAGCACTTCCAACAGTTTCTCAAACAAATCCTCCTTCCGATGATTGTACCGAAACTCCAGCTCCTTCAAATACAACGGAAACCACTGGGCCGACAATCCATGATACTTCAGCAAACGCTCCTTCGCATAGCTCCAAAAACCCTCAATTCCATTGATGTAC
>WFPM01000220.1 GCA_015487635.1 Rhodothermus sp.
CGCTGCAGCGCCACCACGTAGTCGGGCCGGATCACATCGAGCATCTGGAAGAAAAGCTCGCGGCCCGCATCGTTGGCCATGTGGCCCGGCAGATCGATCACCAGCCGTTGTGCCCGGTGCCAGCGGGCGGCTTCGACCAGACGCACCAGGCCGCTGAGCATCTGCAGCAGATGGCCCTCGGGCGAGATGTGTCCGACAAACCGGAGCCGAATCCAGTGGTCGGGATCAACGGGTAGGCGGCTCAGAGCCAGCGTGGTCGGCGGCCCGATGAGCGACTGGCCGGGATCTGCGTCCAGAAAAAGCGTCCGGTAGTGTTCGTTCACCTGGGTGGCCAGCCAGCACGCCAGCGTCGTCTTGCCGGCGTTGACCGGACCGGCCACCATCAGCGTGCGCCACGGCGGCCCGTGCCGCAGTCGCTCCCGCAACGCTTCCCACTCGGCCGAAACGGCAACCTCCATGGCCTCATGCAGGCGATTCGACGCGCACCCGGAGCGTTCGCAGGCGATTCAAGGCGGCGGCCAGCTCCTGCGCGCGGAAGCCGGCCAGATCCAGCAGCCCTCCGGGATCGAGCACGTCCAGGCCCTGCCGTTCGATGTCTGCCAGCACGGCCGCAATGATTTCCGGAAGGGTACGGCGACCGTCCATGTAGCGACGGCGGGCATAGGCCAGCGCCTGACCGATGGCCCGGGTCTGGGCCACGTGGACCAGTTGTTCGACGGCCCGCAGATCAATCATGGCCGTGCCGAACTGGAGCATTTCGCGTCCGCGCGCCCGCACGTAGGCCGCACGCTTTCCCTTCTGCGGCGACACGCTCGTCGGATCCGGCACGCGCCGCATCGACGGTTCCCGAAACGGATTGTCCGGCACCGGCGCCCGCTCGCTCGGAAACCGGCGGGCGATCTCCCGGGCGGCTTCCGTCACATCTTCTACCCGGTATTCGTGCAGTTTGATGACGGTGTCGGCCACGTCGAAAAAGTCGCCGCTGGAGCCGACCACCAGGATTGTACTGACGCCGCGTGTTTCGTAAAGCTGGTGCACGCGGTCGATGAACGGCGTAATGGGCTCCTGCGCACCAGGAACCAGGCGTTGCATGCGCCGATCGCGTACCATGAAATTTGTGGCGGCCGTGTCTTCGTCGATGAGCAGTAGCGAGGTACCCACTTCCAGCGCCTCCTGAATGGCGGCGGCCTGGCTGGTCGATCCGCTGGCGTTGGCCGTCGAGAACGTGCGCGTGTCAATCCCCGAAGGCAGGTTACGAATGAAAGGCGACAGGTCCACACCGACCACACTGCGGCCGTCTTCGGCGCGGACTTTGACCGCGTCGGGCACCGTCACAACGAACTCCCGGCCGTCGCCGGGCTCGTGGTTATAAACCCCCCGCTCCAGCGCGCGCAGCAGCGTACTTTTTCCGTGATAACCACCACCCACGATGAGCGTCACGCCGGCCGGGATACCCATGCCGGTCAGGCGGCGTCCACTGGGCAGCACCACCTCGCGCCGCAGGGACGGCGGTGACGCGAACAGCACCGCTCCGCTTTCCAGTGGCCGTTCATCGACGCCGGAGCGGCGAGGCAGACAGGCACCGTCGGCCACGAAGGCCACCAGCCCCCAGGTGGGAAGTTGCGCCCGCAGCCAGGTGGCGTCTTCGTTCACCTCGGCGAAGGTGCGGACCGTCTCCAAATCGTAGGCGGCAAACCGAAGGCTTTCGCGTACCACGCGCGGCACGTCCTCCAGCAGCAGCGCCCGGGCTTTGTCAGCGGCAATGCGGCGGCCGTGGGCGGGCAGGCCAACGGCAAAGCGGGCTTCGACGCCCTCGGCCGTCAGACGCACAGCCGTGCGGGGGAGCACTTCCTGGCCGGGTCGGTCCATTTCGATCAGCCCGCTGTGGCCACTACCACGCGGGCGGCTGATGCGCCGGGCTTTTTCGGCGAATGTGCGGGCCAGCAGATGGGCCACGCCGACGGCCCGGGCCTCCGATCGATAGCTCCACGCGGGAAAGCCCGCCACGCGCTGCGGCATCCAGACGTGTACCCGGCTGGGCGTGGCAAACGGATCGCCCTGCACGTGCACCAGGTGCAGCACGAAATCGCCCAGATCGTAGGCGCCCTGCAGCGATTTGTACGCTTTGTAGCCCCGGCCGTCGAGGCGTGCCAGGCGCCGCCGCAGCTCTTCGGCCGTGCGCAGCGTTTCTGTCTCGATCCGTGCCGCCATCACCATTCCGAACGATCCATCCACTGAATTGCCCCTAAAAAAAACCGGCCCCGCCGCAACGTTCCTTGCAGCGGGGCCAGATCTGTGAGTCAGCCTCTCTGCTGCGCCCCCACCGGCTGCCACCGGCGCAATCGGTCCTGGATGTAAGCCAAGACCTGGGTTTCGTGGACGCGTTCCTGCTGCATCGTGTCGCGGTCGCGCACGGTCACGGTGCCGTCTTCGAGTGTCTGACTGTCGATCGTCACGCAGAAGGGTGTACCTACCTCGTCCATGCGCCGGTAACGACGGCCGATGGCGCCTTTTTCGTCGTAGAACGTGTTCAGGAACGGCCGCAGGTCGCGCGCCAGCGCGTGCGCCCGCTCGGGCATGCCGTCTTTGCGTACCAGCGGCAAAACGGCCACCTTGATGGGCGCCAGGCGCGGATGCAGCCGGAGCACCACGCGCGTTTCGCCTTCTACCTCTTCTTCGTCATAGGCCTCGCAGAGCAGCATCAGGATCGTGCGGTCCAGTCCGGCCGAAGTCTCCACCACGTACGGAATGTAACGCTCCTGCGTCTTCGGGTCGAAGTATTCCATCTTTTTGCCGGAGAACTCCTGATGCCGCCGCAGGTCGTAGTCCGTCCGCGAGTGGATGCCCTCGACCTCCTGCCAGCCCATCGGAAACAGGTACTGAATATCGACGGCCGCATCGGCGTAGTGCGCCAGTTTCTCGTGCACGTGAAAGCGCAGGTGGTCCGGCCGGATGCCGTTGTCGATGTGCCACTGCAGGCGTTTCTCCTTCCAGGCCTCGAACGCTTCCATCTGCGTGCCCGGCTTTACGAAATACTGCATCTCCATCTGCTCGAACTCGCGCATCCGGAAGATGAACTGCCGGGCCACGATCTCATTGCGAAACGCCTTGCCGATCTGCGCAATGCCAAAGGGGATCTGGAGGCGCGCCGAATCCTTTACGTTGTGGAAATTGACAAAAATACCCTGGGCGGTCTCCGGGCGCAGGTACACCTTCGTTTCCTCGGAGGCCACCGGCCCCACGTGCGTGACGAACATCAGGTTGAACTGCCGCACCTCGGTCCAGTCGAACGCCCCCGAATCGGGCGATGGAATACGCTCGTCCATGATGATCTGATAGAGCGCCTTCGGCATGTCCTCGGCGTTGAGCGCTTCGATGAGGCGCCGGTGCAGCGCCTCGGCCCGCTCCGTTTCGCCCTTCGCCCGGAGTTTCTCGATGTAATCTTCGATGAGCTGATCGGCCCGGTAGCGACGCTTCGACTGGCGGTCGTCGATGAGCGGATCGTTGAAGGCATCCACATGGCCCGACGCCTTCCACACCATAGGGTGCATCAGGATCGCCGCGTCGAGCCCGACGATGTTCTCGTGCTCATAGACCATGGCCTCCCACCAGCGCTGCTGCACGTTGCGCTTGAGCTCGACGCCCAGCGGGCCGTAGTCGTACACCGCCGCCAGCCCCCCGTAGATTTCCGAAGACGGGAAGACGAACCCGCGCCGCTTGCAGAGCGAAACGATCTTTTCGAGCCGATCCTGCATGGTGGTTGCTACCCTATTTTTGACCAAAGAAGAAGCGTTCAAAAGTAGCCCGAGGATGTGCCCGATGCAACGTTTTCCTGTTGAATTCCTGTCAAACCCTGCAAAAATACGGCTTCTGGCAGGCGTGTTGTTGCTACTGGGTCTCGGCGCCTGCACCGGGGAGTCGCCGCCGAAGCCCCGGACGTTCCTGTTCGTACATACGGCCACGGGCGCGCTGTTCCGGGCGCAGACGTCCCTGCCCGCGGTGATTGTGCAGGCCGAGGCCGAGCTGGATCGTCCCTTCCCGGAGCGGCGGCTGTTCCCTATCGGACCGATCGCCCGGGGCGACGGCGGCTACAACGCGCCGTGGTCCTGGCATTTCGTGCCGGACCGGCGGGAGCTGGCCGAAGTCAGCCTCGAGGTGTGCGACGCAACGCCCGCGTACGTCGAGGCCAACCTGGACTATTTCGTGGATACGCTGGGAAGCTACTGTCCCTTGGGCGCCCGTCTGGTGCGCTCGGCCGAGGAAGCTTCCACGGTCAAGCTGCAAAACAACCGGCCGGAACCGGCACTGTCCCTACCGGTGGAAGGTTCCCAATGAAATAGCTTCTGTTCGACAAGATACGTCCGGATGCACCCCCTGCTGTACCGCGATGCCTTTCTGGAACGCCTGCGGCGACAGGAGCGCTGGGACGTGATCGTAATCGGCGGGGGTGCCACGGGGCTGGGGGTAGCGCTGGATGCAGCCGCCCGGGGTTTTCGCACGGTACTCTTCGAGCAGCACGACTTCGGTAAGGGCACGTCGAGCCGGAGCACGAAGCTCATTCACGGAGGTGTGCGCTACCTGCGCGAAGGGGATCTGGGGCTGGTGCGCGAAGCGCTGCGCGAGCGCGGCCGGCTGCGCCACAATGCCCCGCACCTGGTCTGGCCGCGCCTGTTCGTGGTGCCCTGTTACCGCTGGTGGGAGCGCCCTTTCTACGGGATCGGGCTCTGGCTCTACGATCGCCTGGCCGGCCGGATGCGGCTGGGCACAACCCGACGACTCGACGCTCCAGAGACGCGGGCCCTGCTCCCGACACTCCAGGCCGACCACCTGCGAGGTGGCCTGGCCTACACCGATGGACAGTTCGACGATGCCCGGCTGCTGGTGCATCTGGCCTGGACGGCCGCCGAACACGGCGCCGTCGTGCTTAACTACATGCCTGTCGAGGCGCTGACGGGCACGCGCTCGCGCCTGGAAGGTGTCGTCGTGCGCGACCTGGAATCGGGCGAGTGCTTCGAAGTGCACGGCCGCGTGATCATCAATGCCACGGGTGTCTTTGCCGACGCCGTACGCCGCCTGGACAATCCGGACGCCACCCCGCTCATCGTGCCCAGCCAGGGCGTACATCTGGTCCTGCCCCGCCGCTTTCTACCCGGCGAAGCAGCCCTGCTCATTCCCCGCACCGACGACGGCCGCGTGCTGTTCGTGATCCCCTGGCACGGACAGGTGCTGCTCGGCACCACCGACGGGCCGGTGCCGACCCCCGAGCTGGAGCCGCTTCCCACCGACGAAGAGATCACCTACCTGTTGACGCATGCTGCCCGGTATCTGACGCCGGCACCCACGCAGGCCGACATCCGCGCCGTCTTTGCCGGACTCCGGCCGCTGGTGCAACGCGGCGGATTGAAGGAGGACACGGCCCATCTGTCGCGCGAACACGTGATCGTGGTTTCCCGACGGGGCCTGGTGACCGTCACCGGGGGCAAGTGGACCACTTACCGGCTCATGGCCGAGGAGACGGTGGACCGGGCGCTGGAAGTGGCCGGTCTGCCGCACCGTGCTTCGTCCACCGCCACGCTGCGCCTGCACGGCGCCATCCGGCACGTCGACGTGGCCGATCCCTGGCACGTCTACGGCACCGACGCCCGGCACCTGCGCTGGCTCATGGAAGCCGAACCCGAACTGGCGGCCCCGCTGCACCCCCGACTGCCCTATCGCATGGTCGAAGTCGTCTGGGCGATCCGCTACGAGATGGCCCGCACCGTCGAGGACGTGCTGGCGCGGCGCACGCGGGCGCTGTTTCTGGATGCGGCCGCTGCGCTCGAAGCGGCTCCGGCCGTGGCCCGCCGCCTTGCCGCCGAGCTGGGCCGCGACAGCACCTGGATAAGCAGGCAACTCCGTGACTTCATCGCCCTGGTCCGCCGCTACGTGCCCGATCTTCACGCCCACGACCCGAACGACGCACCGGGCTCTGAGCAAACGGCACCGCGCCGGAACTGAGCCCCCGCACATCCTTCCGCCAGCTCGATCACGAAACCACGGGCTAAAATTGAGACCGCTCCCACCTCCGGCACGCATTGCGTCCCCTCCCGAACTACTGCTATTCTATACGGTCAATCGACCAGATCCAGACGGACCATGATGCTTCTGCTACTTCTGGTTTTCAGTCTTGTATCCGACACCACTTTCACACCGCGTATCCTGACCAACCACGTGGGCTACGATGTCCA
>WFPM01000221.1 GCA_015487635.1 Rhodothermus sp.
CCCTGGCAGGGAGGGGGAAGAATCATCGGAAAGCCTCGGCGCTGAAATCAGTACAGGCGCTTGTTTCTACCGCCGGCCGCAGTCCATAGACACGGCTCCCCCTGCCAGGGGGAGCTGCCGCGTAGCGGCTGAGGGGGTTCACAAAAATGCCCTCCTTTCAGGAGGAGCGGGCCCGAAGGCCCTGAAGAGGGTGCTATAGGCTACGGCTTCCCTGAAGCCTTGCGGCCTGTCCCTGAAGCTACAGGGCAGGGGTCAGGGGATGCCGCGCACATGCCCCATGATCCCCGAGAAATCGTATAAGCTATGAAGATGCAGCCGGAGCGGCGTTTACACGGGGACCCTCCGGCTGCACCCTGCGTCTGGCGACAAACGCTTTCAGGTTGCCCGGAATGTGATGATGGGGCCGCTTGGCGATCTTGAGCGCACCTCAATCCACAGATTGCGCGTTCACCCCCGCGTCTCCAGGGGTGGCACCGGGCGCTCGGGCGGACCCACGTAGCGGCTCAGCGGCCGGATGATCCGGTTGTCGGCCAGTTGCTCCATGACGTGCGCCGACCAGCCCGTGATGCGGCTCATCACGAAAATCGGCGTGTAGGTTTCGATGTCGAAACCCATCATGTAGTAGGCCGGGCCGGTCGGGTAGTCCAGGTTCGGGTAAATGCCCTTCTGCTGCACGACGACTTCCTGGATGGCGTCATAGATGGCCATGAGGTTCTGGTAGCCCAGGCGCTCGGCCAGCCGGCGCGTGTAGCGCTCCATGATGGGCACGCGCGAGTCGCCATAGCGGTAGACGCGGTGCCCGAAGCCCATGATCTTCTGCTTGCGGGCCAGGGCCTCTTCCACCCATCGACGGGCTTCCTCCGGTGAGCGGAAGGGCTTGAGCATACGCATGACCTCTTCATTCGCCCCACCGTGCAGCGGCCCTTTGAGCGCACCGATGGCACCCGTGATCGCGCTGTAGTAGTCCGAGAGCGTCGAAGTGATCACGCGGGCCGTGAAGGTGGAGGCGTTAAAGCTGTGCTCCGCATACAGAATCAGCGATACGTCGAAGGCCTTGACCACCTCGGCGTCGGGCACCTCGCCGAAGTACATGTGGAAGAAGTTTTCGGCGAAGGTCAGGTCTTCGCGGGGTGGAATGAAGTCCAGGCCGTGTCGGCGCCGGCGGTCGGCCGCCACGATCGTGGGCAGTTTGGCCATCAGCCCGATGGCTTTGCGGCGGATCGTGTCGATGTCGGCGCCGGTGGCCTCCGGATCGTTCGCGCCGAGCAGGCTGACGGCCGTGCGGAGCACGTCCATGGGCGCGGCGTCCGTCCGGATCAGGTCCAGCAGGCGGTGGACGGTTTCGTCCAGCCCGCGCTGGCTGCGCTCTTCCTGTTCGAAGGCTTCGAGCTGGGCCCGGGTGGGCAGCTCACCGTAGAGCAGCAGGTAGGCTACCTCCTCGAAGCGGCATTTTTCGGCCAGCTCATGTACCGGATAACCCCGGTAGTAGAGCGCGCGCTTTTCGGGAATGACGTTCGAAATGGCCGACGCGTCGGCGACGACGCCGGCCAGCCCTTTCTTTACTTCGGTCGTCTCGGCCATGGGGATGCGATCTATTGGTTTTCGGATGACGGGGTTGTCTCCTCCAGGCGGAAGTTGTACACGTTTTTGTCGAAGACCGTATAGCGCTCGTATTGAAGCAGTTCGTAGAGTTCTTTGCGCGTTTGCATGCGGTCGAGCAGGGCTTCCTGGGTGCCCGCTTCCAGCAGGTGACGGAGGCCTTCCTCGACGGCCTTCATGGCCAGACGGAGTCCGGTGACGGGATAGATCGCCAGGTTGTAGCCCAGCGCTTCGAGGCGCTCGGCCGGAAGCAACGGCGATTTGCCGAACTCGGTCATGTTCGCCAGCAGCGGCACGTCGGGCAACGCCTTCCGGAAGGCGGCGAATTCCGCTTCGGACTGGAGCGCTTCGGGGAAGATCATATCGGCACCGGCCGCCACGTAAGCACGGGCACGTTCGATGGCCGCCTCCAGCCCTTCGACGCCCCGGGCGTCGGTGCGGGCAATGATCAGGAAGTTCGGGTCGCGGCGGGCCTGCACGGCCGCCCGCACCTTGCGCTCCATTTCCTCGACGGGCACGAGCGCCTTGTAGTCCAGGTGGCCGCAGCGCTTGGGATTGACCTGGTCTTCCAGATGGCAGCCGGCCAGCCCCATTTCTTCCAGCTCCTGCACGGTGCGGGCCACGTTCAGCACTTCGCCGAAGCCCGTGTCGATGTCCACGATGGCCGGCAGGCCGGTGACGCGGGCGATCTGGCGGCTCCGCCAGACTACTTCGGTGAGCGTGGTCAGCCCGACGTCGGGCAATCCCAGATCGGCCGACAGGACGGCGCCCGAAATGTAGACGCCGTCGAACCCCAGCCGCTCGATCAGTATGGCGACCAGCGGCGAAAAGGCACCCGGAAAACGCAGCAGGCGGCCGCTCCGAAGCGCTTCGCGCAGCGCCCTACGTTTTGCTTCCGGAGGCGTCGTGGCAAACAGCATAGTGGCTTCTCGATCCGTTGCACGTGTCGTTAAGCTAAACGAATCGCCGGAGAAATGCTTCCCGGAGACCGACTGCAAAGGGTAAACTTTTCTGAAAAAGCGCTTTTCTGAAGCGTGGTAACTGAAAAGCTACCGTCGGCTGATCGGCCGCTTTCGCGTGGCAGTGCCGCAGTGAATGCCCGGCTTGTGTTATGGAGTAGTCTGCAGACTCTGGAGCAACCGCCGGTACAGGCCGAAGAAGCGGGTTTCGTCCAGTGCCTTCGTGTCGTTCCAGGTGGCGCTCACGCAGTAGGTATTGTCCTGCTTGTCGATCAGATAGGTGGTCAGGTTGAGCACGCCCGGCTCGGAGCCACCTTTGAAGGCCACCTGACGCCAGTCTTCGCGTCGGGCTACGCCGGGGTTGATCTGCGTCAGCGGAAGCTCGTGAACGGATTCGATCAACCGGCAGAGTTCCCGTACGGAGAGGAACCACTCGATCTCGGGAAGCACCGGATCGCCGGAGAACACCGAGGCGTCAGGAAGCGGCAGGTCCTGGATGGTGGCCAGCAGGTCTCGACGGCCGGTTTCGTCGGCTTCCAGGAAGCGTCGGGCATATTCCTGGTTGGCCGGGTTTTTCAGAATGAAAGCTTCGCGGGTGGAGAGAAAGGGGCGATTATGCGGGGCGTAGGCTTCCACGGCCTCGCGTCCCAGCAGGGCCAGCAGCGCATCGGTGGCCGTATTGTCGCTCTGGGAGATCATGAGCGCGGCCAGCGTGTGCAGCGTCAGCGGCGAGCCGTCGGGCCAGGTGTGGAGAAATCCGGAGGGCAGGCTTTTCCAGGTGGGTTGAAGACGAACGACTTCATCCCATCGATGCCGACCGGCCTCGATGGCGTCCTTCAGAGCTGCCAGCACGGCCAATTTGAAGCTGGAGCCGACGGCCAGCACGGTGTCGGGGCGTAATGCCAGAAATTCCCGGCCATTTTTCAACACGAGCAGGCTGGTGGTGCCGGGCAATTGCCGGAATTCGGCGAGCAGTTCGTCTGGCTTCCGGGTGCGGGGCATGGGGGGCGAAAAGAACAGACCGATAATGCGTCCTTCGGCGTCCAGGGCTATGCGAGTGGGCACGATGGCACGCTCCAGGATCACTTCGTACTCCGTGCCTTCGCCTTCGACGCGCTCAAACGCCCCGTACTGCTGCTTCAACTGAGCGACGATTCCGGCAACCTGTTCGGCCGAAACCTGCTGGAGAAAACGTGGCGCAAACCATTCGGCGAGGGGCTGTCGGGTGAAGAGCTGCTCCAGGCGTTCTGACGGCGTCTGGGCAACGGCAATCTGCAGGGTGCAAAGGAACGGCACAAGGCCGGAAAGAAGCGATTGGGCGCGCATAGCTTTGCAGGGTTGGCTGAAGGGTGTCTATCGCGCCGGTACGTGGGTGCTTCGTGGAAAGTTACGGATGGAGGCCCGAAAACATATGCCCTGTGCTTTTATTTTTGTGCAGCGACGCGTTTTTTTGAGATCGTGGACCGGATTGGCCCCCTTCCGGCCCATGACCTGCACCAGATCCGGCGCTTTCTGAAAAATTTCGAGTATCCCATGCCGTTTTATCGGCAGGCAGCGGCTGAGTCGGTGCTGGTCCGCACTTTCTGAAACCTGCACTGAGTGATCAGTCGTGCATGACGCGGTGCAGCAGTTCCTCGTAGCGGGCCAGGAACGTCTCCAGGCGTAGCCCTTTGGCGACGGCGGCGGCTGCTTCGTCGGCCGACGTGATGGCCGGCCGGCGCGGTACGCGGCCCAGCACGGGCACGTGGCACATCTCTTCGATCATGGCCGGGTTCGTCTGTTCGGCCACATCGGGCTGCTCCGGGTAGCCACAGATCACCACGCCCACCACGGGCAGGCCTCGACTCCGGGCGTAGTGCACGGTCAGGAACGTGTGGTTGAGCGTGCCCAGGCCGGGACGCGACACCACCAGCACGGGCAGCTTCCAGCGGACGGCCAGCCCGGCGTAGTCGAGCGTGTCGGTCAGCGGCACCGACAGCCCGCCGGCCGTCTCGACGAGCACCCAGTCGCGGTCCTGCAGCCGCCGCCAGGCCGCCTCGATGCGGTCGAGGTCCACCGGACGGCCGGCGCGACGCGCGGCCACCAGGGGTGCCAGTGGTTCGGCATAGACGCAGGGGGCCACCTGCTCGGGCGGATCGTCCACGCGGGCCCCGTCGGCCAGCATGCGGGCGTCAGGCGGCCAGCTTCCCGGAGGCCCCTCCCAGCCGGTCTCGACGGGCTTGAGCACGCCCACCCGGTAGCCGGCCTCACGCAGCAGCCGCGCCAGCCCGGCAGCCACCACGGTTTTCCCCACGCCGGTGTCCGTGCCGGTAACGAGCAGTCCGTTCATGCTTGCTGACGAAGTTTTTGGGCGAGCAATTCCAGTTCGGGCAATGCGTCTTCGAAGGCCCCGCGCAGAATGGCCAGCATGTCGTCCAGTTCGGCCTCAGTGGCGGCCAGCGGGGGCATGAAGATCAGCACCGAGCCGATCGGCCGCACGAGCATACCCCGTCGCCGGGCATGGCGGGCCACGATGAAGCCCACCTGGGCCCCGTAAGGAAACGGCGTGCGCGTGGCACGATCGGCCACGATCTCGATGCCCACCATGAATCCGGCCTGGCGCACTTCGGCCACGAACGGATGGTCGGCCAGCGGAGCCAGGCCGGCGCGCAGACGCTCGACCTTCGCCGGGAGCGAGGGGAGCAGCGCGAGCAGTCGCTCCAGACTGGCCAGCGCCACGGCGCAGCCCAGCGGATTGCCCGTGTAGGAGTGGCCGTGGAAGAACGTCTTGCGCTCCTCGATTTCGCCCAGAAACGCCTCGAAGATGCGCTCGGTCGTGAGCGTGGCGGCCAGCGGCAGGTAGCCGCCGGTCAGCCCCTTGCCCAGGCAGAGCAGATCGGGCGTAGTGCCGTCGGCCTCACAGGCAAAGAGCCGGCCCGTGCGCCCGAAGCCGGTCGCTACTTCGTCGACGATCAGCAGCACGTCGTAGCGGTCGCACAGCGCGCGCAGCTCCCGCAGGAAGCTCGGCGGGGCGGGCAGGATGCCCCCGGCGCCTTCGACGGGCTCGACGATCACGGCCGCCAGCTCGTCCCGGCGCGTGCGCAGCACGTCCTCGACGGCCTCGAGGCTTTCGGCCAGGCGGTCGTGCGGGTAGGGATAGGGCACGCGCGGGTGGCCGGGCAACAGGTCCAGAAACGGCCAGTGAAAGAGCGGATCGGGCGCTACGCCCACGGCCCCCAGTGTGTCGCCGTGGTAGTTGTTCAGAAAGCCGAGCACGTAGCGCTTCGTGCGCCGGCCCTGGTTGGCCCAGAACTGCACGGCCATCTTGAGCGCGATCTCGACGGCCGTGGCGCCGCTGTCGGAGTAGAAGACGCGCTGCAATCCCTTCGGGGCCACGTCGATCAGCCGTCTGGCGAGCGCGACGGCGGGCACGTTCGCCTGACCCAGCATGGTCGCGTGCGCCACGCGCCGGAGTTGTGCCTCGATGGCCGCGTTCAGCTCGGGCACGTTGTGGCCGTGCACGTTCAGCCAGATCGACGAGGTACCGTCGTAGTACCAGTTGCCGTGAATGTCTTCGAGCTTTACGCCCCGGCCGCGCCGGATGATGACCGGATCGCCGGCCATGTACTGCTTCATGGGCGTGAAGGGGTGCCAGACGTAGGTCTTATCCCAGGCGATGAGCGTTTCGGGGGCCAGCTCGTCGAGCGCGTCGATAATCGTGTGCGTTTCTTTCATCGTAGATCGACGATTTACCATTGAAGCAGGACGGCAGCCGAAAGCAGCCCGGCACCCACGGCCGTGAGCAGCAGCAGGTCGCCGGGGACGAAGCGGTGTGCCTCGAGCGCCAGCGCCAGCGGAATCGTGGCGGCCGAGCTGTTGCCGATGCGATCGACGAGGTTGATGGTACGCTCGGCCGGAAGGCCGAGCTGGCGCCGGGCTTCTTCGATCAGGCGATGGTTGGCCTGGTGCGGAATCCACCAGGCGACGTTGTCGAGGTCGAGGCCGGCCTGCTGGAGCACGCGCCGCCCGGCTTCGGCCATACCGGTGGCGGCCCGTCGAAAGAGCGCGCGGCCGTCTTTCATGTACATGAGGTGTTCGCCGCGGGCCACGCGTTCGGGCGTGAGCGGTCGGCGGCTTCCACCGGCCGGGATGTAGAGGTCGTCCCAGCAGGAGCCATCGGCGCCCAGCCAGCAGGCCACGATGCCGCGTGGGCCTTCGGCGGGACCGAGCACGACGGCACCGGCTCCGTCGGCAAAAAGCGCCGAGGTTTTCGGGTCGTCGGGGTTGGTGCGGCGGCTGAGCACGTTGGCGCCGATCACGAGCACGCAGGTACGCTGCAGGCGCACGTAGCCGTCGGCCAGCGCCAGCGCGTACAGAAAACCGCTGCAGGCGCCGGCCAGATCGATGGCGCCCGCCCGCTTCAGCCCCAGGCGATGGGCCACGACAGGCGCCGTCGGGGGCAGCAGGTGGTCGGGCGTGCTTGTGGCCAGCAGCAGCAGGCCGATGCGCTCGGGGGACAGCCCGGCCTGTGCCAGCGCGGCCGCCCCGGCACGGACGGCCAGGTCGCTTGTGGCTTCGGTGGGGCCCACGAGCGGACGCTCCCGGATCCCCGTACGTCGGGCGATCCAGCCCGGCGGCAGGCCCAGGCGGCGCTCCGTTTCGGCGCTCGACTCGCGGTGGGCCGGAAGCGCAGCGCCCACGCCCCACACGGCCGCTCGCTGCGCCGGTGTGGCGGTGGTCGTCGCAGGAAGCGGTGTGATCAGAGACTGTTCAGGCAACATGAGGCTGGATCGCTTCGGCTTCGGGAAAGGCGGCCAGGGCCGCCTCGATGTCGTCGTCGGTGTGCGTGGCCATGGGGGCCAGTCGGATCCGGCTGGTTCCGGGCGGCACCGTCGGCGGCCGGATGGCCGGGGCGAGCACGCCGCGTGCTTCCAGCAGCGCGGACAGACGCAACGCCGCTTCGGGCGCACCCACCAGCACGGCCAGCATGGGCGCCGGCGGTTCGTGCCGGACCGTGTAGCCCCGGGCTTTAAGGCCGGCCTTCAGACGGGCAACGTGCGCCTGCTGGCGCCGTCGCCGCCGCGCGCCTTCGTCGGACTGCACCAGGCGGACGGCCTCCAGTGCTGCGGCGGCCAGCACGGGCGCAATGCCCGTGCTGTAGATGAAGGCGCGGGCACGGTGCAGCAGGTAGTCGATAAGTGTCCGCGATCCCAGCGCAGCGCCGCCCTGCACGCCCAGCGCCTTCGAGAGCGTGGCTACCTGCACGGGAATCCGATCGGCCACGCCCAGATGATGGGCGGTGCCCCGGCCTTCGGGGCCCACGATTCCGGTGCCGTGCGCGTCGTCCACGACGAGCACGGCGTCGTAGCGGGCAGCCAGTTCGGCCAGCTCCGGAAGCGGCGCCACCGTGCCGTCCATGCTGAAGATGGCATCCGTCACGAGGAAGCGGCGGCCGCCCGGGGCCGGTCCGGGCCCCTGCAGGAGCCGTTCGAGTTGCCCCAGGTCGCGGTGGCGGTAGTAGCGGAAGCGGGCGCGGCTGAGCCGGGCGCCGTCGTTCAGGCTGGCGTGGTTGAGCGCGTCGGCAAAGATCTGGTCGCGCGGACCCGCGAGCGCCGAGAGCACACCCACGTTGGCTGCGTAGCCGCTCGGAAACACCAGGGCCGCTTCGGTTTCTTTGAGCGCGGCCAGGGCGGCTTCGAGCGCTTCATGCACGGGACGGTCGCCCACCACCAGCCGGGCGGCCCCGGCGCCGACGCCCCAGCGTTCCAGCGCCTTGCGGGCGGCCACCGTCAGGCGCGGATCTGTGCTCAGCCCCAGGTAGTCGTTCGAGGCCAGGTTCAGCAAGCGGCGGCCGTCGCGCTCCACATATGGACCGGCGGCAAGCGGCCGGAGCGTGCGGCGCAGTCCTTTTGCCTCAAGCTGCCGGAGTTGCCGGGTGAGCCACTCCATGGGGGCGGGCCGGTTGGGGCGTTTCGGGTACGAAACCCAGGTCGTTGATCATCTGCCAGTCGGCCTCGGCCGCCTGCCCCTTTTCGGTCAGGTAATCGCCCAGAAAGAGACTGTTGGCCACCATGAGCGCCAGCGGTTGCAGGCTCCGCAGGTGTAGCTCGCGGCCGGCCGAGGCCCGGATTTCGGCTTTTGGATTGACGAACCGGAACACCGACAGGTAGCGCAGGCAGGCCCAGGGGGTCAGGCGGCGGACGGTCCGGCCGTCGCCCAGGGGCGTTCCTTTGATCGGAATCAGAAAGTTGACCGGGATCGACGTGGCGCCGGCCTCACGCAGGGCATAGGCCATGTCGAGCACGTCCTCGTCGGTTTCGCCCATGCCCAGGATGACGCCCGTGCAGGTCTGCAGCCCCGCTTTCAGGGCGGTCTGCACGGTTCGGATCCGGTCCTCAAAAGTGTGCGTCGAGCAGATGCGCGCGTAGTGGCGCGGGCTTGTGTTCAGGTTATGATTGTAGGCGTCCACGCCGGCTTCTTTGAGCCGGCGCGCCTGCTCTTCGTCCAGGATGCCCATGCAGGCGCAGATTTCCAGCGGTAGTTCGGCCTTGATGCGGCGGGTGGCTTCAAGCACGGTTTCCAGTTCGCGCCGATGCGGTCCACGGCCCGAGGTTACAATGCAGAAGCGCTGGGCGCCGGCCGCATGGGCTTTGCGCGCGCGGTCGAGGATTTCTTCGACCGACAGCATGCGGTAGCGCGGAATCGGCGCCTTCGAGATGCGCGATTGGGAGCAGTAGTGGCAGTCTTCCGGACAGAGGCCGCTCTGGGCGTTGAGCAGCACGTTGACCTTGACGCGGTTGCCGAAAAAGTGCCGACGCACGCGCCAGGCCGCCTCGACAAGCCGCAGCGTGTCTTCGTCGGGCAACTGCAACAGCGCGCGGGCCACCTCACGCGTGGGCGGCCGGTCTTCGAGCGCGTCGGCCACCAGTCGATCCCAGGCGATTTCCATGGTGTCGTCTACGGGTTGGTCAGGGGTTGGTAGCAATGGGTTGCAGGAGGGCGACGTCGCCGGCCGAGACCGTTCGGCGGGTGCCGTCGGGCAGACGCACGCGGAGCGCGCCGGAGGGCTCGAGGTCCTCGGCGAGTCCCTCCACCGGGCCGGTGGGGGTGTCGATGCGCACCGGGCGGCCCAGCGTGTAGCTGAAGCGACGCCAGGCTTCGCAGACCGCTTCGGCTTCGGGCAGCCGGTCGTACCAGTATTCCAGGCGGGCCAGCAGCCGGGCCAGCAGGTCCACACGCCGCAGGCCGGGCCGGTAGGCTTCAAGAAAGGCGGCTTCGGGAGGCAACGGCGCGCGGTGCACGTTCAGGCCGATGCCCAGCAGCAGGTAGCGCACTTCCTCGCCGCGCAGGTCGGCCTCGACCAGGACGCCTGCCAGCTTGCGGCCGTCGGGCGCCAGCAGGTCGTTGGGCCATTTCAGACCGCCCACTTCGGCCGTTTCGGCCAGCGCCACACCGGCCGCCAGCGACAGCCGCAGCAGCTCGGTCAGCGGCAGGCGGGGGCGCAGCAGCACCGAAAAGTACAGGCCGGCACCCGGCGGGCTGACCCACGGACGGCCGCGGCGGCCCCGGCCTCCGGTCTGCTGCTCGGCCAGCACGACGGCCCCTTCGGGTGCGCCCGCTTCGGCCCAGGCCCGCAGTTCGTCCTGGGTGCTCGTCGTGCGGCCCAGGTAGCGGTAGGCCCGGCCGAAGCGTCCTCGAAGCCGGGGCAACAGCAGGTGTGGAGCCGGACTCCCCGGCCGCAGCCGATAGCCCCGGCCCTGCACGACTTCGATCGGGTAGCCGGCTTCCTGCAGCCGGTGGGCCTGCTTCCAAACGGCCACGCGGCTGAGCCCCAGTCGTCGCGCCAACCGTTCTCCGCTCGTGAACGTCTCGTTCAGACAGGCCAGCAACGTCCCTTCCATGTTAACCAAGATAGTATAGTCTGGTTAACCGATGCAACATCCGGGAGGCAGTTGACGGGCTTGAGCGGCCGTGTTTTCATCCGCTCCGGCGAAAATTCAGACCGGGGCATGAAGAGATAACGCCGACGTTTTGCGTTGGGGCGCCGGTCGGCCGTTTACGTTCGGGACGCGACAGGTCGAACGGATGTGGAAGCTTTCCCGGCCCGGCTCCTCCTCGACTACGTCGTGTACCGGGGAGTGGAATAGGGACAGCCGGTTCGGATGTATGGCGATCAGGGCAAGTGTTCCAGGTTGCTGGTTGCCGGCCCCGACGTTCGGGAAGCTGGCGTTGGGGGTTCGCGCCGCTCATGCTGGGCGGAAAGTACGCCCCTACCAGCTCAACGACGACGTTTCCACCAGGTAGGGGTGGACCGCTGCCTGTCGCATCTCCTGGTTACGTCCGCTCCACAGCGTGGGGCGCCTCATGCATCGGTAAATCAGCGAGCACATATTATTAAGATTTTGTTCTTCTATAAAGCAAATAAAATATCCCAAACAGAGGAAGAAACCATACAACAAACAGCATCTATACCACATTCCATACATTCCAATATTTATCAAACGTTGATCTCAATATATTATCATAAATTAAATCAGATAGACTCCAGATATGATATGTCGTTATCAACGACTTAACAAATAATATTGTATGCTGATCATATCAAGAAAATCGTTCCTATCTTTAACGTTATGGATAAAGCATGCCTATTAGAGAATACCCACTCTTTCATAGTTTCTATACAGTTAATCATTGTGAGTTTGTCTGAAAAATAGGGTTTCGTAGATTGGGCCATCTTCAAGGAGTACACCGATGGCCCGACGCTACGAGTTGAGCGATCAGCAGTTCGCGCTGATCAAAGACGTTCTTTCTCCCGTGAAGCCCTCGCGCCGGGGGTGTCCTCAGCGCGATGGTCGCACAATCCTGAACGGCATCTTCTGAGTGCTCTGCTCCGGCGCCGCCTGGCGCGATCTGCCTGAGCGCTTCGGCCCCTGGCAGACCGTCCATGACCGGTACCGGCGATGGAGCCGAGATGGCACGATTGACCGCATCTTGGAGTCGCTTCAACTGCAATTGCTCGACGACGGCACGCTGGACCTGGAAACCTGGTTTGTTGATTCGACCACGGTGCGCGCCCAGCGGGCTGCCGCCGGGGCAAAAAAAGCGGGCACGGAGGCAAGGACCAACGCGGCCGAGCAGGCCCTCGGGCGCAGCCGGGGCGGTTTTACGACGAAAGTGCACCTGCTTTGCGACGGGCGCGGCGTGCCGTTGTCGGTGCACCTGAGCGCGGGACAATGCCACGACAGCCCGCAGTTGGCCCCGAGCTTCGAAGCGGTCACGGTGCCGGTGCGACTG
Organism: Rhodothermus sp.; assembly: GCA_015487635.1. Classification (GTDB taxonomy): domain Bacteria; phylum Bacteroidota; class Rhodothermia; order Rhodothermales; family Rhodothermaceae; genus Rhodothermus. Next base: position 11,832 of record WFPM01000221.1, read on the forward strand.
AAGGTGCTTGTGGCCGACCGAGGCTATGATAGTGCGGCGATCCGCTCGCAGTTGAGCGGGCAGGGCATTGCGCCGGTGATTCCGAAGCGTCGGAGCAAGGCGGTGCCGGAGCCAGAGCCGGCCTGCCCGGTGCGCTACCGGCACCGCAACATCATCGAGCGCCTGATTGGTCATTGGAATCGGTTGGCTTCGCGCTATGAGAAGCTGGCGCGACATTATCTAACGATGGTCAAACTCGCCTGCATACGGCGCATCTTCAAACTCCATTTTTCAGACACTGCCTAGTCTGTTGCAGCCGGCCCTCTGAGCGACAAACGGTGCTGCCGACCCTCGACGGCTGTTCGACCCACGCACCGATCCGTCCAGAACCTCGCCCCCGTCTACGGATGTGCCCACCGAACACTCAGCAAACACAACACACCTTTGCCCCAACAGATAAAAGTTACAATTTCACCGACATGAGGCCCTTGACAGATCGTGTGTGTGTGTGTGTAACTTAACAGCAGCTTCTCAAAAGCACAGACGTTTCCTCACCCGAAACCCCTCAGACCATGTCGGCGGCACAGAAAATCGGCCTGGGCCTGCTGCTCCTGGCACTGAGCTGGGGCCTGCACGCCTGGCGCCTGCAGCACC
>WFPM01000222.1 GCA_015487635.1 Rhodothermus sp.
CGGGCAACGCAACGCCCAGCCCCTCATGCACCAGCCACAATCCCAGCCGCACCATACGCTGGCATTGCCACTGCCGGGCTATCTGCCAGACACGATCCCAGTCTAACCCCGGAACGTACCGCAGCAACCCGGCCACGTCGCACATCCACTTCAGGCTGCGCCACTGATGTTTGGCGCTGTGCAGGCAGAGCAGCGGCAGGAGCGCTTCGACCGGGAGCGTTCGCACCGCCTGCCCTTCCAACTCAATATGCCTGGCTTCCGTCAGCAACGCCCTGAAGTCCGGCCGTGGCGCAAAGCGCCAGGGGGCCATGCCCGTGTGCAGATCGACCATCAGCAGGCGGTCCGGCGTCCGGTACGGATGCTCGCGCTGCAACCGCAGGTACACCCTGCGTACCATGCCCCGATGCGGCACGTCCCGATGGTAACCCAGTTCCAGCACCACGGCCTCGGCCCGGGCGAAGTCGGACGCGGCCACCAGCAGGTCGATGTCGGACGCCGGACGCAATGCCGGGTCACCGTAGGCCATCTGCCCCAGCACGACTCCTTTGTAAAACAGCACGGGCACACCGGCCGCTTCGAACGCCCGCTGCAGACGCTGCACCTCCCGAACCTGCAGGCCGGCCTGCGCCACCGCTGCCAGGTAGTGCGGCCGCAGGGCTGCCAGCAACACCTCGGGAACCTTCGCCGGGGATGCTGCCTTCAGCGCCCGGTACAGCAGCGGACCCACGCTCTGCTGCACGGCCAGCCGGGCCACTTCGGCCGGATCCGCCAGACTCGCCGGCGCGGGCATTGGCGCGCCCTGCCAGTAGGCCCGCAGGATGGTCTGAAGATAGCACTGTGCAGCATTGCCCATGGCCGAACGGTGCCAGTGCAGCAGAATAGAAGCATGCCGTTATAAAAACGCGAAAACAACCACCGGCCGGTATCCGCTTTTGGCGCAAGCCGCCCCCGACGATTGACGCGTATGGCTTTTCGCGAAACGCTTCTGACCACCGACGTACACGAGGCGGCCGCCCTGATTCACCAGGGCGAGCTGGTGGCCTTTCCCACTGAGACGGTCTACGGGCTCGGGGCCGACGCGTTCAATCCGGAGGCCGTCCGGAAAATTTTCGAAGCCAAAGGCCGGCCGCTCGACAACCCGCTCATCGTGCACATTGCCCATTTTAATCAGCTTGCGCGCCTGGTGCGCGACGTGCCGGAGGCCGCCCGGCGCTTTATGGAGCGGTTCTTTCCCGGCCCGTTGACGCTGGTACTGCCGCGCCATCCGGACGTGCCCGACGAGGTGACGGCCGGGCTGCCCACGGTAGGCGTACGCATGCCACGCCACCCGATAGCGTGGGCGTTCCTGGAAGCCTGCGGCACGCCCGTGGCCGCGCCGTCGGCTAATCGCTCCGGCCGTCCCAGCCCGACCCGCTGGGAAGCCGTCTATGCCGACCTGAACGGCCGCATCGCCTGCATTCTGCAGGGCGACCGGAGCGACATGGGACTGGAATCGACCGTCGTGGACTGCACCGGGTCGGAGCCGGTGGTACTTCGGGCCGGCGCCGTACCTCTGGAGGCACTCCGCGAAGTGGTGCCCGGAACACGCCTGGTGGGCGACGAAACGTCGCTCAGAGCACGCAGCCCGGGCACGCGCTATCGCCACTACGCACCACGGGCCCGCGTGGTGCTGTTCGATCACCCGGACGAGGCCGTTCCCGATCCACACCACGCCTACATCGGCCTGACCCCGCCCGCCCATCCTGAAGCGTTTGGCGCCTGCTGCGTCTGCCCGGACGTGGCAACATACGCCTACGAACTGTTCGACTTCTTCCGCCGTTGCGATGCACAGGGCTGTACGCGCATCTACGCCCAGCGCGTGCCCCGCACCGGCCTCGGCCTGGCCCTCATGGATCGCCTCGAACGTGCCGCCACCTGACGGGTTTACTGAAAAGCAGCAATCAGCAACCTTGGTTTTCGATGAATCGCATACCTTCAGAGCCTCAAACAAGCCCTTCCTCACGTTCGGCGAATTCTCCTCCTGAAGACACCACTACTCAGCGTCATGCTGAGCAGTGGTGGGATTACTGCCCGAACTGCGGCCACCGGCTGGAAAACCATCGCTGCAAGTACCGGTGTCCTCGCTGCCATTATTTCATGTCCTGCAGCGACTTCGACTGAGACGATGATCACACTGGATCGCTCGGGATCTCAACCACTGCATGAGCAACTGGTGGCGCAATTGCGCTACCTGATCGTGCGCGGGCACTTCCGGCCGGGCGCCTCGCTTCCGTCCACGCGTGAACTGGCCCGCCAACTCGGCATCTCCTTCCACACGGTACGCAAGGCCTACCAGCAGCTCGAAGCCGAAGGGCTGGTTCACAGTCAGTCCGGCCGTCGCTACCTGGTGCGTCCTGAAGCCTCCTCGACCCGGGAAATGCGGCTGGAACAGGGGGCGACGCTACTCCAGGAGACGCTGCGTCGGCTCGTCGGCATCGGCCTCAGTCCGGAAGACATCGAATACCTGCTCCAGGAGCAACTGTCGCTCCTGGAAGATCAGGCCCCTGTCCCGAAAGTGCTCTGTCTGGCCCCGACCCGTGAGCTGGCCGAAAGTCTGATTGCAGCGCTGGGCGCCCCCTGGGCTGAATTGATCGAACCCGTAACCCCCGAGGCGCTCGTTCATCACGAAGACGCCGACCTCGTGCTGGCCCGCCATGCCGAGCTGCATCGTTTCCGTGCCCGACTTCCCCAAGCCGACTGGCTGGGTCTCATGGCCTATCTGGAACCCTCCGCACTGGAGCGCATTGCCACGCTCCTTCCCCGTGAAACAATAGGACTGGTCACACTGCAACCTGAAACGATCCCCCACCTGCTGACCGAACTCCGCGTAGCCACGGGCTTTGGCGGACAGGTACTGGCCGGGGCCATCGAAGAAAGCCGCCATCACCTGCGCCCGCTGCTCGAGCAGGCTGATCTGCTGCTCTGCACGCCCCAGAGCCACCGGCGCGTGGCCGCCCTGAGCGATCGACCGGCGACCGTGCTTTCGTTTCGGATCGGCCCCGAATCCGTCGAGGCGCTTCAGGCCCATCTGCAGAGCCTGTAGGCTCCCTTACCGATCCTGCGTGGGGGCGGGCGTCTCCTGCGAGGCAGGCGCTTCACTCGGCGCCTTCTGATCTTTCTGCTCCTGCTCTTCCGTACCCGGATACTTCACGCGAATGTGGTAGATGGCCAGCAGCATCTGCAGAAACGTCTCCTTGATCTTCTGGAGATCCCGGAAGGTCAGGTCCGTGTCGTCCAGTTGCCCATCCTCGATGCGTGCCCGGAAGATCTGATCGATCAGCGCTTCCAGTCGCTTGTGTGTGGGCTCCTCAAGCGCCCGGCTGGCGGCCTCTACCGAGTCGGCCAGCATGAGAATCGCCGTTTCCTTGGAGTTCGGTTTGGGTCCGGGATAACGGAACTCCGCGTCTGGCAGATTCGGATCGCCCGTTTGCTCCACGGCCTTCCGGTAGAAGTACTCGATCCGGGTGGTACCGTGGTGCATGGGGATGAAATCCAGCACTTTCCTGGGCAGCCCATACTGGCGGCCGATCTCCAGTCCCTCTTTCACATGGCTGGCGATGATCAACGCGCTCATGCGCGGCTTGAGGTTCTTGTGCGGATCCATGCCCGGCCGCTGGTTTTCCACGAAGTACTCGGGCTTGACCATCTTGCCGATGTCGTGATAGAGCGCTCCGACGCGCACCAGCAGTGCATGGGCTCCGATGGCCGCTGCGGCCGCCTCGGCCAGATTGGCCACCTGCAGCGAGTGGTTGAAGGTGCCCGGCGCCCGCAAGCTCAGCTCCTTGAGCAGCGGCCGGTTGGTGTCCGACAGCTCCAGCAGCGTCAGATCAGTGGTAATGTCGAAAGCACGCTCGAAGACCCAGAGCAGCGGATAGGCCATCAGCACCAGCACCGAGTTGATGCCCACCAGCAGTAGGTCCGACAGGAAACGCCCGCTGGCGGCCGGATGCCAGAGGGCCGAAGCCCCCAGCACCACCAGATAGCCCAGAAAGACCAGCCCGGCGCTCAGGAAAAACTGGCCGCGGTTTTTAATGTCGCGCACGCTGAAGATGCCGAGCGTTCCGGCAAAGACCGTGGCAAACACGAACTCGAAGTCGTAACTGAGCAGGTGTCCCCCGATGAAGGCTAGCGTGATCGTCCCGAAGAGCGCCACACGCGAATCGAAAATAACCGTCAGCAGAATCGAGGCGATGGCCACGGGCACGGCGTACATGGCCAGCGTAGGCAACCGCACGGCAATGGCATAAAGGCCCAGAATGGCGGCAAAAATCAGGGCGATCAGCAGCACCTGCGCGTTGTTGTCGAAGATGGGACGCCGGAGCAGGAACAGATACAGGAAGAAAAACAGATAGGTTGCCAGCGTCACGAGCGTCTGGCCAAGCAGGCGTCGCCAGAACAGAGCCGTGCCGCCGCGTTCCTGCTGGGCGCGCTCGAGCGAGATCAGCTTGCGCTTGATTTCTTCAGTTACGACCTGGCCACGCTGCACGATCACCTCACCCGCCTTCACCAGCCCGTAGGTAGGCGAAATACGCGCCTGCTGCTGCTCCCAAGTGTGCAACGTTTCGGCGCGCAGGTAAACATACGAAGGCACCAGAATCGCCCGGAAAAAAGCCAGCGCAATGCGGGCCAACTCGGGGCGGTTGTTGAACTGCTGCAGGAAATACTCGCGGGCAGCGCCGTAGGCTTCATCCAGCCCGAAGACGCGATCGACCGAAACTACGCGCTCGGTTCGCTCCACTTCGTTACGCACGACGATCTCATCGGTCAGCACACTGTCGCGCGGTACGTCGAGCAACCCGAGCTGAAGCACCTGCACCCCGAACGACCATGCTTCCTCCAGCGCCTGCACGTAAAGCGGCTCCTGGCCGCCGCGACGCACCACCTGGCCCGCTTCGTTAACGGCGGCCAGATAGTCTTCGGCCAGCAGCCGCCACTGCTCTGGTGTCAGCTTGACGCGGGCATTCCGCCTGAGCTCCACATAGCGGAGCGAGTCATCCCGCGCGGCATCCTGTCTCCCCCGCAGCAGATTTCGCCGATAGCTGGCGTAGGCCGCGAAGATCGCCTCCAGTTGCCTGCGCACAGTGTCGCGGTTGGCCTCCATGCGGCGCATCGCATCGGGGACCTCCCGGAAGTACGGGGGCGTCCGCAGGATCACCTGGCGACGCTCCTGCTCCAGTTGCTCAGGGTCCTTGTAGAGGGCAAAGTCGAAGGGAGCAACCAGATCGTTGTGCTGCCAGACCTCGCCGACGCGCACGGTAAACTGATAGACGCGCTCGCGCGGGAAGGCAATCAGCGTGAGCACGATCAGCCCCAGCCAGATCGCCGCTTTGATCATCCATTGCCGCCGACGCTGCCGACGGGTCTCCTGCTCGCGGCCACGTTCCAGTTGCTGGCCGACCGGCCGGGGCGTTCGCCGCCCCCGTTGGAATCGTTCCCAGATGCTCATGGGAGGTGCCGCGTCTGGCTTGATGAACGTCGGTACCTATGCCCCAGGTGCGGCAAGGATCCGAGTAGCAGGGTAAGCAGCGCGCCCAGCAGCGTGTACCAGGGCCAGGCCAGGCGACGCAGCCCCTCGGAAGCCTCCGGTGCCAGCGCAAAGAGCAGCCGGCCGTCCGGACGCACCCACACGCCGAAAATCACCAGCACCATCAACCCGATGGCCGCCAGGAAGGCGCCGATTGCCCATCGCTGCGAAACGCGCCGGTTGAAACGCCCCAGCAGGAAAACGCCCAGCATACCGCCATAGGTAAACGAGGCGATCGACAGGCCCAGTTCGACGACCGGGTTGTCGGTGCTTTCGAACAGGCTGGCAAAGCCAACAAACACCAGCGCCCAGCCGAACGTCAGCAGCCGCGAGACCACGAGCGATTGCCGGCCGTCGAGCGAACGCCCCCGCCAGCGTTCGTAAAGATCGAACAACGTCGAAGATGCCAGCGCATTCAGCGAAGAGGAAAGCGTGCTCATGGCGGCCGCCAGAATGCCGGCCAGCAATAATCCGGAGACGCCCGGCGGAAGTCCTTCGATGATGAAGCGCGGAAACACCTCGTCGGCGCGCGACAGCCCCAGTTCGACCGGCGTGGCCCCGCCGTAATGCACCCAGAGCAGCAGTCCCACCAGCAGAAACAGCGCAAACTGAGCCATCACGATCAGACCGCTCCCGATGAGGGCCTTCCGACTGTCGTTCAGACCACGACAGGCCAGCAGGCGCTGCACCATCAGGTGGTCCGTGCCGTGCGAGGCCATCGAGAAGACCGCCCCCCCCACGACGGCCGTCACGAACACGTAGGGTTCGGTTAGCCACCGGATCGGGCTGGTCTCGGCGCCGGGCACCAGCAGTCGGGTTTTGCCCGCTGCCGTAGCCATCTGCCACCATCCGTCCGGAGCCCCTTTCCAGAGCACCCACAGCGCCCCCAGCGCCCCGCCGATATACACCAGCAGTTGCATCACGTCGAGCCAGACCACCGCGCGCAGCCCACCGATCAACGTATAGAGCACGGTAGCACCGGCTACCACCAGAATCACCTCCAGATACGAGACCGAAAGCCCGGCCATGTCGGCCATGACTTTCAGCGGGATGGCCGTGGCAAAGAGACGCACGCCGTCGGCCAGCAACCGCGTGGCCAGAAAAACCAGCGAGGCGGCCGCCTGCATACCCTGCCCGAAGCGCTGCCCCAGAAAGGCATAGGCCGTCGTGAGCGAGCCTTCAAAGTAGCGAGGCAACAGAAAAACAGCGACGGCAATGCGACCCAGCACATAGCCGATCGTGAGCTTCCAGAAGCTCAGATCCCCCCCGTAGGCCACAGCCGGAACACCGATCACTGTCAGCGTGCTGGTCTCGGTGGCGACGACCGACAGGCAGAGCGCCCACCATGGAAGCGTGCGGCTGCCAAGGAAATAATCGACGGCATGGCGCTGGCGTCCACCGGCCCACAGTCCGAGTGCAACGGAGCCCAGCAGATAGCCCAGTAGGATCAGATAATCGATGGGGGTCAGCACCGACGATCAGGAGCGGAATCGCTGCTGCTGGTCTTCTTCGTAGGCCTTGTAGATGGTCACCACATCCTCCAGCGAGCGCTGCAACGCCGCCAGCCGCGCCGTCCGCACCAGGCTCACTTCCTCGCTGAGCTGCTCGCTGTCCTTGAGCAGCGCAATGGCCGCGTTGAACACGTGCTGCATCATCAGGCACACATCCTCTGCCCGCACACGCATACGCATCCTTACTACTGGTTGATCACGAATAACTTCTATGGCCGGGCAAAACCTGTTCCAGCAGCTAATATCGACTCAGCGGCCCATTCTATAAAAAAATCCCCACCCATGCAATACGGGTGGGGATTTAAACGCGCAAGGATGTTGGTTTCTTCAGAAGCTGAAGGTCATCATGAGCCAGTATTTCTGGACATCCACACTCCAGGCACGGGCTTCGTAAGCGGCATATTTTACCAGCAATGAAAGATTGGGCGTGAGCACGTAGCTGGCCACCAGGTCCAGCTCGCGGCCGTAGGCGACGTCGCCGTCGTCGCTGGCAAAGTCATGATAGACGCCTGTCGCCTGCACACGTCCCCGTCGCACGCTCAGCGACACGTATAGATCGCGCAGGCCCTGCGGCGGCGTGCGCAGAAAGCGGTCGGCCCATCCCTGGAAGGCGTGCAGCGTGGCCAACGGCGTGCTGAAAGCCACCCCGTTGTCGCTCGTGAAAAGCTCCAGCGCACCAGTGGCCGATACCACCCAGCCCTGATGCCGCAGGGTCAGCCCCAGCAGGCCATGTGCGTATTGCACGGCAAAATCGTTCGGATTGTCCCGGTAGTCCATCTGGTAGGCGTATTCGCCCGTGTAGCGCAGCGCCAGTCGGTCGGTAAGCGGCCGGCTGCCTTCCAGACGGATCCCATAGGTCTGAACCGAGCGCGCCGCACTGGCCGCTTCTTCGAAGCCGATCCAGTAGCCATAGGCCACCACGTGGGCACCCCCCCAGCCCGTGTACGCCAGACGGAGCAGCGGCGCGGCCAGTCGTTGCCGCCGCGAGAGCACATTCTGCACGCGCCACAGATAGGCCCCGTCGATCGTCAGCTCGGGCAGCAGTCGGCTCGTCAGTGCGACCGCATCATAGGTCTGTTCGAGCTGGCGCCAGCCCACATTGCCGATGAACCGGTGGTTGTCGTAGGTGATCCGCTGGCGCCCCACCCGCAGGCGCGTCCGCGGAATCAGGTTCGCCTCCAGCCAGAGCTGGTTCAATTCGGTCTTTTCCGGATCGGCCACCGTGGCATATCGCGTGCGGCCGTTACGCAGACTGTTGTAGCGATCGGCGCCCACGGCCTGTAATCCTTCGAGTTCCGCATAAGCCCGGATGCCCTCAAACGCGGGCGTTGCATATCCCACACGGAGCCGTAGCGTTGAGGCCCGCGCGGTTTCCTTACCTGTCTCATCTACCAGTTCGTAGCGATAGCGGGCGTCCAGCCGCACCTGTCCCCAGGTGCCCTGCGCCCGGATCGTGTCGGCCGGAGCGTTGGCCTGAACGGTACTGGCCCACGCCAGCCCCCACCCCATAAGCAGCAAGATCATGCGTTGCATAACACTTTCTGGTTTTGATAGAGTAGTGTTGAAATAAGTACGATTTTGTCCTAAAATATCCATGTTGCAATCACTCCGAATTAAAATTTGATCAGAAATGTATCAAAGAATGGTGTAGCAAGCCCTTCTCAGGCTACCGGCGCAACCGCAGCACCGGCCTCATCATCCAGACGTCGTACACCGTGGCAAAGAATTGATGAGTGATCAGGCGTCCACCCACCTCCAGTGCTCCGACCGGAGCAAGCACGGCCAGACTCCCGCTGAACCCGGCCTCCAGGCGGCGCCAGAAGCTGACGCCAGAACGGTCTGCGACACACCATTCCGAAATACAGAAAAGCGGCTCTTTGTAAGGCATCTCCATCCAGGCGATCCCCGGGCCGCCCGAAATCTCTACCTGCAGGGAAGGGCTTAGATCTGGTTGGACGTACAGACGCACGTATCTGTCAGGTTACGTCATCGAAAAGCGATCACGCGCCTGCCCTGTCCCTCCCGGTGCAAGCAGGACGATCTCGTGTGCTTCGAGGGCTTCGGTCAGGCGCCGCATGAAGCCCATCCCGAACTGGATTCCATGCCGGGGGCGATGCGGGCCATCCCAACAGAACGCCCGCGTCAGAACCTGATCTCGCTCGTGTGTAGCCCTACCGCCGCCAGCCTTTCTCTTCCAGGCCATAGCTGTCGTATCTGCACGTATAGCGCCCACGACGCTTATCGTCGGAGGATACGCAGGCCGAAAGCCAGGAACGGATCCGAAGCATTAACCGACGCCAGAAAAACCGCCAGCCCCCAGCGCCGTCGTACCGGATACAATCCGGCTTCCACAAAGAAGTAGCTGGCGACCTCCCAGCCTTGTCTGGAGACTTCTCGTTCAAAACACCGGTACATATCAACGTAAGGATTCACACACAATACGTAGTCCCAGGTGTACTTTTCCTTACTGTAACGCAAAGCCGGCCCGGCACCCAGGGCCAGCTCACCCTGCCTGTATCGGAGCAGGCGAGCTCGGAGCGCCAGATTGAAAAGTACCTGACGAAGACGACCTGTATAGGGAGGAAAAGCGATATCAGATAGCAGAAGTGTCCGGGACGACGCAGCTTCACCGGAGAATCTCCAATTAAGCACAAACCCTTCGACCGCGCCCTCAACGGAAACCGGCCAGGGCGTCTCCAGGCCGATGCCCAGTCCAAGGGTGGGCCGCCATATTCCCTCCGTTCCCTTTCCTATTACCTGGCCCAGCCCCAATCGTCCAAAGAAATAGACCGGCTGAGCAACCAGCGGACCGGGCGCCAACACAAGCAATACAATCAATAGCCAGCGCATGATGCGAAGTTGTGCATATGTTGTTTATTTCGCTGTGCATGAGGAAGTATAACACAAGATCAAAAAAAATCAAGGTGATTGCTTAATAGGTTCCACCTTGTTAAATTCCCTGAGCAATCCATAAAGGTGGAATCATGAAGCTGAGTGAACTGGCCGCGCTGGCCGCCGACGAGCAAAAAGCCGAAGCCTTCCTGCAAAGCCGCGGCCTGCTGCAGCGCTTC
>WFPM01000223.1 GCA_015487635.1 Rhodothermus sp.
ACTGAAAGCTGGAGGGAGCGATGCGCTGCTACTGGTTGGGGTTGCTGGTGCTGGTGGGCTGTGGGTTGCTGGGGGCGAAGGAAGAGCGAGGTATAAAACCGCTGGAGGTGGAAGCCTACGCCGAGATCGCGCTCAACGGACAGCCCTGGCGGCCGGACTCGGCCCTCGGTGCATTGGACTATATCCTCAAGACAAATGAACGCGTGCATTATCTCATTCTATTTTTTACTTTGCGCGATCCCACGTCAGAGCTTCCGTTCTACGAAGCTGTACTATCGCTCAGCCTTTATGAAAAACCCCTCAAGGCTGATACTACGTACTATCTATTCAATTCAAACCCCCGTGAAAGAGAGCGTGTTGCCAATGGTTATCCAGAATATTTCCTGGGGAGAATGGGAGCGTTTGGAGAAATTGACGGAGATGTAGGCCTGAGCTCTTACTGGATTGCGCGGGAGGATTCGTTGCGGAGCTGGGTGCGTTTTGATCGGATCGACACGGTGCAGACCGAGCCGTTTCTGCTGGTCTTTTACGAGGGAAGCTTTGAAGTAGTGCTTTCACCGTTTCATCGTTCACTTCGGAGTCGGTATCCGAACGAGAAGTTGCATTTTGTGGGGCGGTTTCGGGTGCCGGCCGTCACGTGGGACTACCTGCGTCAATGCGGGAAGGCGCGCAACTGCCTGCGCGTGCGGCTGCAAACGCGGTGACCGATGGCAGAAGCGGGTTAGCGTGGACCTGGTGTCGGGCACGGCGTTATGTTGCCACTGCCGCGTCGCTTTCCGCAGGAAGGCGCTGCGAAACACGGTGGGAGTATCTCAATCTCGATGGACGTGCTTTGCAAGGTGTCGCTCCTATCCATACGCGCAACCCGGGCATGGAATAAAACGGAACCCGCACCCGCCTCGCTTCGTTGAGAAGCGCCCGGAAGGGCAAGTCCCGTACGGCCAGCTCCCTCTGAACCCCGCCAGGGCCGGAAGGCAGCAACGGTAGGAGGTTGTAGCGGCGCGATACGGGGTGCTTGCCCTTCCTTTTTTAATACACTTCACCAAGCCCTGTTGTATTTTTACCGACGGTTGTCTTTCACCCACCAAGCATGCCAACCTCCATGTGGTACAACATCCTGCTGGCCGGCCAGCCCGCCGAAGGGGCCCCCAACCCGCTGGTCACCTTCCTGCCGCTGATTCTGATCTTCGTGGTGTTCTATTTCTTTCTGATTCGTCCTCAGAAAAAGAAAGAGGAGCAGCGGCAGAAGATGATCGCGGCGCTCAAAAAAGGCGACAAAGTGGTGACCATCGGCGGCATTCACGGAACGGTTACCCAGGTGGACGATACCAGCATTCTGCTGCAGGTCGATAGCAACACGAAGCTACGCGTCGAAAAGTCGGCCGTGGCTACCGTGCTCTCCAAAGACTGAGGCGAGAACCCGAAACGCCTCGGTCGGTTCAAACCGCACCAGCCGATGAACCTTCGGGCGTCTGGCCATGGCCGATAAGCCGATGAACCCGCATTCCGAGCAGGCGACTGCCTGCCCCTGCTGCAACGGCACGGTGCCGGACACGCCGGCCTCGTCGTCCGAGCCGTTCCATTTCGACACGATCGAAGACGCCATCGCCGACATCCGGGCGGGCAAACTGGTCATCGTCGTGGACGATGAAGATCGGGAAAACGAGGGAGATTTCATCGGCGCGGCCGAGAAGATCACGCCCGAGCTGGTCAACTTCATGACCAAGTACGGGCGCGGGCTCATCTGCGTGGCGCTCACGCCCGAGCGGACGGTCGAGCTGGACCTCGACCTGATGACGCCCACCAATACGGCGCTGCACGAGACGGCCTTCACCGTGTCGGTCGATTACCGGCACGGCACCACGACGGGCATCTCGGCCGCCGACCGGGCCGCCACGATCCGGGCGCTGGCCGATCCGTCGGCGCGTCCGGAAGACTTTGCGCGGCCCGGACACGTCTTCCCGCTGCGGGCGCGTCCGGGCGGCGTGCTGCGCCGGGCCGGCCACACGGAGGCCGCCGTCGATCTGGCGCGGCTGGCCGGGTTGTATCCGGCCGGCGTGCTCGTCGAGATCCTGAACGACGACGGCACAATGGCCCGCGTGCCCGAGCTGATGAAAATCGCCCGGCGTTTCGGGCTGCGCATCATCACGATCAAGGACCTGATCGCCTACCGGATGCGCACCGAGCGCCTGATCAACCGGCTTGTGGAAGTCGATCTTCCCACTAAATACGGCCATTTCCGCCTGATCGCCTACGAGGAGCGCTACACGGGCGACGTACATCTGGCGCTCGTCAAGGGCTCCTGGACCGAAGACGAGCCGGTGCTCGTGCGGGTCCACTCGCAATGCGTCACGGGCGACATCTTCGGCTCACTGCGCTGCGACTGTGGCGAGCAACTGGCGGCGGCCATGCGGCGCGTCGAGGAAGAAGGTCGGGGCGTTGTGCTCTACATGAAGCAGGAAGGACGTGGCATCGGGCTCGTCAACAAGCTGCGGGCCTATAAGCTCCAGGACGAAAAGGGGCTCGACACGGTCGAGGCCAACCTGGCGCTGGGCTTTCAGATGGACCATCGCGACTACGGGATCGGATGCCAGATCCTGCGCGACCTTGGCATCCGCAAGCTCCGGCTGATGACGAACAACCCCCGCAAGCGCGTCGGTCTGGCCGGCTACGGCCTGGAGATCGTCGAGCGCGTGCCCATCGAAATTCCCCCCAACGAGGTCAACCGGCGCTACCTGCTCACCAAGCGCGACCGCATGGGCCACCTGATCCTGAACCATCTGGACGCGCACGATCAGGAGGCTCTGGGCAAACTGCTCTAACACAACATGGCCTGCGGGCCGGATTTAGTCGATCGCAACCCATCTGCATCGGGCCGTCCCACGATTCCGAGATACCCCGAATGCTCGTAGTCAGGCACGAAGCGCAGCGGAGTGCCGTCCACGCCATTCCGCTTACGCTCCGTGGCTGCCTACAAACAGGGCCGCGTTCAGTAAGGCACGAACCAAGCAGAGTGCCCTCAGAAAAAACGCCGTCCGATTTACCCGGCGCTTCAGGATGCGGCCGGTGGCTCGCCTTCGGTCCCGTCGCCGGAGCGGAAGTGCTGGTAGCCGGCGGGCTCCAGCGGAATGATCGCTCCTTCGGGTGTCTGGACCTGCACGCCCTGGTCGGCCGGCAGCAGCTCGCCGATCACGTTGAACGAGGTCGGGTCCAGCAGCTCGAGCTGCTCGGGCGGAAGCGCAAACAGCAGCTCGTAATCCTCGCCGCCAAACAGTGCGTAGGTGTCCACGTCTTCGGCGAAATGATCGGCCACCTCGCGCGTTTCGAGCGCCACCGGGATGGCCGAGGCATGCACGATCGCGCCACAATGGCTGTGGCGGCACAGGTGATGCACCTCGGAAGCCAGGCCGTCCGACACATCGATCAGCGCCCGGGGACGCACCCCGCGATCGCGCCAGTCGCGGATCACGTCGAGCCGCGCCTCGGGCAGAAGCTGGCGCTGAATCACGTAGCGGTATGGCTCCAGATCGGGCTGGTAGTCCGGGCCTTTTTCCTTCAGAGCTCTGCGCTGCTCCAGTAGAATCTTCAGTCCGGCGTAGGCGGCCCCCAGATCACCCGAGACGCATAGCAGGTCGCCGGGACGGGCCCCCCGTCGGAAAATGACGTCTTCCATCCGGGCCTCACCTACCACGGTCACCGAGATGCACAGCGTGTGGGCGGCCGTCGTGTCGCCTCCCACCAGCACCAGGCCGTACTTTTCACAGGCGCGGCGGACGCCCCGGTAGAACGCTTCCATCATCTCGACGGAAATCTTCGCGGGAATGCCCACGGCGATGGTCGCATACCGGGGCTCGGCGTTCATCGCCACCACGTCGCTCACGTTGACCGCGATGGCTTTGTAGCCCAGGTGCTCCATGGGCGTCATCAGGCGGTCGAAGTGGACGCCTTCGAGCAGCGCGTCGGTCGTGATGACATGCACGGTCTCCTCGTCGGGCAGGCGATAGACGGCCGCGTCGTCACCGATGCCCATGATCAGATCGGAATCCGACAGATCCGCAACGATCGTCTGCAGTCGTTCGATCAGGCCGAACTCGCCGACTTCGTTAATAGGGGTAAATGTTTCGCTCATGGTCGTTTCAGGTCAGGCGGGAAGGCAGAGCTTGCCGAGCAGGGTTGGTCGGCATGCCCCGGTCACACGCGGAAGGTTCGTGGGCACGCCATTCAGCAGCTCATGGGCCAGAACGGCAAAACAACACGCTTCCTTGGCGTCGGGATCCAGGCCGTAGTCGGCCACCGAGCGTACCGGGATCGGCGAAAAGTACCGCTCGAGCAGCGCCATCAGCGTGCGGTTGTGCACGCCCCCGCCCGAAACGATCAGCACGTCAAAGGGATGGCTTTCCCGCACATAGCGGGCATAGGCCTGATAGACCGAAGCGGCCGTCAGCGCCGTCAGCGTGGCGATCTGGTCGTGCGGGTCGGTCACGCCCATCGATGCGGCCTTTTCTGAAAAAGCGGCGAGAAATGCTTCGCCGAAGTATTCGCGGCCGGTGGATTTCGGCGGCGGCTTGAGAAAGTAGGGATCGTAGAGCAGTTCGGCGAGCAGGCTTTCGTCGGGACGCCCCCGGGCGGCATAGCGGCCGTCCGGGTCGTACGGTGTGCCGAAGCGTCGCTGCGCAAGCGCATCGATGAGCATGTTGCCCGGACCGGTGTCGAAGGCGCGGACGTCTTCGGGACGGGCGTCGGCCGGCAGGACGGTCAGGTTGGCGATACCGCCGATGTTGAGCAGGCCACGCGTCTCCGTCGGGTGCGTAAAGTACACGTAGTCGAAGTAAGGTACGAGCGGGGCCCCCTGCCCGCCCAGTGCCATATCGGCCTGGCGAAAGTCGCCCACCACGGGCACGCCCAGCAGGTTGGCCAGCACCGACGGATCGCCGATCTGCAACGTGGTCGTCACGGCCGCGCCGGCACACTCGGTGGGCTCCGGGATGTGGTGAACGGTCTGGCCGTGCACGCCCACCAGGTCGAGCCTTTCCCGGGGATGCCCGGCGCGGTCCAGCACGGCTTCGACGGCCTCGGCGTAGAGCTGCGCCAACCGGGCGTTCAGCAGCGCCAGTTCACGCACCGACGACGTTTCGGGCAGGCTGTTCCGCAAAAGCAGCGTACGGAGCGCTCCGGGGAACGGGCGATGGACGAACGCCTCCAGCGAAAGGTGCAGGTTACGACCGCTTCCCTCCAGGTACACCAGGGCTGCATCGATGCCGTCCAGCGAAGTGCCGCTCATCAGGCCCACGACGTGGCGGCCGGTGCTCCGCCAGAGCCGCTGCCAGCGTTCCGGGATGCTCATGGGCTGGCCTGCCCGGCTGCTTTTTCGCGCATTTTCGCGGCCTGCTCGTGGTATTGTGCCGCTTTTTCGGGATGCTGCTCGGCCA
>WFPM01000224.1 GCA_015487635.1 Rhodothermus sp.
GACGCTGTCTTCAGGACCGGGCTCGATGAGCGAGAATCCATATGGGTAATTCGCGGTTGGTTGTAGATTACACGCGTTGCGGTCACTCCTCAGACGGCCTGCTGCAAGCCCGGTCATACGGTCTACGGTCTTCCCTCCGGAAATGGTGATCCCCTTACAACGCCCACCAGCGCTCCGGCCCGGCGATCGCGTGGCCGTCGTGGCGCCGGCCAGTCCCCCCGATCCCGAAAAGCTGGAAGCCGGCATCCAGCGCCTGGAAGCGGCGGGACTGATCGTGGAGCGCGGCCGTACGCTCTCGGCCCGCCGAGGTTATCTGGCCGGCGACGATCAGCTGCGGGCCGACGAACTCAACCACTACCTGCAACGCACCGACATCCGGGCCATCTTCTGCGCCCGGGGGGGTTACGGTTGCCTGCGCCTGCTGCCGCTGCTGGACTACGAGGCGGCGGCCCGCGCGCCGAAGCTGCTCGTCGGCTACAGCGACATCACGGCTCTGCACCTGGCCCTGCTGCAACATGCCCGCCTGCCGGGCCTCTCGGGTCCCATGGTGGCCATCGACTGGCCCCTGCTGGACGAGGAAACGGAACAGCGCTTCTGGGAGCTGGCCGGCGGCGCCGCGCCCGATCCGCTGCCGCCTGTCGGATCGGCCTCGCCCCGCCTGCTGCGTCCCGGCGCGGCCGAAGGACCGCTGGTGGGCGGCACGCTCTCGGTGCTGGTACGGCTTGTGGGCACCCCCTTCCTGCCCGATCTGACCGGAGCCATCCTGTTTCTGGAAGACATCGGCGAAGCCCCCTACCGCATCGACGGCATGCTGGCGCAACTGCGCCTGGCCGGCGTGCTCGACCGACTGGCCGGACTCATACTGGGCGATTTCACAGACTGCGCTCCGAGCGCTTCGACGCCCTCGCTTGCGCTCGACGAAGTGCTTGCCGATTACTTCGGCACGGCGCCCTACCCGGTGGTGACCGGTTTTCCCTACGGGCACGTCGCTGCCAAAAACTCGCTCCCTGTGGGCGTGCGGGCCCGACTGGTGGCCGACGCTTCAGGCATGCGGCTATCGCTGCTGGAACCCGTCGTGCGATAGGCCGGTCTGCTCCAGGGGCTTTTCCGGAAATTTTTTCAGCAAGTCCGCCCCGGGGACGCTATACTTGGGGCGGCAACCGTCGCCACACGAACCGATGTCGCCACCCGCAACGCGTCCGCCCCTGCGGCTGGCCGTCTTTGCCTCGGGGGGCGGGACAAACTTTCAGGCCATCCTCGACGCCATCGAAGCCGGGCGTCTGCCGGCCCGCGTGGTGGTCTGTGTGAGCGACCGCCCCACGGCCGGTGCCCTGGAGCGGGCTCGGCGGCATGGCATCCCCACCGCCGTGCTCGCCCCGAAGGACTACCCTTCGCCGGAGGCCTTTGGCGAAGCGTTGCTCGAGGTGCTCCGCGCCCACCAGGTCGAGTTCGTGGCCCTGGCCGGCTACCTGAAGAAAATTCCCGACAACGTGGTGGCCGCCTACCGCAACCGGATCCTGAACATCCATCCTTCCCTGCTGCCCGCCTTCGGTGGACCGGGCATGTACGGCCGCCGCGTGCACGAGGCCGTGCTGCATTACGGCGTGCGCTGGACCGGCGCCACCGTTCATCTGGTGGATGAGGAGTACGACCACGGGCCGATCGTGCTGCAGGAGCCCGTACCGGTCCTGCCCGACGACACGCCCGAGACACTGGCTGCACGTGTGCTGGAAGTGGAGCACCGGCTCTATCCCGAGGCGCTGCGGCTGTTTGCCGAAGGGCGTGTGGTGGTCGACGGTCGCCGCGTCCGCATCCTGCCCGAAGCTCCCGAAATCCACAACCCGTAGCCATGCTGCATCAACCGCGCACCCACGAGCCGCCCCCGGACCTGCAACCCGTCCGGCGGGCGCTGCTGTCGGTGTTCGACAAAACCGGCCTGGTTGATTTCGCCCGTCGCCTGGCGGAGATGGGCGTCGAGCTGATCTCCACGGGCGGCACGGCCCGCAAGCTGCGTGAGGCCGGACTGGCCGTGCGCGACGTCTCGGAGCTGACCGGCTTTCCGGAAATCCTCGACGGTCGCGTCAAAACGCTCCATCCGGTCGTTCACGGCGGCCTGCTGGCCCGCCGTAACGTGCCCGAAGACCTGGCGCAGCTCGAACGGCACGGCATCGCCCCCCTCGACCTGGTCGTCGTCAACCTGTATCCCTTCGAGCAGGCCGTCAAGCAGGTCCCCGACGACGAGGCACTGGCCGTCGAGAACATTGATATCGGCGGCCCCACGCTCATCCGCGCCGCCGCCAAGAACTTTTTCTTCACGGCCGTGGTGGTCGATCCGTCCGACTACGACGCCATCGCCAAAGAGTTGGCTCAGCATGATGGCGCGCTGACGCTGGCCACACGCCGCCACCTGGCGCAGAAAGCCTTTGCCCGCACGGCCGCCTACGATCGGGCCATCGCCGCCTATCTGGAGCGCCGCCTGCAACCCGGGGCACCGGAGCCGCTCCCACCCCGGCTGACGATCGACCTGCCACGCGTCCAGATCCTGCGCTACGGCGAAAATCCCCACCAGCAGGCGGCCCTCTACGGCAACCCGGAACGCTTTTTCCGCCAGCTCCACGGCAAGGCACTCTCTTTCAACAACCTGCTGGACCTGAGCGCGGCATTGCGCCTGATCGACGAGTTCCGGGAAGCTGACCCCACCTGCGCCATCCTGAAGCACACGAACCCGTGTGGCGTAGCCACCGCCAGCACGCTTGCCGAAGCCTACGCCCGCGCCTTCGCCACCGATCGGCGCTCGCCCTTCGGTGGGATCGTGGTGGTCAACCGCCCGCTCGACCGTGACACCGCCGAGGCCATCGACCATGTCTTTATGGAGGTAATCATCGCGCCGGACTTCGAGGAAGGCGTGCTGGACTTTCTGAAGAAGAAGGCCAATCGACGCATCATTCAGCAGCTCCGTCCCGTGCAGGAAGAGCTGGACGTGCGCTCAGCCGTGGGCGGGTTGCTGGCGCAGGAGCCCGACGGTCCCCTGCCGCCGCTGGAGGCGCTGCGTTCCTCCTGGCGCGTGGTGACCCGCCGCGCTCCCACCGAGGCCGAGTGGCGCGATCTGGACTTCGCCTGGCGCGTGGTCAAGCACGTCAAGAGCAACGCCATCGTGTACGCACGCGATCGGGCCACGCTGGGCATCGGAGCCGGCCAGATGAGCCGGGTGGACGCCTCCGAGATCGCCGTGCTCAAAGGAAAACGCGAAGGGCACGATTTTACCGGAAGCGTGGTGGCCTCCGACGCCTTTTTCCCCTTTGCCGACGGGCTGCTCGCCGCCGTCGAAAGCGGCGCCCGTGCCGTGATCCAGCCGGGCGGCTCCATCCGGGACGAAGAGGTGATTCAGGCGGCCGACGCACACGACGTCGCCATGGTCTTCACCGGCACCCGGCACTTCCGTCACTGAGCGGGACGATTTTTGCACTTTTCTGCCGGCGGGCGGATCTATTTGCCCGCCGGTTTACTATTTTAAGGGCGCATCCTTCCTGAAAAGCCAAGCACAGAAGCATCCATGCTCCTGGCCCGTCTGCGCCCGCCGGCGGGCCCGGACTCAAACCCGCAGTAGATCCATGGGACTGTTCAATTTTGCCACCGACGTTGCCATTGACCTGGGTACGGCCAACACGCTGGTCTACATCAAGGGCCGCGGCATCGTGCTGAACGAACCCAGCATTGTGGCGCTCCATCGGGGCACACGCAAGGTCATTGCCATCGGCCGTGAGGCCCTGCAGATGCACGAGCGCACGCACCCCGAGATCGAAACGATCCGGCCGCTTAAAGACGGCGTCATTGCCGACTTCGAAGTGGCCGAGCAGATGATCCGGGGCTTCATCCGCAAAGTGCAGCGGAGCTGGTACACCTCGATCCGCCGCATGGTGGTCTGCATCCCCAGCGGCATTACCGAGGTGGAAAAGCGCGCTGTGCGCGACTCGGCCGAGCACGCCGGCGCCAAGCGCGTCTACCTGATCAGCGAACCCATGGCCGCTGCCATCGGGATCGGCCTGAACGTGGAAGAACCGGTGGGCAACATGGTGGTGGACATCGGCGGCGGTACCACCGAGATTGCCGTCATCGCCCTGGCCGGCATCGTAGTGAACGAGTCGATTCGCATCGGTGGCGACGAACTGGACAATGCGATCATCCAGTACTTCAAACGCAACCACAACCTGCTGATCGGCCAGCGCACGGCCGAACGTATCAAGTGCGAGATCGGAAGCGCCGTCGAGCTGGACCCGGAACTGGAGTTGTCGGTCAAAGGACGCGACCTGGTCAGCGGCATTCCCAAGGTCCGAACGATCTCCTCAGAAGACGTCCGCGAGGCGCTGCGCGAGCCGGTCAGCCAGATTGCGGCGGCCGTGCTACGCTGCCTGGAGCGCACGCCGCCGGAACTGGGTGCCGACATCCTCGAGCGCGGCATCATGCTCACGGGGGGCGGTGCACTGCTCAAAGGGCTGGATGCGTTGATCCGCAACCGGGTGGAGCTGCCGGTCTATGTGGCCGAAGATCCACTGACGGCCGTGGCCCGCGGCACCGGCAAGGTGCTGGAAGACCTCGAACGCTACGAGCGGGTGCTGCTCTGAACCATGACGCGCGCAAACTGGTTCGTTGACGCTTTGCTGCTGGTGGTGGTGCTGGGTCTTTCGCTGACCCTGGTCTTGCTGCACAACGAGCCGGTGCTCAGGGGCTTGCGTGCGCTGACGCTGGAGCTTTCGGCCCGGGTCGAGGCACGGCTGGCCTGGGCGGGCCACTACTTCCGGGCGCTCGAGGAAAACGAACGACTCCGGGCCGAAAACATCCGCCTGGCGGGCGAACTGGCCCGTGCCCGCGAAGCCCTGATTGCCAACGAACGCCTGACCCGCCTGCTGGCGCTGCGCGACAGTCTCTCGCCGCTGCCGGTCCGTGCCGCCCGCATTATTGCCCGCGACATCACGCGCCAGCGCAACTACCTGACGATCGACGCCGGCCGCAACGACGGCGTGCTGCCCGGCATGGCCGTCGTGGACGATCGGGGCATCCTCGGAACAGTCGTCCTGGCCACGCCCCACTATGCCCGCGTCCTTCCCTACCTGAATACCGACTTTCGCGTGGCCGCTCGCATCCAGCCCATCGGCGCAACCGGCATCGTGCGTTGGGACGGCGAGGACCCCGATCGCCTGCTCATGGAATTCGTCAGCCGCACCGAACCCGTACAGCCCGGCATGCCGGTGGTCACCACCACCTATAGCGGCATCTTCCCGCCGGGCTTTCCGGTGGGCCGCATCACCGAAGTCATCCGCCAGCCCGGCCTCAACACGTTGCGCATCTACCTGGAGCCGGCCTCACCCCTGGACCAGGCTTCCTACGTGTTCGTCATCCTGCGGCCGCCTGACCCGGAACGCCAGTTGTTGAACAGTACCGACACGCCCTGAGCCATGCGCCTGCGAATCTGGCCGATCCTGCTGTTGCTGTGGACCTTGCCGGCGACGCTCCATGCTCAGTCGCCCCGACCGCTGCAGGCGACGCTGGATCAAGTGCTTGACGATCCAGCCTATGAACCGGCCTTCTGGGGCGCACTCGTACTGGACCTGCGCGACAGCACCGTGCTCTACGCCCGCCACGTCCGCCAGAACTTCACCCCGGCCTCCGTCACTAAGTTGTTCATCACGGCGGCGGCACTGGAGCAACTCGGTCCCGATTTTCGCTACGTGACCCGCCTGCTCGCCGACGGCCCCGTCGTGGACGGCGTGCTCCAGGGCAACCTGATCGTCCGTGGCGCGGGCGACCCCGCCATCGGCGGCCGCTTCACCGACGGGGACCGCATAGCCACGTTTCGCGCTTGGGCCGACTCACTGCGCCGCCGGGGCATCCGACGCATCGCCGGCGACCTCATCGGCGATGACGACTACTTCGACGACACGCCACTGGGCACGGGCTGGAGCTGGGACGATCTGACCTACTGGTACGCAGCCGAGATCAGCGCCCTGTCGTTCAACGACAACTGCGTGGACGTCACGATCGAAGCGCGCCGCCCGGGCGAGCCGGGCCGCCTGACCTGGGAGCCCCCCACCACCTACGTCACGCTGATCAATCGGACCTACACGATTCCCGCCGGACAGAAGCTGAAAGAAGGCTATCGCCGCCTGCCCGGCACCAACACGATCGTGCTCTTCAGCCGCGTTCCCGAAGGCCGCCGCGACACCGAGTCGCTCACGGTCCACAACCCGACGCGCTACTTCGTGCACGTGCTGCGCGAAGTGCTGCTGGCCGAAGGCATCGCCGTCGAAGGACGGCCCGTGGACGTGGACGAACTCTCGATCAAACCCGACTACACCGCTCCGAACCTGTGGACGGTAGCCACCTACACCTCGCCGCCGCTTTCGGAAATCGTCCGCGTCATCAACCGGAGGAGCCAGAACCTCTACGCCGAAATGCTGTTGCGTACGCTGGGTACCGAGCGACCAGTGCCCGATAGCACGCTCACCCCCGGATCGGCCGAAATGGGCCTGGCGGCCGCCGCCCGCACCTGGCTCCGCGCCGGCATCGATACCAGTCGCATCCAGTTTGTGGACGGCTCCGGCCTCTCGGCCCAGAACCTGGTCTCGCCCGAGGCCACCGTACGCCTGCTGGCCTACATGGCCGCCCATCCCGATCGCGCGGTTTGGCGTGCGTTCTACACATCGCTCCCCACCGGCGGTGAAGAAGAGACCACGCTGCAGGATCGATTCCGTACCGGACGCGCTCGCGGCAACGTCCGCGCCAAAACCGGTACGATCTCAAACACAAGCGCTCTGGCAGGATACGTGCGCACCGCCGGCGGCCGCCTGCTCGCCTTTGCCATCTTCTGTAATCACTATACCGTCCCCACCCGTCAGGTCCGCCGCACCATCGACGCCTTCGTCGAGCATCTGGCCCGCTCCCGTCACTGACGGGATCAACCCCTTCGCTCCGGCCGTTCATGGACGGCATTTGGCATGCAACCTGCAGACAGATAACCGATGCCCCACCGGCAGATTCACGGGACCACGGTACTGGGCGTACGCCATAACGGACGCGTGGCGCTGGGCGCCGACGGACAGGCCACGCTGGGCAACACGGTCATGAAGCGCCGTGCCCAGAAGGTTCGGGCGCTCTACAACGGCAAAATCCTGGCCGGCTTTGCCGGCGCCACCGCCGATGCCCTGACGCTCTTCGAGCGCTTCGAAGGCAAGCTGCAACAACACGGCGGCAACGTGCTCCGCGCGGCCGTCGAGCTGGCCAAAGACTGGCGCACCGACCGCTACCTGCGCCGCCTGGACGCCCTGCTGGCCGTCGCCTCGCCCGACCGCCTGCTGCTTATCAGCGGCAACGGCGACCTGATCGAACCCGACGACAACATCGTGGCCATTGGATCCGGCGGCCCCTTCGCACTGGCCGCTGCCCGCGCCCTTCGCAAACACCGCCCCGACCTGTCGGCCCGCGCCATCGTCGAAGAGGCCCTCTCCATCGCGGCCGACATCTGCATCTACACCAACCACGAGTTCACGATTCTGGAAATTGATTCGAAATAAAATTTCAGAAATTGTTTAACAAAAAGTAATGCAGGGAATAATGGATCGTCCGCATTCCAGAAAACCGATTCGTACCACGGCCCTCTTTGTGGATTACGAGAACTTGTATCAGCAGGCTGCCCGCTACCTGAAGCATACCGATAACCTCAACGGACAGCTGGCCGATCTGCTCTACAGCCTCCGTCGCTATCTGCTGGCGCGTCGTCGCTTCCGCGTGGTGCTGGGCCGCGCCTATGCCGACTTCGAGCAATACGACGACGGGCTGGCCATCCAGCGCGTGCTGGCCGAACAGGGCATCGTGCCACGCATGATTCCGAGCAGTTACGACGCGCCGTCCCGATCGCTTCAGCTCACCATCGACGCCCTGCAGATGCTGCAGAGCCATCCCGAAGTACAGGCGTTCGTGATGGTCAGCGGCAACCGTTCGTACCTGCCGCTGCTGGAGCACCTGCGCGGCCACGGACGCCAGATCGCCCTCCTGCAGCTGGCCTCACCTTCCGATCTGGTCTATGAGCGCCTGGGTGATCGCCTCCTGCTGGATCCCCGTCCGGTCCTGGAGCATGCCGGCCTACGCCAGCTGCTGGCACATCTCTCAGGTCTCGCGGAGGATACACCGCCTGCTCCGCCGCCGGCCTTTGCCTCGCTGGCCGACGATCCGGATGCCCTGAAGGCACTTGAACTGATCCTGGAGCACTTCGGCCAGTACGAAGAGGTTTACCTTACCCCTCTGCTTCGAAAACTCTCGGAAACCTTCGACGAAACCCGGGTTGAACCGAAAGAGCTGATCAACCGACTCGAAGCGGCCGGCGCCATCCGCCTGGAGCGCCGTCGCGGCTTTCCCTACGACTACACCGTGCTCATCCTGCACGAAGACCATCCCGACGTGCGTCGTCTTCGCGAAATGCTGGCCTCACGGCCCGAGCCGGAACCCGAAGCCGGCGGAGATCTATCCGAAGAAGATCACGTTGAAGACCCTTCCGGGGAAGAACCGTCGGCGTTCTAATTCGTCAACTCGTCTGCCATGGAGCAGGAACCCCTTACTTCGCAGGAGACCGGAATGAAGCGTGAACTGACCCCGCGCGAGATCGTCGCGGAGCTGGATAAA
>WFPM01000225.1 GCA_015487635.1 Rhodothermus sp.
CGTCGAAATGTGCGAGCGCCTGACCGACGCTTCCGACAACCCGGCCCTCGACTATGCCGCGCTGCGCTACCTCTTTCACGAACGCGGCTACGCCATCGAACTGCTGGCCGTCTTCGAGCCGCGGCTGAGCGGCATCGGCGCCTGGTGGCAACAGCTCTTCGGCGAAAGCGAAGGCAAAGCCGGCAAGGGCCTCTACCCCGACGCCATTCAGTACTCCACCGACCTGCACTCGCTCGGCCAGTACGTGCAGGAAGGCCGCCGACACCTGATCGAAACGTTCCTCATGGTGGAACGCGAACCCGAACCGCTGACCATTCCGGACACCGGCGACGATCACGACGGCCTGGCCTACTTGGCCGGCCGCACCCTGCAGGAAATCAACCGCAAAGCTTACGAAGGCACGCGCAAAGCCCACGCCGACGGCGGCGTGCCCGTCTCGACCATATGGCTCGAACGCCTGGTGCCCGGACCACTCGGCGCTTGCCTTTACTTCTTTATGCACGCGGTGGCCATCAGCGGCTATCTGCTTGAGGTCAACCCCTTCGACCAGCCCGGCGTCGAGGCCTATAAGCGCGAAATGTACCGCCTGCTCGGCAAGCCATGAGTTTTTATCCACGCTGTGGATTCCCTGTGGATTGCCGGGGATAACCCGGGGGATAATTCGGGGAAAAAATCCACCGTGTGGACAACGGTGGAAAACCAGGCCGGTTTTCCCCGGCTTTTCCCCGCGCGTCCACAATGTGGACAACGGTGGATAACGAGACGCTGAACTATAGTCGTTAGCTGTGGATTGCTGTGGAGACGTGGATTGTTTCTGCGTAACCGGCCCGTATCCCCCCGAATGTGACGATTCGGTTGCCCGGCTGCTGTGCATAACTTCGTGGAATACCCCCTGATTTTTATCCACAGCAACTTTTTTCACAGTGCACAACTTCGAAATCCACATTTCCACAGCCCTCTACAAACCAGTACGACGACATTTTTAAACAACTCCATTGTGGACGAATGAAATGCCGGCGCCCCTTCCTGTTTGTCCGGAACCGAGAAAACTCGTACTTTTAGCCACACAACCGGAACCAAGCTGTTCAGACCTCCATGATCCGGCGCATTCTTGTCGCTCTTGATCCTGACACGGATACGCAAATTGCCGTGCGGTACGCGGCCGAACTGGCCCGCCAGCACGACGCCAGCGTTACCGGTCTGGCGGTCGTAGATACCGGCCACATCGAAGCCAGCGCCCGTGGCGGGGGCATCGGCAGCATGTACTACGCCGAAAAGCTGCGCGAGCAGATGACGGAAGAAGCCCGGGCCGTGGCCCGCCGGCTAATCGAGGAATTCGACGACGTGGCCGAAAAGGAAGGACTCCGACACCGCAACACGGTGGCCGAAGGCGTGCCCTTCCGACGAATTCTTGAGGACATGAAGGTACACGATCTGCTCGTCGTCGGAAAAGAGCCGCACTTTTTCTACAGCCATCCGGAGGAGAAAACCAAGACCTTGGTGCGGGTGGTCCGGGAAAGCGTCGGCCCCTCGTTCATCGTCGGTCCCGAATACCGCCCCATCCGACGGGTACTTATCGCCTACGATGGCAGCGACACGGCCGCCCGCACGATGCAGCGCTTTGCCCAGCTCAAGCCGTTCGGCGCCGAAGTGAGCGTAGAGGTGCTGACCGTCTATGACGGTGAGGAATCCGAAACCCGCCTGATGCTCTCCCTCGTGCAGGAATACTTGCAGGAGCACGGCTTCAAGGTGACCACCACGGCCCGGAAAGGCGATAATCCGGAAGAGGCGATCGTGGCGTTTGCGCAGGAGATTCAGGCCGATCTGATCGTCGCCGGCGCCTATGCGACCACCGGACTGAAAAAGTTGCTGTTCGGTTCTTCGACTTCGGCACTGATCGAAAAGACGACGGTGCCGTTGTTCCTGTATCACTGAGATGCCTGCCAGGTGACCGGCCTGATTCGGCGACCGTCGCTGCGAAGCCAGAGTGCACCAGAATCGGCCGTGATCCACAGGCGGGCACCCTGACGTTGCCACCGCACCCGGACCGAATCGTCGACGCCCCGCCAACCGCTGCTGATTACTGCCCAGGCGGGGCGTGTGCGTTCCGGGAGGACCCGTTGGACCAGCTCTGGCGTGGAGCTGGTACGGGAGCCGTGGTGCGCCACCTTGACCACGTCGCTTTCCAGCAAGGCGCCGTAGGCCTGTACCAGCCGGCCTTCCAGTTCACGTTCGGCATCGCCCAGAAACAGCCAGCGCGTCTGGCCGAAAACCATCCGGAGCACCACGGACCGCTCATTGTCGGGGAGATGGTCGGTATGTGACGCAGGCGCCAGCACCTGTAGTACCAGTGCGGGATCCAGACGAATGGTATCGCCGGCCTGAAGCGATCGGCGCGGAAGTCGGAGGCTGTCGATCAGATGAGCGATTTCTCGTGAGAGCGCCGAGGAGTCGGTCATGCCGCTATCGAGCACGCGGCCGACTTCAAGTCGGCGGAGCAGCAGGGGAAGGCCGCCGGTGTGGTCGGCATCGGGATGCGTGAGCAGCACGGCGTCGATCCGATCGACTCCGTATCGGCGCAGAAAAGGCAGCACGCTCCATTCGGCGGCCACGCGTTCGGCATGGCGGCCGCCCGTGTCGATCAACAGGTGTCGGCCGCCGGGCGCGCGGATCAGCACAGCATCGCCGTGGCCCACATCGAAAAACAGGACGTCTACATGGGGAGCCTCCGGTGGCGTCAGCCAGAAACCGAAGCCCAGCGCCCCAAGCAGGACCATGCCGGACCATCGGCGTCTTCGAGAAGAATAGCTCAGAAGCCCCAGCAGGGCAGGGGGGATGATCAGCATCCACCAGGGCGGTTCGGGCACGTGCCATACGAAGGGACGGAGCAGGCAGAGTCCCAGCTCGCCAAGTTGTAGCAACAGGTGAGCGCACAGCGTGGCCGCATGTCCAAAAAGTGCGGCCAGCGTCGGGCTGATCGGCGCGCTCAGTACGGTGAGCAGGCCGCCCGCCAGCGCACCGGCGGCCAGCGGCACGCCCGGCAGGTTCAGCGGCAGTCCTGCCAGCGACACGTAGCCGAAATGGTAGAGCACGAAGGGCGCCG
The DNA here is from genome assembly GCA_015487635.1 of Rhodothermus sp. GTDB lineage: Bacteria > Bacteroidota > Rhodothermia > Rhodothermales > Rhodothermaceae > Rhodothermus. Next base: position 3,104 of record WFPM01000225.1, read on the forward strand.
TGGCCAGCGTGGCCGTCAGCGTGACCAGTAGCGTTCCGGCCAGGTAACGAAGAATAGGTCGACGAATAATCAGGGCGGGAAGATGTTGCTGCAGGGGGAGCCAGCCCAGTAGCAGTCCGGCCACGGCAGCAAACGAAAGCTGAAAGCCCGGCTCGAAGAGCTGGGCCGGATCGGCCAGCAGCAGCACGACGGCCGCGGCGCCCAGCGCATTCGGCGGATGCGGCGGCGTTTGAAACAGCGTGGCCCCCAGAAACAGTGCGGTCATCACCAGCGCGCGAACGGCCGAGGCTGGAGCCCCGGCCAGCAGCACGTAGCCGCCCAGCACGAGCAGCGTCAGCACGGTGCGCGTCCACTCCATGTCCCACCAGTCCAGGCCCAGCCGAAGTAGCAGCGGACGAAGCAGGCTGTAGAGCACCAGCCCTACCAGCAGCACATGCAGCCCTGAAATGGCCAGCAGGTGGGCCAGTCCGGCGCGGCCGAGTCGATTCCGAACCTCTGCGGAAAGCCCTGAGCGGTCGCCCAGCAGCAGGGCCTGCACGACGTGCCGGGCTTCAGGCCGGGGCATGTACCGCTGCAGCACGCCGGCAATAGAAGCACGAAGGGGAGCCAGGCGGTCTGCGAAGCAGCGGCGGGTGCCGAGTACCTGAACGAGCCGGGGATCGTCCACCACCAGGCGTGCGACCACGCCCTGTCGCCGTCCCTGCGTGGTGCGGTCTGGAAGCCCGGGATTGCGGGGAGCGCGAAGCGGTTCCAGGCGCCCCCCCAGCAGCACCCGATAGCCACACCTGAGTGTCGGAAGACTGTCGGCCACCAGGCGCACGTCAAGCAGGACGCGGACGGCCAGCGTATCGGGGCCGATCAGCAGCAGGTGCGTCCGCGCCGGAAAGCGCAGGCCGTACGCGGTCGCTTCGGGCGTTTTCTGAACTTCGGCCAGCACGACCACCGTCGTGTCGAGTGGAAAAGGAGGCGGCGGTGCCATCTGAAGCCGGTGGCGGGCAGCCCCCACCAGCAGCACGCTCAGCAGGAGCAGGACCGGCCATGACGGGACCGAGCACCGGCGTTTTCGATCCACCAGCAGGGCGAAAAACGCCAGCGTTCCCGTACCACCGGCGCCGAGCAGCCACCAGTCGGCCGGTATCGGCCAGGCATCGGCCAGCAGGATACCGAACATCAGGCCGAGCGCCGTCCAGAAAAGCGGTGCAGTACGGAGCAGCGGCATGGGATCGAAGCGACTTCCTGATCGAAAAGACACCGGCGCCCGGAAGCTGCAACCGACAAGCCTGCATGAATCCCGGTCCGGGGCAGAACCTTCCGGCGCCTTACGAATTGGACCAGCGCCAACCTGAAAAAGCCAGAGTCCTTTGACACGCGGGAAAATGCACAGCCGAAGGGAAGTTCGGGAACGGGTATTGCAGGCGCTGTACGCCTACGAGGTGGGGCACGATACGGCCGAGCACGTGATCGAAACCGTGCTGCGGCCCGTGCTGAAGGACGACCGGGAGGCGCTCCGGTTTGCCACTCAGCTTTTTCTCCGCACGATCAACTACAGCGAGGAAGCCGATCGCCTGATCGCCGATCACGTAAAAAACTGGGACCTGACGCGCATTGCGCTGATCGACCGGCTGCTGCTGCGCATGGCCATTTGCGAATTGCTCGCGTTTGAAGATATTCCTCCCAAGGTTTCCATCAACGAAGCCATCGAGCTGGCCAAAAAGTACAGCACCGAGAAAAGCGGCCAGTTCGTCAACGGCGTGCTCGATGCCGTGGTGCTGGACCTGCAGCGGCAGGGGCGCTTGAAGAAGTCGGGACGCGGGCTGATCGGCATGGAGACGCTGCTGCAACGCCTGGCCGAACAGCAATCGTCGAAGTCGTAGCCCTCATGGCCCTGATAGCCATCGGCGATATTCACGGCTGCGCCCGCACGCTGGACGCCCTGCTCGACCGGCTGGCCCCCACGCGTGACGATCAGCTCGTCTTCATCGGCGACTACATCGACCGCGGACCCGACGCCCGGGGCGTCATCGAACGGCTGCTCCGGCTTCGCGAAGAGATTCCCTGCGTCTTCCTGCGGGGCAACCACGAGGCCCTGATGCTCAACTATCTGGACCGCGGCGAAGCCGATCTCTGGTTTATCAACGGTGGGCTGACCACGCTCAACAGCTATCGCAACGACGGCATTCGCATCCCTGAAACGCATGAGACGTTCATCCGCGAGACGTTGCTTTACTACGACACGCCGGACTTTTTCTTCGTGCACGGTGGGCTGAAGCCCGATTTGACCATCACCGAAAACCTGCGTCGCTTCGCCCACACCGATCTGTTTCTCTGGGAGCGGGAGCACCTGAACGCCCTTCGCTTCGCCTGGGAAAAGCCCGTCGTGTGCGGGCACACCCCCGTGCCCGAGCCCGTCAACCGGGAGAAACTCATTGCCATCGACACCGGCTGTGTCTATCCCCATCCGGGACTGGGTCGCCTGACGGCCGTCCGGCTCCCGGAGCGTACGTTCATTTCGATCCCACGCCAGGACCTGATCTGATTGCGGCCCGGTGCAGCGATCAGGACGGGCGTGCTCGGATTTTGTAAAGGGATTCGCTGGAGCGCGATCATTGCATGCGCCTCCAGGCGCAGTCGGAAGACAACAGGTAACGATGTGGTGCAGCCTGTTCGAAGCACCGACGGCATGGTTCGGATCCTGGATGTGAATATTCTGCTAATATCCGGCTTTCGTTCATCTATTCTTGACATCCGCTAAGAACTCGTTATTTATTAACAACTAACGAGTTGGCTGTTCGGGAGACGAAGCTTGAAGCGAACCCATCATTACCTGTTGCTGTTCGTCGGTGGCGTTCGCTTCGGGCGGGGCTTTGAGGCGCGTGATGGAGGTGCTGGGCCGAATAACAGGTCGCGCTTTTTGCCGTGCTGGTTGGTGGATGGTGGTGGTGGGGGTGCTGGGTTGCCGAAGTCCTTCGGCGCCTCCACCTCCTGCGCTCAACCCGAACATTCACCTTCTCTTTGATGCCCTGCATGATGGAAAAGACGGCCGGCCCCGGGCCTTCATCATGGCCTGCTGGCCCCGGCCAGACCTGCTCTATGCCACTACCCCGCTTTCACGTTTGCGTATTGATGCGCAATTTCGACTTCTTGAGGATTCGGTTTTTGGCTGGAATCAGGGTCCCCGGCTTTACATTGAGGCGGATCCGGGAGGGGAGCGCCTGCTTTACGTGCAGTCGGTTTACGTTGATGCGAGCGCAGGTGCGCTGTACGAGTTGGAGGTAGCGACGGGGCGGCGGCGGATGTTGCGCGACAGCACCTGGGCGGTTTCCAGTGCCCGTTACTGGCCGGGTTCGGAGCGTCGGGTGGTGTTTTACAGTTACGGACGGCTTTTGCCCTGGAACCCGAGCGGACC
>WFPM01000226.1 GCA_015487635.1 Rhodothermus sp.
TGACCTACACGGTGGGGGGCCGCTGAACCACAACCCCGTTCGGCCGGGTTCGGGGCGTAGGACCCCTGAACCCGGCCGGTACCCCGGGAGCAAACTCGAACGGGAGTGATGGAACGAAGCCGGCGCGAAGTAGAACTCTACCGGGCGGCGGCCCGGGTATTCCGACGCAAGGGGCTGCAGCAGACGCGGTTACAGGATGTGGCCGACGAGTTGGGTGTGCCCCGGGGCGCTCTGTATTACTACGTGGCCAGCAGAGACGACCTGGTGCGGGCGGTCGTCGAGACGCCGTTCCGACGCCTGCTGGCGAAGGCCCGAGAGATTGCCTCGAGCGAAGATTTGCCCGAGGCAAAGCTGGCCCGCCTGATCGCGCAGCACCTGAAAAGCCTGGCCGCTGAGCATGAGAGCTGGCTGCTGTTGCAGTGCGAAGGCCAGGAAGCGCTGCAAGCGGCGCTCACGATCGACCTGCAGGCGTTGCTCCGGCAATACAAGGCCTGCTGGAACGAGGTGATTGCCGAGGGCATCGAGCAGGGCGTTTTTGTGGCGGCTGCCGAGCCGGACGCGGCAGCGCGAGCATGCCTCGGACTGGTGCAGGGCGTCTACTGCTGGCAGCGCCTGACCGGCGAGGAAGCCCCGGAGGCTGTAGCGGCCTGGCTGACCCCGCTGGTTCTGCAGAGCTTGCAGGGCGCCGGCCGCAGCGTGTCGGTCTCGCTCAACACATAAAATGTCATGCCAGGGCCGCTGCGTTCGCTTCGTGTGCTGGACTTCACTACGCTGTTGCCCGGGCCGTACGCGACGTTGCTGCTGGCCGACCTGGGCGCCGACGTGGTGCACATCGAGTCACCCGACCGGCCCGACCTGATGCGCCTGGCGCCCCCTTACGACGTCACCGGCACTTCGGCCGGCTACGCCTGGGTCCATCGTTCCAAGCGCTCGGTGACGCTCGACCTGAAGCACCCGCAGGCCGCCTCGGTGGTACGCCGGCTCGTCCACCACTACGACATCGTGGTGGAAGGCTTCCGGCCGGGCGTCATGCAGCGACTGGGGCTGGACTACGAAACGCTGGCTGCCGAAAATCCGGCGTTGATTTACTGCGCCGTCACCGGCTACGGGCAGACCGGACCCTACCGCGAACGGGCCGGACACGACCTGAATTATCAGGCGCTCTCCGGACTGCTGAGCCACAGCGGCCGTCGCGAAGTGGGGCCGGTGCCTTCCGGCGTGCCGCTGGCCGATGTGGCCGGGGGGCTTTTTGCTGCGCTGGCCATCCTGGCGGCCGTCGTACACCGCCAGCGCACCGGCGAGGGGCAGTACCTGGACCTGGCCCTGCTCGACACGACGATTGCCTTCAACGGACTGGCCGTCAGCGGCCTGCTGGGCGCCGGACATCTTCCCGGCTACGAAACTGAGCCGCTCAACGGTGGCAGTTTCTACGACTGCTACCGCACGCGCGACGGTCGCTACCTGGCCGTGGCCGGACTGGAGCCGAAATTCTGGGAGGGTTTCTGTGAGGCGATCGGCCGTCCGGAACTGGCACCCTACGGCTACAACGTATGGGATGCGGCCGTGCAGCAACGGCTCAAAAAAGAAATCCAGCAGGTAATCGCTTCGCGGACCTTGGCCGAATGGCAGGCGGTCTTTGCCGAACGCGACGTGTGCGTTGAGCCCGTGCTGACGCTCGACGAAATGGCGCAGCACCCGCAGGTCCGGGCGCGTGGACTGATCGTCGAGGTGCCACGGCCGGATGCTCCGCCGCAGCGACAGGTGGGCTTTCCCGTGCAATTTTCGCGTACGCCGCCGTCCTACCGGCACACCGGCCCGGCGCTGGGCGCGCATACCCGCGAGGTGCTTCAAGAAGCAGGATTTGCGTCAGAGGAAATCGAGGCGCTGGCCGCCAAAGGGACGTTCGGCGTCGATTTTTCCGGCTCTGATTGAAAAAAATCTTTACACCAAACCTCGAAAGCAGCTATGCCGAAGTACACCAGCATTCCTGAAGTGCTCGAATCCTACAAGGAGCGGTTTCTGCCCGACCAGGCCGCGGGCGTCGAGGGCGTCGTGCAGCTCAACCTGACCGGTGAGGGTGGAGGGGAGTACTACATGGTGATCAAGGACGGTACGCTGGAGATCAAGGAAGGCAAGCACGAGAATCCGACGGTTACCGTCACTACCTCCGCCGAGAACTGGCTCAAGATCAACAACGGCGAGGCCAACCCCATGTCGCTCATGATGATGGGCAAGCTCAAGGTAAGTGGCTCACTCCCGATGGCCATGAAATTCCAATCCCTTTTCCGGATGGGATAAACTCTGGAAAGCAGCGCATACGTCCGCATATACCCCGGAGTTCGGGGCGAATGAGTAAGCCTGGCCTGTAGGGGCGCACCTAGGGTGCGCCCCGCATTTTCCGGAGGACGCTAACCGCTGGCCTTCCGCGGACAGGTGGAAAAGCCAAGGGCCGCGTACAGCGGACAGCTTCCGGCCAGGCCGGTGACCAGCAGGATAAGCGCCACAATGCCCAGAATGACGGCCAGCGCACCGCTGAGCTGTCCGGTGATCAGCAGCACGCCGATCACCAGCGCGATGATGATGCGGAGGACCCGGTCGATAGTGCCGACGTTGCGTTTCATGGCAGGTGGTGTCTGTTTTGTAATGCTGTAACAAGATACAGGAAGTGCCTGAAATTGTGCGTAATAAACTGGTAACGGATGGCCAAAATTGATCACTTGGGCGTAATATGTTGCGTTAAAGCCAGAGGTTATTGAACGGGAACGATGAGGCGCACGCGTATAGCATCGGCAGATACCGTAGCCATTTCCAGGATTCGCCTACAGGCGACGGATGCGTTGAAGCAGCGGCTGGCCCAGGGGCCGGTGATCGTGCAGCGACAGGGTAAGGCCGTGGCCGTTCTGCTCGATCCGGCCCGGTGGCAGGAACTGGTAGATCGACTGGAGCCGGACGCTGCGCCCCGGACGAACAGCCGGTCCAGAAAACGCTGAGCCGGCAGGCTACACGTGCCGTTCGGCGTGGTAGGAGGAGCGTACCAGGGGGCCACTTTCGACGTGGCCGATCCCCTTGGCTTCCCCCATTTCTTTGTACCAGCGAAATACGTCCGGGTGCACGAATTCCTCGACGGGCAGGTGCATGCGTGTGGGTTGCAGGTACTGGCCGATCGTCATGATGTCGAGCCGAATGCGGGCAAAGTCGTCCATCACGGCCAGCACTTCTTCCTTGGTCTCGCCCAGCCCCACCATGATACCGCTCTTGGTGCGCAGGCCGGCCTGCTTGGCCCGCCATAGCAGTTCCAGCGAGCGCTCGTAGCGGGCCTGGGGGCGCACGCGGCGATACAAGCGCGGCACCGTCTCAACGTTATGGTTGAGGATGTCCGGGCGTTCGTCGAGCACCAATTGCAGGGCGTCCCAGTTGCCCTGAAAGTCCGGGATCAGCACTTCGACGGTCACGCCCGGATTGAGCGCCCGGATCTGGCGGATCGTTTCGGCGAACAGCGCAGCGCCACCGTCTTCCAGATCGTCGCGATCGACCGAGGTAACCACGGCGTGCCGGATGCCCATCAGGCGCACCGCTTCGGCCACGCGCCGCGGCTCGTCAGGATCGACGGGGTCCGGGCGTCCGGTCTTGACGGCGCAGAAGCCGCACGAGCGCGTGCAGACGTTCCCGAGAATCATGAACGTGGCAGTGCCGGCCGTCCAGCATTCGCCCATGTTCGGGCAACGAGCACTCTGGCAGACCGTGTGCAGCCGGTGCGTTTCGACAATGTCCAGCACGCGCCGGTAGGTGGGTCCGTAAGGCAGTTTGGCCCGGAGCCAGGCAGGACGCCGCCCCCGCTCGTTAGCCACCGGCGGTGGATCAATCACGGGCAGTTCAAAGAACCCTCCGTCGCCCTCGGGAAAGAGCGGCTCCTTGGGCACGCGCTTTAGCTCGATCTCGCCCGGAAGGTAGCGACGACGCGGCGACTCGGTGTGCTGCTGGGCCATGGTCTGTATTTCTGAAAAAGTACAACCCATCGAAATCGGGGAAAGGCTACCCGGCAGCCACTGAAATGATCCCATGAGAGCGTGGCCTGGGTTCGATGCTGCTTTCGTTGATCTTTCAAGTTTTCCCGGCTTTACGCGTCCGCCTGGATGTTTCGGTTTTCGTATTTTGCAAAAAACAACGTCGTGGAAAACGGTAGGGAGTACCTTATGGAGCATGTGACCATGCAGCAGCTTACTCCGGAAATGGTGCGGCCCATCCTGGCCCGTCACCTGCTGACCGACGGGTTGCCGATCGTGCTCGACATGGAGCGCAGTCAGGGGGTGCACCTGTACGATCAGCTCAGCGGCCGTGAATTGATTGACTTTTTCGGCTTTTTTGCCTCGAGCGCCGTCGGCATGAACCATCCCAAGATGCTCGGCGACGAGGACTTCAAAAAGCGCCTGATGGAGGCCGCCCTGAACAAGGTGACGAACTCGGACATCTACACGGTGCACATGGCCCGGTTCGTCCAGACCTTCGAGCGGGTGGGCATTCCGGATTACCTGCCTTACGCCTTTTTCATCGACGGCGGGGCGCTGGCCGTGGAGAATGCGCTCAAGGCAGCCTTCGACTGGAAAGTACGCAAAAACTTCCGGAAAGGGTACCGCCGCGAAGTGGGCCACCGGGTGCTACACTTCGACCAGGCCTTTCACGGACGCTCCGGCTACACGCTTTCGCTGACGAATACCTTCGATCCACGCAAAACGCAGTATTTTCCGAAGTTCGACTGGCCGCGCGTTATCAATCCGAAACTCACGTTCCCGCTCACCGAGGAGAACCTGGAGCGTACGATCGAGCTGGAGCAACTGGCCATCCGCCAGGCCAAGCAATACTTCTACGAATACAAGGACGACATCGCCTGTATCATCATCGAACCCATTCAGGCCGAAGGCGGCGACAATCACTTCCGGCCCGAATTTCTGAAGGCGCTCCGTGAGCTGGCCGACGAAAACGATGCGCTGCTGATCTTCGATGAGGTGCAGACGGGTGTCGGCATCACGGGCGCCTTCTGGGCGCACCAGGCGCTCGGCGTGCAGCCCGACATCATCGCTTTTGGCAAAAAGACGCAGGTGTGCGGCATTCTGGCCGGTCGGCGACTGGACGAGGTGGAAGACAACGTCTTCCATGTGTCGAGTCGGCTGAACTCCACCTGGGGTGGCAACCTAGCTGACATGGTCCGTTTCGATAAAATTCTGGAGATTATCGAAGAAGATCGGCTTGTGGAAAATGCTGCCCGGGTGGGTGCCTATTTGCTGCATCGGCTGGAGGAGATGGCCGAGGCACTGCCGTTCATGACGAACGTGCGCGGGCGTGGGCTCATGTGCGCTTTCGATCTGCCGTCGCCGGCTTTCCGAGATGCGGTGCAGCAGCGGAGCCTGGAAGAGGGCGTCCTGGTGCTGAGCTGCGGCAAACGGTCGATTCGCTTCCGTCCGCCGCTGATCATCACGGAAGCCGAAGTCGACGAAGGGCTTTGCCGGTTGCGCCGGGCGCTGGAGCACGTGGCCCGTCAGCAACCGACTTCCTGAACGCATGCGATCCACGCTACCGGAAAAGGCCGGTCCCATCCGGGGCCGGCCTTTTCCGGTGTCCAGTACTACTAGGAGTGCGTTACAATAGCCGTAGCAAGTCTTCTCTAAGATAATTCGCAGTCGCGAAGAATTTTTGAGAGCAGACCTGGACCAATAATTTCCCCGCGATGGACGGGGACGACTGTGCAGCGTCCATCGGGGCGTCGTAGAAAATGGTGACTGCCTTTAATGCGTATGACCTCGAACCCCGCCCTGCGCAGGGCTGCAATCAGTTCGTTACCCTTGAGGCGAGGCAGTCGCGTCATATTCGGATCTGCTGGATGCCGACAAATTCGCCGGCAGATTGCGCTTCTTCCTCGACTTCCAGGCACAACTCAATGGCTTCGCGAATGCGCCTCATCAGGGTATCCAATGATCTGGCCTGGGTGTGGCAGCCGCGCAGTTCGGGGATGCTGGCCACGTAATAGCTGGCAGCGTCGCGCTCGATGATCACGGTAAACGTGCGGCCCTGATGTTTCTGCTTGTGTGTTTTTTTGTTAAACTCATTGTAAATTTTCAGGTTGGGCAGGACGGTGGCCTGGTTCAAGCACGGCTTTTCTGGCGCAATGTACCATTGTTTGCAGGTGTTCCTTGCTCTGTAGGAATGCCAGCCATAGTGCTGACTCAGGCGAACTGATGCCACAGAAAACGGCGCCGCCCGGAGGACGACGCCGTCCAAGATAAACCCGGATGTCGAATGTCGGCAACCTCAGGCGGCAGCCGGCGCGGCCGCCTCATCTTCCTGGGCTTCGGTGACCAGGCGCGTCACGTCGGCAATGGCATCGCCGGGCTTGAGCTGGATTAGCCGGACGCCCTGGGTATGCCGGCCCATACGGCTGATGTCGGCCACGTGGATGCGGATCATCAGGCCGTTCTGGGTGATGATCA
>WFPM01000227.1 GCA_015487635.1 Rhodothermus sp.
GGCATCGCCTGTGGCGTCATCGCCGGTGATTGTGATGTTGACCGGATCGCCCAGGTTCACCGTCAGCGGCGAAGGTGGGTCCAGCGTGCAGCTCGGCAACTGATTATCTTCGCCTTCAATGCGGAAAATGAAGTCCAGCACCGTCCACGCTTTGGGCGCACTCTGTTCGGGATCCACGCCGGGATCATACTCTTCGATGATCACCTGCACCGCCCACTGCGAGCCGTCCGGGAAGCGCATCGCATCGGTGTTGTTCCAGGAGATCAGGCCGGTCTCCGGGTCGATCGACAGCACAGAAAGCGGCAGGTAGTAGATACCCGATTCGGCCGAAGTGGCAAACCGGAAGCGGAGTTGATCGCCGTCCGGGTTCGTGTAGGGGATCGGGTAGGTGGCCGGATTGCCCCGGGGCATACCGACAAACGCGCTGCCGTTGACCACGGCCGAAGCATTGCTTCCGTCGGCCAGCACGCGCGCCTTGAAGCGGAAGGCAGCATTGCCGGCATTCCGCAGAAAATCGGGTCGGCAGCAGCCCCGGATCTGTACGTCATAGGCGCCGGCCGTCGGATAGCGATGCACGATCACGGCCCGAAGTGCCACCCAGTCGTCCTCGGGCGCATCGTTGAAGCCGATCACCTCGAAAAGCTCCGTCGGCTCATCTCCATACACGGTGCCGTCGCCCAGATCTACCCAGCCCTCGGAGGCCAGCCGTACAAAATCGCCCACGTCCGGCTCGTTGCCGTCGAGCGCGTATAAGTCTGTTCCCAGCGCGGCGTAGCGCCAGAATTCAACCACCACGATGCGTACTTCGCCAACGCTTCCGGTCGCTTCGACATAGAGGCTGGCGCCGCGAAGGTGCGAAGCCTGCGCCTGTTCGTGCCACAGGAAACCACTCAGAAAAAGCAGGCATCCTGTCCGGCAGAAATCGCGCAGCAACTTGCAGATGCGCTTCATAGGCCCTGAGTTCCGTGGAGGAAACGCTTTGTAAAGGTTATGGTCTGTTAAAAAGTACTACTTCTGCCACACAATTGCATGAATTTCTCTGCCATGATTTGTTTCCAGCACCACCCAGTACCGGCCGGCGGATGCTCCTTCCGGGTGCCAGCCCATCCGGTGCTCACCCGCTGCCAGCGGTCCCTCGACCAGCCGCGCAACTTCGCGGCCCAGCAGGTCGTACACGACCAGTCGCACCCACATAGGACGCGCCAGTCGTAACGGAATCGTCACCGGACCGCGGGCCGGATTGGGATAGGGCGGCAGTAACTGTACGGTAGGTTCCGGGGTCTCTGGTAACCCCTCAGTTTCGGTCAGCACGCGCGGGCGTCCGCTGGCCATGTTGACCAGTCCTTCGTAGGTGCGCGTCTGCGTCGAGGTAATCGCTGTCAGCCGGACATACCAGTAGCTGGAGTCCGGCGACGGCTCCCGATCGGTGTAGTAGCCGCCGCCTATGAGCTGCACGACCAGGCTGCGCACCGGTGTGTTCGGGTCGAAAATCAGGGCAAACGCGGGATCGGCCTGAATGGAGTCGGCCAGCGCCTGCGCTCCCCGATCAAGTAGTGCTGTAATCGCCTGATCGCTGTCGATGAACGGCTCGGGTACCGGCGGAATGCTGTCCAGGCCCTCGCCGCTCATCACCGACGTGGTGGCGCCCAGCGGATCGACCCTCACCTGGATCCGCCGCGCCTGCGCAGGTGCGTAGAACTCGTAGATCCAGGTGTAGGCTTTCCCGGAACGGCGGGGACTGTTGGCGGCCGCCAGGCCGATCAGGTAGGCATCGGCGGCCCGCGCCTGCGCCGAATCGCGGGCCAGCGCCAGCCGCTCGCGGGCCGTGGCCAGCGTGAAGGCGTGCATCTGCAGCGCAATGCCGTCGGCGTCGGTGTCTTTCAGCGAGACCGGATCGGGCGTGCCGTCGCTGTCGGCATCGTAGTAGCCCAGCGCCTCGATTTCGAGTTGCGCCAGGCTCCGATAGCGCACGGCAATCGGCCAGTAGGTGCCGGGACGAACGTGCTCGATCCGGTAGACGCCCGAACTGCCGGCCACGACGGTCGCCGCCGCCACGTCCCAGGCGGCCACGGTCTGCGTGAAGCCTCGGAGCAGAAAGACCACCGTGAAGTCGCGTTCGTCCTGTACGGCGGACGTTTCGGCTTCAAAGATCGGACGGCCCAGCCCCGTGACTTCGGCCTGCGCCAGCAGCGTCCGAAGCGTGCGCGCCTGCGCGGCAGACGGCCACGCCCGCTTGGCCGCCGGTGCCGCGATTGTGCCCATCACCTGCAGCGCTCCGATCGTAGGGGCCGTCGTGTAGCGCAGCACGTACGGCGCCGTCATGTACTGATCTGCTGCATTCTGCACGGCAAACACCAGCCAGGTATAGTCCGTTTCCGCCTTGTGCGTGACGGTATAGACGACCAGGTTCGGGCACGTCTGGCCGGCACCAACCGAAGGGCAATCGGTCCGGTTGGGCGTTTCCGGAATCAGATCCACCCGGCGGATACGCACAGCCCGTCGGGGCTCGAACAGAAAAGCCGTGTTGAAGTCGGTCTGCTGCGAAACGGCATCGTTGAAATAGAACCGGACTTCCGCCTCCAACTCCACCCCGGCCGTTCCCGAGACCGGATCGGAGCGCTCCACAATGAAAGACTGGGCGTGCAGTGCCGGACGGAGTCCCAGGCAGAAAAGCGTCAGACCGAACAGAAGCTTTCGCATGGCGGCAACGTGATGCGCTGTTCGTTGCCGCAAAGAAAACAAACGGGCTTCGAGGATACTATGGCGGTCTGGCGCAAATTATGCGCGGATACCGTTGCTTAACAGGGCTATTCGCCAAAGACCAGCTCCAGTTCTCCTTCCGGCGGATGGTCCAGCCGCTCGGCGGGGAATTCCCGGTAGATGCGTCCGGCGTATTCGAACGGTCCGCAGGAAAAATAATAGTCGTGCGTGCCGGGCCTCCGATACAGCACCATGCCTTCTGGCCGTCCCAGCGTGTGATAGAAGCGCTCGAACCGATGCAGAAAGACCTCGACCCGACGCCGACGCACCTCGTCGTCGGAGAAACGAATATGGTACCAGTAGCGTGCGGCCGTGGGTAGTGCCTTTGCCTTTCCCGAGCGGGCCCGCCCCGGTGTCGACGATGTTGGTGTAACAGCCATGATCCCCCTTAGAACCATACGTATCGGCAGCACCATCAGGGGGATCGGCCGGATCGCGCCGAACTTAAGTCGTTAGGGAGCAGCAATAACGTAAAAAGATTCAGCCGCCGATGGTGATCATCGGCCGATTGGGCATGCGGGCCAGGTTGTACATGCCGGCATGACGGGCGTGCTTGCGTCCGACGGCCGCGCTGATCAGCGCCAGTAATTCTTCGTCGCTGGCGCCCCGGCGCATGGCATCGCGCAGGCTGACCTCGGCCCGCCCGAACAGGCACACCTTCAGACTGCCATCGGCTGTAATACGCAGCCGGTTACATCCCTCGCAGAAAGGCTCGGTCATCGAGGCGATGAAGCCCAGCCGTCCCTGATGGCCGGGGATGCGAAACAGCCTCGCCGTACCGTGCGGATCGAATGCGATGGGTTCAAGCGAATAGCGTGCTTCGATGCGGGCGCGCATCTCGGCAGCAGGCACCATCCGGGCATCGTTCCAACCGTTGCCATCGAAGGGCATGAACTCGATGAAGCGTACCTCGACAGGCCGGTCTTTCGTCCAGGCGGCAAAGTCCAGCAGTTCGTCGTCGTTGAAGCCCCGGAGCACGACGCAGTTCACCTTGAGCGGCCGGTAGCCCCGGGTGATGGCCAGATCAATGGCGCGCAGCACCTGCTCGAAACCCTTGCGGCGCGTGAGGATCTCGAAGCGCTCGGGCCGCAGCGTGTCGAGGCTGATGTTGAGCTGTGTCAGACCGGCCGCCTGCAGGCGATCAAGTTTTTTGGGAAGAAGCAGACCATTCGTGGTCATGGCCAGCGCCTGAAGGCCGGGCAGGCGGGCCAGTTCGGCCACAATGCGTTCGATCCCTTTGCGCAGCAGCGGCTCGCCGCCGGTCAACCGGATCTTCGTAACGCCCTGCGCCACAAAAAGGCGAGCCAGTCGGATGATCTCCTCATCGGTCAGCAGATGCTCGGGCGGCGTCCAGTCGAGCCCCTCTTCCGGCATGCAGTAGCGACAGCGCAGGTTGCAGTGCTCGATAAGCGAGATGCGCAGATAGGTGTGACGCCGGCCAAAACCATCGGTGAGCACGTCCGCTTCCGAGCGCGCCGGATCGTACGTGAGGCCGAAGTCTTCCGGAGCTCGTGAAGGATCGTCCACGGACGACTGAGCCCCTTGAAGTACAGGTAGTGGATAGTCCATTGCAGCCGCTATACGCATCTCAATAATTCCGGCCACTACAGAAGGATACGCTCTAAAAGTAAAATTTTTCAAGAATTTTGTGTGGAGTCCTGCGACTGAAAAACCGGCGCAAAAGCACGCAGGGGCATTCCTTCTGTCGGGGGAATACGCCATCGGTTGTCCCGCTCCAGTACC
>WFPM01000228.1 GCA_015487635.1 Rhodothermus sp.
CCCGTTACAATCGCGACTTTTCCATGTAAGCCCAGATCCATTGCCCTGAACGACTTGCTTTTCCGTAGAAGCTACAGCATATTCTTTTCGCGGCGCAAGCCAACAGAAAACGCCGGGCATCATGGACCGCACGCCAACCCCTTCCACCGACCACCTTTCGTTCGAAGCAGCGCTGGCGCGTCTGCAGGAGATCGTACAACATCTGGAAGACGACCGGCTGGACCTGGAGGCCTCCATTCTAGCCTACGAGGAAGGGCTCAAACTGGCACGTTACTGTCTGGAGCAGCTCCGCACGGCCGAACTGCGCATTCAGCAACTTTCGCTGGACGATGAGAACCATCCGGAAAGCACCGAGTGATCCCCCGGCCCTGCCGGGCGTTTAAAGCCCGGTTTTACATCAGTTCAGATCGAGTATGAACCTGTTTGCGAAACTTCCGGACGAGGCCCGCTTGTGGATTTTTGCGGCCGATCATCCGCTTTCGGACGCCGAAAGCCAGGCGCTGCTGGAAACCCTTGCGCCTTTTCTGGAAGGATGGACGGCGCACGGTCTGCCGGTCCGAGGCCAGGCCGCCGTGCTACACCATCGCTTTCTGCTGCTGGCCGGACATGTACCCGATGGGGAGATCTCCGGCTGCAGCATCGATGCCGCCACGCGGGCCATCCATGCAGCCGGTCGGGAGTTGGGCATCACCTGGATGTCGCCGCTCGTGGTCTTCTACCGGGATGCCGACGGGGCCGTGCAGCACGCCACCCGTAGTCAGTTCCGCCGGCTGATCGCCACGGGTAAGGTCACCGCCGAAACGCCTGTTTTCGACCTGTCGGTAACCACCGTCGGCGATCTGCGCCGCGGCGCTTTTGAGAAACCGGCCGGACAAAGCTGGCATGCCCGCGTCTTTGCCCTGGCACCTCAGCTCTGAACCCGATGGCTGCACCCGGTAGTCTGCTGGACCGCCTGCTTCACTGGATCGCCCATGCCGAGTCGGAGCAGCGCGAGATTCTGCTGGGTTCACTGCTGCTCCTGTTCATCATGCTGGGCGGCACGATCGGCTATCGCATCATCGAGGGGTGGACGTGGATCGAAGCCTTCTACATGACCTTTATTACGCTCACAACCATTGGCTTTTCGGAAGTACATCCCCTCTCGGAGGCCGGTCGGCTCTTCACCGTGCTGGTCGCACTGGCCGGGATCGGCACCGTGGCCTTCATTGCCACCCGCATGGTACAGTTTATTCTGAGTAGCACAACCTTTCGTGATCGCTATCTTCGCCGAAAACTCAGAGCCATGCAGGATCACTTCATCGTCTGCGGCTACGGCCGCGTGGGCAAGCGCATTGTAGAAGATCTGCTGCAGGCCGGGCGTCCGGTTGTCGTCATCGAACGCGCCGAAGAAGAGCTCGAAGAATTGCGCGCCGCCCATCTGGTCTTTGTGGCCGGCGACGCCGAAGAGGAAGAAACGCTGCGCAGGGCCGGGATCGACCGGGCGCGGGCGCTCATTCTGGCGCTGGCCGACGACAGCGCGAACGTGTTCGTCACGCTGCTGGCGCGCGAACTGAACCCGAACGTGTTTATTCTGGCCCGCACCAACGATCACAAAAACTTGCGCAAGCTGCTGCGGGCCGGTGCCAACAAGGTGATCGCCCCCAGCGAAGTCGGGGCCGATCGCATGGCCCAGGTCGTGCTCCGGCCGCACGTCGATGCCTTCATGGAACGGGTGCTGGGTACCGGCGCCCTGGGACTGCAGATGGAAGAAATCCGAATCGAACCCGGCGCCCCGCTGGCCGGCAAGACACTGGCCGAAAGCAACTTCCGCCAGCACTACAACGCCATCGTGGTGGCCATCGTCGATGGACAGACCGGCGCAATCCGTTACAACCCCGGGGCCGATGCCCGCCTGCAGGCCGGCGACATTCTGATCGTGCTGGGCATTCCCGAAGCCATCGAAAAGTTGCAATGGGAAGGTTGCCGGGCACCCTGAGCCGGGAACAGCAACCGAGCCATCGGCTTTGTCAGAAAATCTGAACCCACGCATCCATCCCGAGATGTGCCATGCGTCGCGGTGTCTTCGCATTGCTTTTGATCTTTCTGTTGCCCTCGGCTCTGCAGGCCCAGGACTACATCAACCAGACGGCGCTGGAAGACATTCTGGAGCATCAGAACGAAGACCTCGACGCCATTCCCGAAGTCCAGTACCACTATTACATCCTCCACCACAGCTCGGGCAACAACGTGCTGGCCCGCAACACGCTTTACAAGGAGCTGGGCGACGGTGATCTGGAGCTGGGAAAAAAACGGGCCCGGCTCGTGGAATTGCTCAACCGTGTCCTTATCCGCAACCTGAAAATCGGGGACACGCTGGTCATCCCAAATCAGTTCGATCTGGACTTCCGCGCCTACTCGCCATTTCCCCGCTACTATCCGGGCGGCCGGGATTTCGACAAGCTCTTCATTATGGATAAATCCATCCAGGCGTTCGGCGCTTACGAATACGGCAAGCTGGTGCGCTGGGGCGTGATCAACACGGGCTCCCCGGAAAGCCCCACACCCAACGGCCGTTTCAACTTCAACTGGAAGGAGGAATACCGCATCTCCTCGCTCAGCCCACCCGATGAACCCTGGGAGATGTACTGGGTCTTCAACTTTCACGATGCGCGGGGCATTCACGTGCACCAGTATCCGATGCCGACAGGCGGGCCATCCAGCCACGGCTGTGTGCGCCTGATTGATGCCGATGCGAGGTGGGTCTTTTACTGGGCCGATCCCTGGCAGACGACGGCGGGCGGTACCGGCATCGAATCGCGCCGGGGCAAAATCATCAAACAGGGTACGACGGTCCTAGTGATTGGCGAAGATCCGGTGGGACGCCCCCGACCGTTCATTTTCAAAAAGCGGTATCCGGTGCTGAAGCGTGTGAAGCTACCTGACCATCCCTACGACGTGCCGCCGGGCACGCCGCAGCAGGAATACTTCGACCGATTGCGGAAGGCCCGTGAGGATTCCGGTACCTCGCGCTAATGCGTCAGAAATAGTGCCCGACGGTCCAGATCACCCCGACCAGCAGCAGATACCAGCCGGTCAGCAGCAGGAAAAAACGTAACCGCCCCCATCGCATCCGAGCCGGCGGCCACCGGTGCAAATGCAACATCCGCATCGGTCTGTCCGGTTGAAAGGTTCTACGGAACCGGACGGCGAAAACCGTTCCCGAAGCATCAACAGGCCCTGATGCCTTCAGACGAGCGCGCCGGCGTCTTCAGCCTGTGCACCTTTTGACCACTTCAGCGCACAGGACGAAACAGTCGGTCCCACCGGATGCGGTGTTGTTCGGGATCCCAGGACAGATAGATCAGCAGTGCTTTGCCCACGAGGTGATCGGCCGGCACGAGTCCCCAGGCCCGGCTGTCGAGTGAATTATCCCGGTTGTCGCCCATGACGAAGTAGTAGTCCTGCCGGATCACGCAGAAGCGGCCGGGGCGGCCGTCGATCAGAAATGTGCCGTCGGGCCGGGGATAGATCTGGTGCCCTTCATGTCGAATAAGCAACTCCCGATAGAAGGGCCAGGTTCGGGGCGTCAGGTAGAGCGTATCGCCCCGGCCGGGAATGTAGATCGGTCCCCAGTCTTCCGCCCGTCGGGCTTTACGGGCGGCTGCACCCTGCAGCAGCGCTGCCGCCGAGTAGGGGTGCAACGTATCGACGGCGGCCAGGTGCGCAATGTGGCGGGCCACCGCCACCGTGGCATCAAAGAACAGCAGTCCGGAACGATAGGCCGAGCGTGAGACGTTGCGGGCGCCGAGAGCTCGCAACGAATCGGGCGAAAGCCGCGCGCCTGGGCGCAGTTGAAGCATCCAGCGCTGCTGCACCAGATCCGGATCGGGAAACGGCCGGCCGTTGACGTAGACCACCTTATCCCGGATCCAGAGCGTATCACCTGGCAATCCTACGACCCGCTTGATGTAATGTGTCTTGCGATCGATCGGGCCGGTCTCGACGGGATAGTTGAACACGATCACATCGCCCCGTCGGATCCTGGAAAATCCCGGCAGGCGCAGGTAGGGCAACTCGACGCCTGGCACGTACCACGCCGTGAACGGCAGTCCCAGCGATATGGGCATCCGGGGACCATAGTGCAGCTTGGAAACCAGCACGAAATCGCCCACCAGCAGCGTCTGCTCCATCGAAGGGGACGGGATACGATAGGCTTCCAGTGCAAAAATCCGAATGAGCAACGCCAGGGCCACGGCCAGCCCCAGCGCCGTCAGCCAGTCGCGCATGCGCTGCCGCCACCGGCCCGACTGCACAGGCACGGCTCCGGTCTGTTTCACCAGCGCCTTACGTTCCCGCCCCACCATTACGACACGTCAGCGGATCGGTTTGAAAAGCCGATTCAGACGCGGTAGATGATGGCGACCGTCCCAGGAGAAGTAAATGAACAGCGCTTTTCCTACCACGTGGTCCATCGGGACGAATCCCCAGAAGCGGCTGTCCTCCGAGTTGTCCCGGTTATCACCCATGACGAAGTAGTAGTCCTGGCCGAACGTGTAGGTGGTCGCCGGGCGGCCGTCGATCAGAAACGTGCCGTCCTGCTGCCTCCCGGTCGTGTGCCCCTCGTAGCGCCGGATCACGGGCTCCAGATAAGGCCAGTTTGCTTCGGTCAGCGCGACGGTTCGTCCCCGGGCCGGAATGATCACCGGACCGTAGTTGTCCGGCGAATAGCCCATACCCGGCGGATACATTAGGTCGCTGTAGGTACTGCCGCGCGGGATCACCAGAGGCTCCACGCGCTCCACATAGGGCCACTGCGCGATGGCCTCGGCCGCCTCGGGCGTCGCCATGATCAGCACCTGACGGGGATCCGGGGTTGGCTGTACCTCCTCAATGCCCAGCTCGACCAGCCGCACTTCCGGCAGCATGATGCGCGGATCGCTCTTGACAACCCGCCAGTACTGCTGCATGGTGGGCCGTAGCGGCTGCGGTTCGCCATTGACGTAGACCACCTTGTTCTGAATCCAGAGCGTATCGCCCGGCAGTCCCACCACGCGCTTGATGTAGTGCGTCTTGCGATCGATCGGCAGATCCTCCGGCGGATAGTTGAACACGATCACATCGCCCCGCTTGATCTCGGTGAAGCCCGGAAGTCGCGTGTGCGGTAGTGTGAGGCCCTTCACATAGATTTTGGTGAACGGGATGCCCAGCGAGATGGGCGTGCGCACACCGTAGTGCAATTTGGAGACGAACAGGTAGTCGCCCACCAGCAGCGTTTTTTCCATGGAAGGTGTGGGAATGCGGAAGAGATCGAACAGAAACGTGCGCACCACCAGCATCACCACCAGGGCAAAGGCCAGCGCCTCAACCCACTCGCGGAGCTTGCTTTTAGCGGGGCGGGCCTGCCCGTCGGTCGAAGGCGTGCTCGGTGGGTCGACGCGGCCCCGACGCCTCCGGGTGCGCTGCTTTGTGGTCGATTCGGGATGCGTGGCTGCCAAGGCTCGGTAGGGTCTGGTCTGAACAACGTCGGGAAAACGCTACAAAAGGCCTCCGGTTCAATCAATGTCCGACAGACGTGGTCGCCCCGGAATCATCAGGGGTCGCCGGATGGGCTCCAGGAAAAACGCCCGGCCGTCGAAGCCGGTCAGATACCAGGTGTCCGTCTCGCGCTGGTAGTAGTAGTCCACAAAAGGAGCCCGTCGGGGATCGATGATCAGCCGCCCCAGCAGGGCCTGTCGGATCGTCCAGAGCTGGTCCCGGTAGCGCGGCGCGCTGGCCACGACGATTCCGCGCTCGAAAGGCCCGTTCACGTCCATGATCCGGAACGGAATCGAATCGTTGAGCACCAGCCAGTATTCGAACTGGATGTATTCGTCGCGCGGCCGCCGCTGGTAGAGATCCACCTCGGCCAGCGTGCGCGTCGGGTCGCCGAAGTGTGCCTGCAGGCGGGCCCGCAACTCGGGGGTGCGCAGTGTATCCAGGGGCGTCCAGCTATTGCTGCCCAGATAGGCCCAGCCGTTCTGCCCGAAGCGCCGCAGGAACCAGCGCTGCTCGAAACGCCGCACCACACGCCATCTTTCCAGCACAAACGTCGAAGTTGCTTCTTTTTCCGGAGCAGCCCGAACCGCCAGGCGACCCAGCACCGGATACCGCTCATAGAGCGCCAGCGGGAGCGGCTCGGGAGGACGCGCCGGCAGCATGGTGGCCCATTCGGCGGCCTGCTGCTTCAGCCAGGCGGTGCGGTAGGTCCACACCAGCGCCCGCTGCGCCTGAATGCGGTGCAGCAAGTGCTTAATGGCGCCGTCCTGGGCCACGGCCGGTCCGACCAGCAGCAGGCCGAGCAGCCAGCCCCACCACTTACCGTAGCCTGCCGGGCTTCGTGTCATCGCATCAGTCTCCCACCGAAAGAACGGCCAGGAAGGCCTCCTGGGGCACCTCGACGCGCCCTACCTGCTTCATGCGCTTTTTACCTTCCTTCTGGCGCTCCAGCAGCTTCCGCTTCCGGGTCACGTCGCCTCCGTAGCATTTGGCCGTCACGTCTTTGCGGAGCGCCTTGATCGTCTCGCGGGCAATCACACGCGAGCCGATGGCTGCCTGGATCGCCACGTCGAAAAGCTGTCGCGGAATCAGTTCCCTGAGCTTCTGCGTCAGCTTCCGTCCGACCTCGTAGGCCTTGCTCCGATGCACAATCGTCGAGAGCGCATCGACCGGCTCGCCGTTGATCAGAATGTCCAGCCGCACCAGATCGCTGGGCCGGTAGTCCAGGATCTCGTAGTCGAACGAGGCATAACCGCGGCTGACGCTTTTGAGCTTGTCGTAAAAGTCGAAGATAATCTCGGCCAGTGGCAGTTCGTACTGCAGATTGACGCGCGTACGGTCCAGGTATACCTGATTGATGTAAATACCGCGCCGGTCCTGACAGAGCTGCATCAGCGGGCCGATGTACTCGGCGGGCGTGATGATGTCGGCCCGCACGTAGGGCTCGCGGATTTCGGCGATCTTACCGGCGTCGGGCATTTCGCTGGGGTTGTCCACTGTGATCACCTCACCGGAGCGCAGCACCACCTGGTATTCGACGTTCGGTACGGTGGTGATGATGTCCAGGCCGAACTCGCGCTCCAGGCGTTCCTGGACGATCTCCATGTGGAGCAGGCCCAGAAAGCCGATGCGGAAGCCGAAGCCCAGCGCAGCCGACGTTTCGGGGGTAAAGGTCAGCGAGGCGTCGTTCAACTGAAGTTTTTCCAGCGACGTCCGCAGGTCCTCGTACTGATCCGGATTGGTCGGGAAGACGCCGCTGAAGACCATGGGCTTGACCTGCCGAAAGCCCGGGATCGGCTCGCTGGCCGGACGGCGAGCATGCGTGATCGTGTCGCCCACGCGGGCCGAGCGAATGTCCTTGATCGAGCCGATCACGTAGCCCACCTCGCCGGCGCGGAGCATTTCCACCGGCTGCCGCTCCAGCCGCAGAATGCCGATCTCTTCGGCCACGTACTCGCGGCCGTTCGACATGAAGCGGATACGCTCACCGGTTTTCAGCGTGCCGTCGAACACGCGCACATAGACGACGGCGCCGCGGTAGGTGTCGAAAACCGAATCGAACACAAGCGCCCGCAGCGGTGCCTCCGAATCGCCCTTGGGGGGTGGAATGCGCTGCACGATGCGTTCCAGCAACTCGGGCACGCCTTCGCCCGTCTTGGCGCTAATGCGCAGGATGTCTTCGGCCGGCTCTCCGATCAATTCTTCGATCGACTGGGCCACCTCGTCAGGCCGGGCATTGGGTAGATCGACTTTGTTCAACACCGGAATGATTTCCAGGTCGTGCCCGAGCGCCAAGTACAGGTTCGAGATGGTCTGGGCCTCAATGCCCTGCGAGGCATCGACTACCAGGATGGCCCCTTCACAGGCCTTGAGCGCCCGCGACACCTCGTAGGTGAAGTCGACGTGTCCGGGCGTATCGATCAGGTTCAGGATGTACTCTTCCCCATCGCGGGCGCGGTACTTCATGCGGATTGCGTGACTTTTGATCGTGATCCCGCGCTCGCGCTCCAGATCCATGCTGTCGAGCACCTGGTCCTTCAACTCCCGCTCCGAGAGCGTTCCGGTCAGTTCCAGAAGCCGGTCGGCCAGCGTGCTCTTGCCGTGGTCGATATGGGCAATGATACAGAAATTTCGAATCCGATCGCGATACGAAGCCATAGCCTGCACGTCACCACCCAGAGCTTTCGTAATGCAGCGCTGATATACCGCCCGGAATCTCCGGGTTCCACCTGCCTATGACTCCTCGACGGGCTGTTCCAGAGCGGCAGCCGCCGCAACGGCCGCTTGCTGACGGCGATGGAACTCGTTCTGGAAGAGCAGCAGACCCACCACGCCGATCACGATCGCTACGTCGGCCACGTTTCCGATAGGAAACAAGGCCACATAGGTTCCCCCGATGAAGGGGATGGATTCAGGCAAATAGCCCCGCCACAGGTCTATGTGGAGAAAATCGACCACGCGTCCGTGAAAAAAACCGGCATAGCCATAAAGTAAACCATAGAAAAGGCGATCGATGATGTTGCCCAGCGCTCCTCCCAGAATCACGGCCAGGCTGGCCCGGTATGGGGCATAGCCATCCCGGATGCGGTAAAGGTACCAAGCAATCAACACCGTGGCCACGATGGCCAGCACGGCCACGGTTCCCGGCGGCCCGAACGAAAGCCCAAAGGCCATGCCGGGATTTTCCGTATAGGTGAGCTTGAGCCAGTCGCCAAGCACAGGAATCGACTCGCCGAGGTACATGGTCTGGACCACCAGCACCTTCGTGAACTGGTCCACCAGTACCACCAGCAGCGTGACCCAGAGTATCCGCATGAGCTTACCCCCGCACACCCAGAAACGGTTATTTCCTCTGCTTGAGTTTGGCCTCAATCGAGACTTCCGTATGCGGCACCGCTTCCAGACGCTCACGGGGGATGGGCTTGCCGGTCACCTTGCAGATCCCATAGGTCTTGTTCTTGATGCGCTCAAGTGCCCGGTCCAGATGGCTGATGTACTTCTGCTGTCGGGCGATCATCAGGAAGAGTTTTTCGCGCTCCATGGCATCGGTGCCGGCGTCGGCCATATGGAAGCTGTAGGCGGTGTCGGTGCCGCCCTGCTCCCGGGCATCTTCCAGCTGGGCCTTCATGCGCTCAATGTCTTCCACGGCCTGCCGGCGCTTCTCCAGAATCAACTGCCGGAAGTATTCCAACTCTTCGTCTGTGAACGGAGTCCGACGCACGGGCTCCGCGGCTTCCTGGTCCGACGCCTCCGGATTCGGCGTGGCGTTGTGCTCCTGCTCGTGCTTTTCTGCCATAGTACTTGCAGAACTTGATGTTACCACCCCACAAAAGCTCGAAAAAACAAAAGGGCAGCAGGCAGGGATCAGACCTGCTGTCCTGTAGTGGTCGCCACCGGCACGCGTTGTACGCCTACCGTGAAGGTCTCCCCATCGATGTCGAACGTCTCTACGTGGGTGCCCGTAGGCTGCTCGGACGGTTGCAACGCTACGGCCAGCGTCTCGTTCCGGATCCAGTCGGCGTGTTGCTCCAGCGCACGGGCCAGTTGTCCTTCGGCCCGGTAGCTGACCACGATGCGATCGGTTACCTCGAATCCGGCCTTTTTGCGCAGGTTCTGGATGCGGTTGATGGCCTCGCGGGCCAGCCCTTCCAGAATCAGCTCCTCGGTCCGGTTCGTGTCGAGCGCCACGGTCACGCCATCCTCCTGGCCTACGAGCCAGCCTTCGATGCCTTCACTCTTGATCTCCAGATCCTCAGGTCCCAGCTCCACCTGCTGGCCGTCCACCTCCAGCACCAGGCTTCCTTCCCGGAGGTACCGGTCGATTTCCTCCTCGGTGAACTGGGCCACGCGAGCGGCCACACCTTTCATGAGCTTACCCAGTCGCTTACCCAGCCGGGGATAGTTCGGCTTGGCCGTACGGCGCACCACGCGGCTGGTGCCTTCGACGTATTCGATGTCCTTGACGTTGACCTCTTCGAGAATGAGCGGCCGCACCGACTCGACTACCTCGCGTTCGACGCCGGTGCCCGTCACCACCAAAATGCGGGGGAGCGGCTGCCGAACGTTGATCCGGGCCTGGTTGCGCAATGCGAGCACGATCGAGACGATCGTCCGCGCCAGCGCCATGCGCTGCTCCAGCACCGGATCGATCGCCGCCCGATCCACTTTCGGGAAGTCGGCCAGATGGACC
The DNA here is from genome assembly GCA_015487635.1 of Rhodothermus sp. Classification (GTDB taxonomy): domain Bacteria; phylum Bacteroidota; class Rhodothermia; order Rhodothermales; family Rhodothermaceae; genus Rhodothermus. The sequence continues at coordinate 10,205 of WFPM01000228.1, forward strand.
GACTCGGGCCCCTTCACCTCGCTACCTTCCTGAAGCGCCCGATAAAGCCATTCGCTGAAAAACGGCGCGATGGGCGCCATCAGCAGCGCCGTCGTCTCCAGGCATTCGTAAACGGTCTGGTAGGCGGCCTGCTTGTCGCGTTCATTTTCCTGTTCGCCCGTGCGGGCGCTCCAGAAGCGCCGCCGCGAACGGCGAATGTACCAGTTCGACAGCTCGTCCACGAAGCGTTCGATGGCCCGCGCCGCCCGCGTCGGATGGTAATCTTCGTAGGCCGCTTCCACCTCGGCCACCGTGCTGTTGAGCCGGCTGATGATCCAGCGGTCGAGCTCGGTACGCTCGCCGACGGGCATGCGCTCGGCGGAATAGACGAAGCCGTCCACGTTCGCGTACGTGGCGAAAAAGGCGTAGACGTTCGCCAGTGTGTTGAAGAAGCGGCGCCGCGTGGCATCCAGCTCGCGCTCCGAGAAGCGGATGTTCTCCCACGGCGGCGCATTGCTGATCATGTACCAGCGCACCGGATCGGCCCCGTAGCGCTCGACCACGTCGAAGGGATCGACCACATTACCCTTCGACTTGGACATCTTCTCGCCCTTCTCGTCGAGCACCAGGCCGTTGACCACCACGTGCCGGAAGGCCACGCTGTCCATCACCATCGTAGCAATGGCGTGCAGCGTGTAGAACCAGCCGCGCGTCTGATCGACGCCTTCGGCGATGAAATCGGCCGGGAAGGTGCGCTGAAAGACCTCCTGGTTCTCGAACGGGTAATGCCACTGGGCGAAGGGCATGGCGCCCGAGTCGAACCAGACGTCGATCAGGTCGGGCACGCGGCGCATCGTGCCGCCGTCCGGCGCCGGCCATGTGAGCCGGTCCACGTAAGGCCGGTGCAGGTCCAGCTCGCCGGTCTCCGGGTTGTAGGCTTCGGGCGGGAACGTGCCGCCCAGCTTCTGCCGGAGCTCCTCGATCGAACCGATGACCTCGATGTAATCCGGATTGCGGTCGCTCTGCCAGATGGGCAGCGGTGTGCCCCAGTAGCGCTGGCGGCTCAGCGCCCAGTCCACGTTGTTGCGCAGCCACTCGCCGAAGCGTCCCTCCCCGATCGACGGCGGATGCCAGTGGATCGTTTTGTTCAGCGCGATCATCCGGTCCTTGACGGCCGTGGTTCGGATGAACCAGCTTTCGACCGGATAATTCATCAGGGGCGTGCCCTTGCGCCAGTCGTGCGGATAGTTATGCCGGTAGGTTTCCTGGCGGAAAAGCAGGCCCCGCTGCCGCAGATCGCGCAGAATGACCTTGTCGGCATCCTTGAACCACAGGCCGGCCACCAGCGGTGCCTCGTCGGTAAAGGTGCCCTCGGGCGTGATCGGATTGATCAGGGGCAGCCCTTCCTTCTGGGCGGCCTCGTAGTCCTCGGCACCGAAGGCCGGCGCCAGGTGGACGATGCCCGTACCTTCCTCGGTCGAGACAAAGTCGGCCGCGATGACCCGCCAGGCTTCCCCTTCTTTGAAGCGATCCTTGAAATACGGAAACAGCGGCTCGTAGCGCGTGCCGACCAGCGCCTGCCCCGGGAAGGTCTCGACCACCTCGGCCGACTCGTCCCGCAGCACGTCCAGCCGATCCTGCGCCAGGATCAGGTACTCGGTACCCCGCTCCGGGTCCTCGCGCCGCACCTTGACGTAGGGAATGTCGGCCCCGACGGCCAGCGCCACGTTCGAGATAAGCGTCCAGGGCGTCGTCGTCCAGGCCAGCAGGTAAGTGCGTTCGGATCCTCGTACCGGAAAACGCACGTACGCGCTGGGATCGTCCACTTCCTTGTAGCCAAGGCTCACCTCATGCGAGGAGAGTACCGTCCCAGAGCCCGGACTGTACCACTGGATCTTGTAGCCTTTGTAGAGCAGCCCCTTCTCGTAGATCTGTTTGATCAGCCACCAGACGGTTTCGATGTAGGCGTTCTCGAACGTGATGTACGGATGCTCGAGATCCACCCAGTAGCCGATCCGCTCCGTAAGCTGGTCCCAGAGCTCCTTGTAGCGCAGGACGCTCCGGCGACAGGCGGCGTTGTACTTTTCGATGCCGAACGCCTCCACCTGCGCCCGTCCTTCCAGGCCCAGTTCCTTTTCGACCTCAATCTCCACGGGCAGTCCGTGCGTATCCCAGCCCGCCTTCCGCTCCACACGGAAGCCCTTCATGGTCTTGTAGCGGCAGAAGATGTCCTTGATCGTCCGGGCCAGGACGTGATGGATGCCGGGCTTGCCGTTGGCCGTGGGCGGCCCTTCGTAGAAGGAGAACGTAGGGCCGTTTTCCCGCTGCGCAATACTCCGCGGAAAGATCTGGCGCGCTTTCCACCAACGCAGGATTTCGTGCTCAATCTCCGGGTGTCGAAACTGCTCAACCTGCTTAAAGCGCTTCATGCCTATCGGTGCCGACGTTGACTGCTTGCTCTGCGCGTTCAGGAATCCCTGAAAAATACGCAATTCCATCGCCGTGCGTGCCCCCGGCCCGTTAAGAATGCTGTAGAAAACGCGGGAGGCCCAATCCGAATCAAACAAATGGCCCGCTCCGGGCGTGGAGCGGGCCGGGAAAACGGCGGCGTGTGCGATCCGTGTGTCAGCTCGGCACCATCTCCATCTGGAGCAGGCGCTCGTAGGCCGGCAGCGTGAGAAATTCAACGAAGGAATCCGACAGTACCAGGTAGTCGAGCACCTCGGCCGCCTCGCGGTAATGGGCCGTGTCGCGCCCGCCCAGTTTCGCCAACTCTTCTTCGCGCACCTGCGCGTACAGCTCGGGCGTGATAGGCCGACCGTCATCCAGACGCGCCTCGCGGTGGACCCACTGCCAGAGCTGCGCGCGGGCGATCTCGGCCGTGGCCGCATCCTCCATCAGATTGAAGATCGCGGCCGCCCCGTTGCCCGAGAACCACTGGTTCAGGTACTGCAACGCCACGCTCACGTTGTTGCGCAGACCGCCTTCGGTGATGCGGCCGCCCGGCACCCGGAAGTCCAGCAGATCGTCGGCCGTCACCTGTACATCCTCACGCAATCGGTCCTTCTGGTGCGGCCGATCGCCCAGGTAGCGGTTGAACACCTCCTCGGCCACCGGCACCAGATCGGGATGGGCCACCCAGGTACCGTCGAAGCCCTGCCCGGCCTCCCGCTCCTTGTCCTTCCGCACTTCGGCCAGTGCGCGCTCGTTGACCGCCGGATCGCGCCGCGAGGGGATGAAGGCAGCCATACCGCCGATGGCGTGCGCGCCGCGCCGGTGACAGGTCTTCACCAGCAACTCCGTGTAGGCGTACATGAACGGCACGGTCATCGTCACCTGCGCCCGGTCCGGAAAGATGGGCGCCGTCGCATGGAATTTCTTGATACAACTGAAGATGTAGTCCCAGCGCCCGGCGTTCAGTCCGGCCGCATGATCCCGCAGCTCGTAAAGGATCTCCTCCATTTCCAGCGCGGCCAGAATCGTCTCAATCAGCACGGTGGCACGGATCGTTCCGCGCGGGATTCCCAGGTAATCCTGCGCAAAATTGAACACATCGTTCCAGAGCCGCGCTTCCAGATGGTTTTCCAGCTTCGGCAGATAGAAATACGGCCCGCTTCCCCGCTCCAGGAGTTCTCGGGCGTTGTGAAAAAAGTACAGGCCAAAATCAAAAAGGGAGGCGCTGACGGGTTCGCCGTCGATCCACACGTGCCGCTCTTCCAGATGCCACCCGCGCGGCCGTACCAGCAATGTGGCCAGCTTCTCCCTCAGCCGGTACTCCTTCCCCTCCGGCGAAGTGTATTCCAGCGTGCGGCGCACGGCGTCGATCAGGTTCTTCTGGCCGCGCACCACGTTTTCCCAGGTAGGCGAGAGCGCATCCTCGAAGTCGGCCATAAAGACCCGCGCCCCTGAGTTCAGCGCATTGATCATCATCTTGCGATCCACCGGTCCGGTGATCTCCACACGCCGGTCCTGCAGATCGTCCGGACAGGGTGCCACCTTCCAGTCTCCTTCGCGGACGTGCCGCGTGTGCGGCAGAAAATCGGGACGTGCTCCTTCGAGCAACCGCGCCCAGATCTCCGCCCGGCGGGCCAGCAGTCCCTTGCGCACCGCATTGAACTCGCGATGCAGCCCGGCCACAAAGTCCAGCGCTTCGGGCGTCAGCACCTGTTCGGCTTCGGGCAGCCGCGCGCCTCGAATCTCAATGCCTTGCATGGGTCCCTTCAGAAATGGTTGCCGATTGTGCTACTCCAAACCTACAACTTTCTCTTGACTTTGTCAATAGATGAAATTAATTTCCATTAAACAAAAAACAAAATCAAACCAATCGTGGCCATGCGAAAACCCGGACGTGCCCGCACCGGTGAGCCGACCGGGGTGCGGGCGCTGGAACGCGGGCTACGCCTGCTCGAAGAGCTGGGCAGCGGCGAGGCGCTCTCATTGTCTGAACTGGCGCGACGTACCGAACTGACGCCGAGCACCACCTATCGGCTGCTGGAGACGTTGCGGCGGCGGCACTTTGTTGACTGGGACGAGCGCTCCGGCCTCTGGCGCATCGGACTACGGGCCTACCAGATCGGCCAGGCTTTCTGTCATCCGAACAGCCTGTCGACGCTGGCGCTGGAGGTCATGGAGCGACTGGTGGCCCGGGTCAACGAGACGGTCAATCTGGCGGTACTTGACGGTGCCGAAGCCGTCTACATTCAGCAGGTAGAAGGCCGTCAGATGCTGCGCCTGTTCACGCAGCTGGGCGCCCGCGTGCCACTGCACTGCACAGGTGTCGGGAAGGTGTTGCTGGCCTGGCGTTCGGAAGAAGAAGTGCGGCAGCTGCTGGGTCCCGAACCCCTGGCGGCCTTCACGCCGCGCACGCTAACCCGGGTGGACGCCGTGCTACAGGAGTTGGAGCGGGTGCGCCGGTTGGGTTACGCGATCGACCTGGAGGAGCGAGAAATCGGCGTGCGGTGTCTGGCCGCACCGGTACGCGACGCGACAGGCCGTGTGGTGGCAGCACTCAGCCTCTCGGCGCCGGCCGTTCGGCTTCCCGAGCGTCGCCTGGCCGAGCTGGCTCCGGTCGTGCTGGAGACCACTCGGGAACTGTCGCTGCGGCTGGGCTGGCAGCCGGAGACGGCGCCGCTCCCGACGGATTAATCCAGCCCCACCTGCAAGCGGGCCCGCAGACGCTGCACGTGCAACGCCAGCGCATTGCGGAGCTCGTAAACCTCCTCATAGAGGGTGCGGTAGCGTTTGGCCGCCATGCAGGGTACCGTGCGCAGTTCGGCGAGCGCCTCCAAGGCCCGGTTGGCCGTGTTCAGGGCATTACGTGTGCACACAATGTTGCCGCCGAGCGTTTCGCGTTCGTAGCCCAGCAGGTGTCCTTCGGCCAGTTCCAGTGGGATCTGAACCAGGCTGGCGCAGAAGTGTACCAGCTCGCTGGTCTTGAGCGTGCCGGGCAGTCGTTGGGCCCATTCCTGTACGGCTTCGGCCAGTTGGCGGGCCCGTGCTATCAGCATTCGACAGGCTTCGGCTTCAGGCAACAGCGTCTCCTCTTCTTCGCCCTCCAAGCCGTCTCCCTCGAACGGAAAGCGCCCCTCACGGGCCCGTAGCAGGCCGTCGATAGCTTCTGCGCTCCAGCCGCGCTCTTCAAGAAAAACCCGAAGGCGCGTCTTCCAGGCACGTACCTGGTCGGAAGACGCACCTTCGGGGTAGGGATCGTAGCGGGTAAACGTGAAATAGTCTTCCAGCAGGCGGTCGATCTGGCGTCGCCGCGCTTTCAGGTAGGCTTCCCAGCGCTCCTCGTCCCAGATTTCACCCTCCCATGGAAGCATCGAGCACCACGACACTTCAGGTTGAAGGGGCGGCGGCCTGTTGCCCGACGGCTTCCACCACAGCCTTCATCAGCCGGGTCAGGCGAGGTTCGGCCTCGGCGGCGGCAGCCAGCACCGCTTCGAGCGACAGCGGCTCCAGCGCGTCCGGGAAGCATTCGTCCGTAATGACTGAAATGGCCATCACGCGCAGGTTCATGTGCCGGGCCACGATCACCTCGGGCACCGTGCTCATCCCGACGGCGTCGGCGCCGATGAGCCGCAGGAACCGGTATTCCGCCTTCGTCTCCAGGTTCGGCCCCAGCACGGCCACGTACACGCCCTGCTGCAGCTTGATGCCCAGTTCCAGCGCCTTTTCCTCGGCCAGGCGGCGCAATTCCGGGTCGTAGGGCTCGCTCATGTCCGGGAAGCGCGGCCCCCAGTCGTCGACGTTGGGACCGACCAGCGGATTCTGACCCTGCAGGTTGATATGGTCGGTAATCAGCATCAGGTCGCCCCGACGAAACAGCGGGTTCATGCCGCCGGCCGCGTTCGAGATAAAAAGCGTGTCGATGCCCAGCGTGGCCAGCACACGTACCGGGAAGGTAACCTGACGGGGCGTGTACCCCTCGTACAGATGAAAGCGTCCCTGCAGGGCACAGACCGGAACGCCGCTCAGGTGGCCGACGATCAGTCGGCCGTGGTGCGACTCGACCGTCGAGAGCGGAAAGTGCGGGATTTCGTCGTAGGGCAACGTGGTTTCGGCCTCAATTTCACGGGCCAGCTCACCCAGCCCGGTGCCCAGAATGATGCCCAGCCGCGGCCGCAGCTGCGTGCGTTCGCGAATGTAGGCGGCCGCTTCCTCGACCTGACGGCGATACGTTTCGATGTCGAACAGCGACTCCTGCATGGTTTGCTGTCAATCCAGATCTTTCAGAATACGACGGATCTTTTCGAACTCTTCGTTCACCTGTTCGCTCGACCGGGGTGGATTTTCCCGAGATTCGTCCGGCGTCTGAGAAGCCGGCGGAGTGCCCACAATGCTCCGCACCGTCCATCCTTTTCGTTCGGTGGGCGGCTCGGGCGGCGTGGGCGGTTCGGAAGCGGAGGGTTCAGAAGCAGCCGGTGCTGCTTCCGTTGCCCCGGATTCTGGCTGGAAGGTGGCAAAGCGTGGCACCATAGAGGGCTCCTCAGACGCCGGTGTGCCTTTCGCAACTTCCGCCTGAGTCGGTTCGAAAGCAGCCTGCTCTTCGGTAGCAGATTCGGCCGACTCGGAAGGAGCCAGGGCTTCCGGCTCTTCTGCGGCCTGGGCCGGAGCCTCCGCAGGTACTGCCTCCGTAGCGGGTTCGGCCGTTGCGTGCAAAGCCGCGGTTTCCGGCTGCGGCTCCTGCGCCCGTTCTTCGAATTTCGCCAGCACCTCCATTTCCGCCCGCAGGAAGGCGCGCAGCCGAGCGATCAGCTCATCACGGCGTTCAACCAGCTCGGCGATGCGCTGCTGCAGGCGGCGGCGTTCCTGTTCGGCCTGCCAGCGGATTTCATCTGCCCGGGTCTGCGCCTCTTCCAGCAGAAGCCGGGCTTTGCGCTCGGCCTGCTCTATGGTCTGGCGGGCGTTCTCGCGGGCCGTCTCCAGCACCTGCTGCAGCGCTTCTTCAATCCGCCGGTAGTGTTCCAGCTTTTCTTCCAGTTCGCGGATGCGCTCGGCCTGTCGGCGCTGTTCATCCAGCAGCTGCTGCCACTGCTCCGAGACGGTCTGCAGAAACGCCTGTACTTCTTCTACTTCGTAGCCGCGAAAAGCCCGCGTAAATTCCTGTTTGCGAATGTCCAGCGGTGAGAGTTTCATGAGGGCATACCGAATGCATCAGGGTTCATTCAAAGATAGGAAAAAAAGCACTATTTCGCACCTCATGGCTCCAGGCGTGGCCCAAACAGCGCAGTTCCGATCCGCACATGGGTAGCCCCTTCTTCAATGGCCACCTCGAAGTCGCCGCTCATGCCCATCGACAGGTAACGCAGGTGCACGCGCGGATTGTTGCGGCGATCGTAGGTCTCGGCCAGCCGGCGCAGCAGCCGGAACTGAGGCCGCACCGTTTCCGGATCCTCGGCAGGAGCCGCCAGCGTCATGAGTCCCACGATCTCCAGGTGCTCGAAAGGCGCCAGCGCGTCCAGAAAGTCGTGGACGGCGTCGGGTTCGAGCCCGAATTTGGTCGGTTCGCCCGAGACGTTCACTTCCACAAAGCACGGCAGCACGCGATCGGCCATGGCTGCCCGGCGTTCCAGCGTTTCGGCCAGCCGCAGGTTGTCCAGGCTGTGCAGCCAGTCGGCATGGGCCACCACGTCTTTGGCCTTGTTGCGCTGCAGGTGGCCGATCATGTGCCAGGTGACCTCTCCACCTTCAATGTGTCCGGGCAGCACGGCCGTTTTGGCTACCAGCTCCTGCACCCGGTTCTCGCCGAAATGGCGCAGTCCGGCCTCGTAGGCCGCCTGCACCACCGCAACCGGAAACGTCTTGGTCACGCCGATAAGCGTCACCTCGTCAGGATCGCGTCCGGCCCGCCGACAGGCGCGTTCGATCCGCTCCTGAATCCAGGCCAGCCGCTCCCGGATGGCAGGCACGTCCAGAACCTGCTGCTCGGCCATAACTTTTCGGCTTTTTGGTGCCCTCGAATGTTCAATGCCGGGGAAAAGGTTCCTTCGGCAGAAACCCGAAGGCTTATGCAGCGGTAGGCTATGCGGTTTCTGTTTATGTGACGCAACCTGTAACAAGGATGGCAGAATTCGGGGCTGCTTCGGAGAACGAGCCGATCTGGTGGTACGAAACCGGCACCGACGATGTAACGCTGGGCTTTCGCATGCGGCTGCTCCATCGCGAGCAGACGCCCTATCAGCTGCTGGAAATCTACGAGCATCCATTCTTTGGCCGGGTGCTGGTGCTGGACGGCAACCTGCAGACCACCCAGGGCGACGAGTTTGTCTACCATGAAATGCTCACGCACGTACCGCTGCTGGGAGCGTTGCCGGCCAGTATGAACGACGTCTCGGTGCTGATCATCGGCGGAGGGGACGGCGGCACGCTGCGCGAGGTGCTGCGCCACGACTGGGTCCGGCGGGTCGTTATGGTGGAAATCGACCGGGTGGTTATTGAGCGCAGCAAAGAATTCCTGGGCTTCAACGGGAACTACGACGACCCGCGGGTCACGCTGATCATCGGCGATGCCGCGCAGTACGTGGCCGAGGAAGCCCCTCGCCAGCAACCGTTCGATGCCATTCTGGTGGATTCCACCGATCCGGTCGGTCCGGGTGAAGTGCTCTTTACGCCGGAGTTCATCCGAAATGCCTGGGCCTGTCTAAAACCGGGCGGTGTATTTGCGCGCCATCTGTGCATGCCGCTTTTCGACGGGCCGGTCGTCCGCGATGGGGTCGCCCGATTGCGGCAGGTGTTTCCCCGCGTCGAAGTCTACCAGGCCACGATCTTTACCTACGTCGGGGCCCAGATGGCGTTCGTGGCCTGCACCAAAGACGGCCATTCGGTGCGTGAGCCCCAGCGGTTGCTGACAGGCCGCTACTACAACCCGGACGTGCACCGGGCCGCGTTTGCCCTGCCCACCTGGTGGGTAACCGAACTGATTGATGCCCCGACAGCCGAAGCCGGAGCTTAAAACTTCAACGAATTTCTCCTGTCCCATCTCCTACATGGAGGTGGGGAAGTCCGCCCTGTGGTGCGGGTTGGGGTTTCGCTAAAAGGTTTCTTAGAGGGACGCAATCTAAGCGGAGCCCCTAAAGCAGCAGCTGCTAATGTTTAAATGTCTATGTTTTTAGGTAGCTGTTGCAACCACGATCCAGGGTAAAAACAGAAAGGCCGGGCCCATAAGCCCGGCCTTTCTTCTCACCGGCGGACGATCTGCTTACAGGTTTTTGATCTCGTTGATCAGCTTGATCAGCGACTCCTTGGCATCGCCAAAGAGCATGCGCGTGTTGGGCAGGTAGAACAGCTCGTTCTCGATGCCCGAGTAGCCCGGCCGCAGGCTGCGCTTGAGCACGAGCACGGTCTTGGCCTGATCGACGTTCAGGATCGGCATGCCGTAGATCGGGCTGTTTTTGTCGTAGCGGGCGGCCGGGTTCACCACGTCGTTGGCACCAATAACCAGGGCCACGTCGGCCGTGGCGAACTCGTCGTTGATTTCGTCCATTTCATAGAGCTGGTCGTAGGGCACATTGGCCTCGGCCAGCAGCACGTTCATGTGTCCGGGCATGCGACCGGCGACGGGGTGAATGGCATACTTGACCTCCACGCCCCGCTCCTGCAGCAGGTCGGCCAGCTCGCGCACCTGGTGCTGCGCCTGGGCCACGGCCATCCCGTAGCCGGGTACGATGATCACCTTGTTCGCATAGGCCAGCAGGATGGCGGCATCTTCGACCGTTGCTTCGTGGACGGTCTTGCCTTCGGCCGCGGCCACCGCCGCGCCGTCTCCGGCTTCGCCGCCAAAGCCGCCCAGCAGCACGTTCAGCAGCGAGCGGTTCATGGCCTCGCACATGATCCGGGTCAGAATCAACCCGGAAGCGCCCACCAGCGCCCCGCTGACGATCAGCGCCGTGTTGTCCAGCACGAATCCGGTGGCCGCCGCGGCCAGTCCCGAGTAGGAATTGAGCAGCGAGACCACTACGGGCATGTCGGCGCCGCCGATCGGAATGACCAGCAGCACGCCCAGCACAAGCGCCAGTCCGGCGAGTGCCACGATGCCCCATACGACCGGATCGGCGACTGTCGGGAAGGCGTCGGCACCGGCCACTACGAACCCCATCGCCACCAGCCCGCCCAGTGCCACCAGCAGCGTCAGCAACCGCAGGCCCGGAAAGATGACCGGGTTGCCCGTGATGTAGCCGCCCAGTTTGCCAAAGGCTACGAAACTTCCGGAGAAGGTAACCAGACCGATCAGCACGCTGAGCACGACCGTGATGGCCTGAACGGCATCAAAGGGAACCTGCTCGATGGCCGGTAGCAGGGCGGCCAGTGCCAGGCCGGAGCTTTCTGGGATCAGATAGCGGGCCACCTCGGCCGTGGCCACCAGCGCCGAAGCCAGTCCGCCGAATCCGTTGAAGGCAGCCACCAGCTCGGGCATGGCCGTCATCTCGACGCGCCTGGCCAAGACGGCGCCGATCGTGCCCCCGATGACGAGCCCGGCGATCATTTCGATGGGCGTTATGATTTTGTGCAGAAACAGCGTCGCCACCACGGCCAGCAACATGCCCAACGCGGCCAGTTGGTTACCGCGGCGGGCCGTTTTGGGCGACTGCAACTGTTTGAGCCCGAAGATGAACAGGGCCGCTGCCACCAGGTAAGTCAGGTCAATCAGCGTGGTCTTCATGGGTACGCCTCCGATGAATCTCGGTCCTCAGGAGCCCTTCAAGAAGCCGTGGCCACTTCGGCCGTTTTCGTCTGCTCCGTCCGGGCAGGTGCCCGCTGCTCCCGCGCCTTGAACATCTGCAGCATCCGGTCGGTCACCAGAAAGCCACCCACCACGTTGATCGTCGCGGCAATCAGGGCGACGAAGCCCAGCCACTTCGACCAGGTGCCGCCCACCATGCCAGCCACCACCAGCGCACCGACGATCGTAATGCCGCTGATGGCGTTCGAGCCAGACATGAGCGGCGTGTGCAGCGTCTGCGGCACCTTGCTGATGACCTCGAAGCCCACAAAGGCGGCCAGTACGAAAATGATCAGATTGTCCAGCATGGCTGTCGCTCGGTTTTATGACAGAAGGCTGCGGCAATGTCAGGCGGCCAGTAGCGCCCGCACGCGCTCATTGACCACCTCGCCGTTATAGGTCACGCAGGCTCCTCTGAAGATTTCGTCTTCAAAGTCGGGCCGGAAGCCTTCGGGCGTGGTGAATTCCTGAATCATGGCCAGCAGCGTCCGGGCGTACATCTGGCTGGCATGCACCGGCATTTCGGCGGGCAGGTTCAGGGGCCCGACGATCTGCACCCCGTTGTGCACGACGGTTTCGCCCGGACGGGTCAGCACGCAGTTGCCGCCGCTGGGCGCGGCCAGGTCGATGATGACCGATCCGGGCTGCATGGCGGCCACCGCCTCTTCCGTGATCAGCACCGGCGCCCGGCGGCCCGGCACCTGCGCTGTGGAAATCACCACGTCCGAGCGCCCGATGTGCGGTACCAGTAACTGGGCCTGTTGCCGCTGTTTCTCCTCGGCCAGCGCTTTCGCGTAGCCCGACACGTCCTGGGCGTCGGGCACTTCGAAGGGCAGTTCCACGAACGTAGCCCCCAGACTCTGCACTTCCTCCTTGACTGCATCGCGAATGTCATAGGCCGA
>WFPM01000229.1 GCA_015487635.1 Rhodothermus sp.
CAGCAGGTGTGGCTGGGTCGGTTGTGGGAGGAGTTTCGGACGTCGCATACGGTGGCGGAGTTGGACGAGCGGTTGGTGCGGTATGAGCGTGAGGTGGTGGCGGCGTTGGGTGGGGAGCGTTCGGGGGTGTTGCTGTGGAGTGCGGCGGTGTTGTATGATATGGCGGTGTTGGTGTTTGGACGGGAGGCCTGGGTGGAGGAATTCTGGGCGCTGGTTGAGGAGTTGCTGGGGGAAGGTGGCGGACGTGGAGGCATGGCGCGGCGGGGTGGTGGTGGGTGGCTTCGACTGGTGCAGCAGAATACCACATGCCCTCTGAATACCCAACCTACCATTGGTGATCAGGTGCGGCCCTCAGATATATTTAGCATTATTACCTTCATGATTTGGACCTGCGAAATTCGGGGATCATGGTGGCTGCCTTACGGTCTGCTGCCAGCCCTTTTAGGATACATTAATGGTGCACTACAGGGATTTCTGATCGCGTTTCCTATATACTATGAATCATGGCGGCAGGATTTTATTAATGCCTCTATTGCCTGGTGCGAGCGCAATCGAGATGTTTGCGAGGGTGTAGAGGCTTATCAAGCTTTTTGTGCAGAGATAACTAAGCCGCAGTAGGAATGATGATTAAAAAGTATACATTAATTACAAATAAATATATTTTTAAAACCATTTTAGCCACTTTAGTAATTCTAAGCATTATTGCTTTAATAAGTGGTTTATTAGAGCCATCTCGAAGAAATTTTAAATGGATGATCATGTTTCCTATACGTGTCACAGGTATTTTTTCACTTCTTACTTTATTTGAACTTTTTATTTTCGGTTCATTAACAAAAAAGATCGACCTTTCTATTTCTTCTTTAAAAGAGGTGCTCTTCTGGACAATAATTAGTGTTTACGGAATATGGAGCTTATTTTCATTCATAATTTTTGATCTAATTAAAGTAAGCATAATAAGTTACACAATAGATAACATTGTCTTATTCATAATCTTGTTTACTATTTCTTTTAATTTGTTCTTTATTTTATACAAAGCTTTAACCACAGAATAATTTTGGGCTATATAAATTATGTAAGCATACTGTAGATCAGAGATTATAGATCTAGAATGAAGCTCTTAGTGCAATACTTAAAAAAGATATAAAGCTGTTAACTTAGTATCGCCTATTTGTTGCTGTTTCAAGTTTATATTTTCTCTTTTACGATTTATGATATTCATCTTTGGCATCTCTTTTTTTTTGCTACATTTATTTTCATACTTTTAATAATGTGCAGAGAAAAAACGACACTGATTGATTGGATTTACTGGAACTCATTCGGAAAATAAGAGGTGATCTGGTAAGCCAGCGCTGCGCTCCGTGCCGAATGACAAGCGCGGTTGATGGCCCTTCGCTTTGCCTCGTGCCTGACTACAAGCGCGTTGGTAGGCAGCCACACAGACGCCGGCCTAAGTGGCATGCCCCAAAACAGCACGCCGCTGCGCGCCGGACCGGATTACCAGCGCACGCGTCGAACGCTCCTACACAGAGCCGGACCTGAAAGGGACGAATCAGCGCGCAGGCGAGGAAAACGCAGTCGATGCGTATCCGAGCGCTGTTTCCCCCGGCTTACCCGTCCACGATTGCGCGTGCCGCAAAAAACAATTTTTCGGATGACTTCTAATCTAGAGGCTTCTGAACTGTCCGCATGCCCCGGTGGAAAATTTCTCAGGTGGTGGGCCTCCGTTTCTTTTAAAACAGAGCCCGAACAAAAAACCCCGGCTTCGTGCCGGGGTTTGAGAGCCAACGGCCGGACTCGAACCGGCGACCTGCTCATTACGAGTGAGCCGCTCTACCAGCTGAGCTACGTTGGCCCGTGCGTCGTAAAGTAAGGTAGCGAGCCATTTCACGCCGCGTCAAGCCGCAGGATCCCGAATCGACGCCGCCACTTTCGACCCTTAACATTTCTTCAAGCAGTGCCAACCTGGCGGCGGTTGTATCTTGCAGGGGACATCGTCAACGACAGAAAACGCGATCGGTCTGTTGAAAACAATGGCTAAAACAAGTCCCTTTGCGATCCATCCGGCGCTGGATGAGCTGCGTGCGCACCTGGCGCGCATGATGGACCTCCGGGCGGCGGCTGCCCTGCTGGAATGGGATCAGGAAACCTACATGCCTGCCGGGGCAGCCGCCGTGCGGGCCGAGCAGCTCGGCACGTTGCATCGGCTGGCGCATGAATGGTTCATCGCGGAGCGGACGGGCGAGCTGCTGGAAGCGGCCGCAGCCGCCGTGCATGGACTTCCTCCGAAGCACCTGGCCGTACGGCTTGTCGAGGTCGTGCGCGAGGACTACGACAAGGCACGGCGGGTACCGCCCGAGCTGGTGGCCGCGCTGGCCCGCACCGAGTCGGAAGCCCGAGAGGCCTGGAAGCAGGCCCGACAGGAAAATCATTACGCCACGTTCGCGCCCTATCTGGAGCGGCTGCTGGCGCTCAACCGGGAAAAGGCCGAAGCGCTGGGCTACGAAAAACACCCCTACGACGCACTACTGGACCAGTACGAGCCGGGCATGACGACCGAGGCAGTGCAAACGCTTTTCGAGCAACTGCGCACGCATCTGGTCCCGCTTGTGCAGACGCTCTGCGAGCAATCCCAACCCGAAGCGGCCTTCCTGCACCGCTACGTCGAGCCCGAGCGGCAGTGGGCCCTGAACCGCCTGGTGCTGGAAGCGATCGGCTTCGATCTGCAGCGCGGGCGGCTGGATGCCTCGGTGCATCCGTTCAGCACCGGGATTGCCATTGCGGACGTGCGACTGACCACTCGTATCGATCCGCACGACTTCGCCAGCGGGCTGTTCGCCACGCTGCACGAGGCCGGACACGGCCTCTATGAGCAGGGCATCGATCCCGTGCTGGAACGCACGCCGCTGGCCGACGGCGCCTCGCTGGGCCTACACGAGTCGCAGTCCCGCCTCTGGGAAAACCTGATCGGCCGAAGCCTGCCCTTCTGGGCGCATCTCTACCCCCGGCTCCGGGAGCATCTACCGGGCGTGCTCGACGATGTACCGCTGGACGCCTTCTACCGGGCCATCAACCGGGTGCAGCCCACCCTGATTCGCGTCGAGGCCGACGAAGTTACCTACAACCTGCACATTCTGCTTCGCTTCGAACTGGAGGTCGCTCTGATCGAAGGGAGTCTTTCGGTGCAGGATTTGCCGGCTGCCTGGGACGAAAGCATGCAGCGTTATCTCAGGCTACGGCCAGAGACGCTTCGCGAAGGAGTGTTGCAGGATATTCACTGGGCGCAGGGAGCTTTTGGATACTTTCCGACCTATACCTTGGGGAACCTGATTTCGGCCCAGCTCTGGCGGGCCATTGAGCAGGCCATCCCGGACGTGACAGCCTGTATGCAAGAGGGGGACTTTCGCCCGATGCTAACCTGGTTGCGCACGCAAATTCATCGGCACGGCCGTGCCTGGAAGGCGCCGGTCCTTCTGCAACGGGCCACGGGTCATCCGCTCGATGCGGAACCCTGGCTGACGTACATACGCAAAAAGTATCAGGCGCTGTATCCCGCAGCGTCCGTATCTTTGTCGTAGTTCAATCACCAGCCAGGAGAGTCTCTATGGAGATCCCGGGAATCGCTTTTGAGTATTACAGCGAAAATCATGAGCTGACCGACGCGCTGAAGGCCAAGGTGGAGCAGCGCATTCAGAAGTTGGCGAAAAAGCATCACGACATTACTGGCGTGTCGGTCGCCATCCAGCGGGTCGAGCATACCCATACGCCCCATGCTTACCGAGCGCGGGTGGTCGTTTACCACAAACCCGAGAATGTCGTGGCGACCGAGGTAGCCCCGACCGTGGAGGAGTCCCTGCTCCGCGCGCTGGATTCCGTCGAGCGTCAGGTGCGCGAGCAGCGACGTAAGCTTCGTGAGCAATGGAAACGTCCGTAAACACGAAAAGGGGCGGTTCTCATACCGCCCCTTTTTTATGCAGATCAGTGAGGCGCAGGTCTATTTTAGAGAAGGGCGTGGAGCCCGGGGGGTTTTGATCAACCGTCCGCCCCGCTGGCGCAGCAGGTCTTCCCGCAGGAAGATAAGCAAATAGTCACGGGCCACCTGACTTTCGATCCCGGCCTGTTCGGCCCGATCGAAGAATTCGGCAAAGCTCAGTTCCTCGGGCAACTGTGCCAGGAAGGCCATGGCCTGCTGAAGCACCTCGGCCGACAGTTCCGGCAGCCCCTCTTCGGCGGAAGGTTGCAGCTCCTGAAACAGCCGGTACAGCGTTACCTCTTCTCGAAGCCGACGATTTTCTTCCCGAAGCCGTTCGTTTTCCTCGATCAGGCGCTCAACCTCCCGCTGAAGCCAGGCTAACCGTTCCTGTACATAGGCAATAAAATCTTTCGGGTCCAACGGCATCGAGAGTGTTTCCCCTCCGGGACTACTGCGTACAAAATCCGGGCTGCGCGCCATCGGGGTTTTTCAAGCTTTCTCTGATTAGTGTCCGAAAAGTTCAAGTCAATCGACAAAAACTGTTGGCTCAGCAAAGATGCGCCAATGGCGCATCCCTTGAAATAATCTCTGGCGCACTCTCCCGCATGTACCCGTCTTTCCAAATTTAAGCACGACAGCATCTATCGGGAAGCTTTTCTCTTTCAAAACGGTGCCGGCGAAAGTCGACAAAAGCACGCCGGGCCGGTTCGTAGCACCGCTCTTCAACCTGCACAGCGCTGGCTTCGATACGCAGTACGTTGTAAAAATTCCGGTTTCGATGCGGACCGCGTCCCCGGCTGCTCGTCGCCGTTCCGGCACTGACAATGACCACGCGGTGGCCGTCGGGCTGCACTACGACCGGCTCCACGTGGGCCACGTGCAGGTGTCCGCACAGGATGAATTCGATCCCGGCCCGGGCTATCACTTCCAGTGCTCGGCGGGCGCCCCGTGCCACGTCGTGCGGTCCCACCGCCTGGAGTTGTACCAGGTGGTGGTGAATCACCAGAACGCGCATGGCCGACGGTGGTACCGCCGCAAAGAAGGTCTGCATGTAATCTAAATCTTCGGCAGAAAGGCGGCCGCCTTTAACCGTGGCGCCGTGCGCCGTATTCAGGCCCAGTACGGCTACCTCATCGTGAACGAATGCAGGCCGCAGATCGTCCGTGATATATCGCCGGTAACGGGCCAGCGACCGCGCCAGCCGATTCAGCGGTCGCCACCAGGGATAGACGTCGTGGTTGCCGGGTACGACCAACGTCGGGGCGGGTAGCGCCTCCAGAAATGCCCGGGCGGCCTGGAACTGACGCGGACGCGCGCGTTGCGTCAGATCGCCGCTGACGACCACCAGATCCGGCGCCTGACGCCGCACCTCTGCCAGCAGATCTTCGACGACGGCCCCGGAGGCCAGTCGTCCGAAGTGCAGATCCGAAAGATGCACGATCACCATAGCCCGAAAAACAGACAGGCGGCCTGATGGACCGCCTGCCCTGAACGCCCGGAGATGTCTGCAGGTGCCCGTTACAGCAGCAGGTTCAGCGGCTCTTCCAGGTACTGCTGGACGGTCTTGAGGAAGCGGGCCCCCATGGCTCCATCGACGACCCGATGGTCGCACGAAAGCGTCAGCCGCATCCGCTTGCCGGGCACAATCATACCGTTCTTCACCACGGGCACGTCGCGGATGGCGCCGATGGCCAGGATGCAGGCGTTCGGTGGATTGATGATAGCCGTGAATTCCTCGATGCCGTACATCCCCAGATTGCTCGTGGTGAAGGTCGCCCCTTCCATCTCCTGGGGTTGCAACTTGCGCTGGCGGGCTTTTTCGGCCAGCGCTCGCGTCTCCTCGGCGATCTGGCCCAGCCCTTTCTGGTCGGCGTTGCGGATGACCGGCGTCACCAGTCCATCCTCCAGTGCCACCGCGACCCCGATGTGGATCTCCTTCCACCGGCGAATTTCGCCCTCCTGCTCCAGATAGGAGGCGTTGATTTCGGGATGCTGGCGCAGCGCCAATGCGCAGGCTTTGGTAATCAGGTCGTTGAAGGAGATCTTGGGCCGTCCCTGCGCTTCGGCCAGCTCGTTGAGCTGCTGGCGGAAGGCGACAGCTTTCTCGACATCCACGTCGACGGTCAGATAGAAATGCGGCGCTGTGAATTTGCTCTGCGCCAGCCGCCGCGCGATCGTGCGGCGCATTGGCGTGATGGGCACCGACTCGTAGAGCAGCTCGGGCGCCGGCGTGGGCGTCGGGGCCGGTGCAGGCGCGGCCTCGGGCGCCGGTGCAGCCACCTCGACGGCTGGACGCTGGCGGGCCAAGGCCGCCTCGATGTCGCGACGTACGATACGCCCTTCCGGTCCGGTGCCCTGGATGGTGCGCAGGTCCAGCCCGTACTCTCTGGCCAGCTTGCGCGCCAGCGGCGAGGCCTTGATGCGCGTCTCGGCGCCGTCACCGGCCGTCGCTGCGGGTGCCGGAGCGCCATCCCCCGCACGGGCCGACTGCTCGGGCTGCGATGCCGCTTCGGCCGGTGCGGCTTCCGACGCCGGCTCCGCCTTCGCGGGCGCCTTTTTCTTGCCACTGTAGCGCTCCAGAATCTCTGAAATGTCTTCGCCTTCTTCCCCCAGCACGGCGATCAGTCCGCCAATGGGGACCGACTCGCCTTCTTTGACCACTTTTTTCAGCAGGACCCCGTCGTCGTACACTTCGAGGTCCATCGTGGCTTTATCCGTTTCCACCTGAGCGATCACGTCCCCGGCCGACACGCGCTGGCCCTCTTCCACCAGCCACGCCACCAGCACCCCCTCCTCCATCGTGTCGCTCATTTTGGGCATTTCAATGGGAATCGCCATTGCCGTCTGCTATTGCTTTGATGGTTTCGGGGGAATCAATCCACGTACATGACCTTCTTGCAGGCCTCGTAGGCCGCGTCGGCGCTGGGCATGTAGTACTCGATCAAGTTCTTCGCATAAGGCGCCGGCGTGTCTTTGGCCGTCACCCGCAGCACGGGCGCATCCAGATAGTCAAAGGCCCGCTGCTGAACCTGGAAGGCCACCTCTGACGATACGCTGGCAAACGGATTGCTCTCGTCGATGATCACGCAACGGTTTGTCTTCTTGATGGACTGCACGACCGTGTCGAAGTCGAAGGGCCGGATCGTCCGCGGATCGATGACTTCGGCGCTGTAGCCCTCCTCGGCCAGCCGGTCGGCCACCTCCAGAGCGATCCAGTAGCTCTTCGAGTGCGCCACGATCGTCACGTCCTCCCCTTCCCGGGCGATGCGGGCCTTCCCGAGCGGAATGAGGTATTCCGGATCCTCGTTGACCTCTCCCCGCATGCTGTACATCAACTCGCTTTCCAGAAAGATCACCGGGTCATCGTCCCGGATGGCCGACTTGAGCAGGCCCTTGGCATCGTCCGGATTCGAGGGGGCGACGACCTTCAGGCCCGGGAAGTAGGAATAAACCGACTCGGTCGAGGTGCTGTGCGTGGCCGCCAGCTGACCAGCCGCGCCGTTGGGCCCCCGGAAGACAATCGGGATCTTGAACTGACCACCCGACATGTAGCGGATCTTGGCCGCATTGTTGACGAGCTGGTCGAAGGCCACAAAGGAAAAGTTGAAGGTCATGAACTCCACGATCGGACGCAGGCCGTTCAGCGCGGCCCCGATGCCCAGTCCGGCAAAGCCGGCCTCGCTGATCGGGGTATCGATCACCCGTTTAGGGCCGAAGCGTTTGAGCATGCCCTCGCTCACCTTGTAGGCCCCGTCGTACTGTCCGACTTCCTCACCGATGAGAAAGACGCGCTCGTCGCGCTCCATCTCTTCGATCATCGCGGCCCGAATGGCCTCGCGAAACTGCATGATGGCCATGGTCTATCATCTCGGTTGGGTTCCGGGGATACGAATCAGGCCAGGAAGGGATAGTCCGGCTGCGCGTACACGTCCTCGTAGATGGATTCCAGCGGCGGCAGCGGACTCTTTTCGGCGAACTCTACGGACGCCTGCACTTCCTTTTTCACGTCGGCGTCAATGGCGTCCAGCTCTTCGTTCGTCGAGAGTCCGTGCTGGAGCATGTAGCTTTTCAGCCGGATGATCGGGTCTTCTTTCTTCTTGGCTTCCAGTTCTTCCTTGGTACGGTACTTGGCGGGGTCGCTCATCGAGTGCCCGCGGTAGCGATAGGTGCGCACCTCGAGCACCGACGGCTGATACTCGCGCGCCAGCGCCACGTACTTGCGCAGGGCCTTCATCACGCTGAAGACGTCCATGCCGTCCACCAGCGCCCCCGGCATATTGTAGTTGGCCGCGTAGCGGTAGAACTCCGTGTTCGCAAAGGCCCGCCAGACGGCCGTGCCCATTGCGTACTGGTTGTTTTCGATGATGAAGACGACGGGCAGCTTGTAGAGAGCTGCCAGGTTCATGGATTCATGGACGGTGCCCTGCCCCATGGCGCCGTCGCCGAAGAACGTCAGGCATACGCCGCCGTCCTCCTTGTACTTGTGGGCGAAGGCGATTCCGACGCCCAGCGGCACGTGTCCACCGACGATCCCGTGGCCGCCGAAGAACTTCTTTTCGGCCTTGAAGAAATGCATCGAACCGCCCTTGCCGCGCGAGCAGCCGTCGATCTTGCCAAACAGCTCGGCCATGCACTCGTTGGCCGTCATGCCCAGTGCCAGTGCGATCCCGTGATCGCGGTAGGCCGTGATGACCGAGTCGTGTCCGATCTTGATCGACCAAGCGGCGCCGGTCGAGACGGCCTCTTCGCCGATATACAGATGCAGGAAGCCGGCGATCTTCTGCTTCCCGTACATCTGGGCCGCCCGCTCCTCGAAGCGCCGCTGCAACAGCATGTTGCGGTAAATGGCCAGGAGATCTTCCCGGCTCAATCCCAGCTCTTCGTGCGTGTAGGCGCCGGCCGGGTAGGTTTCGAACGTCTGTTCAAAATGAATAGGCTTGGACGGCACCTGCAGTTGCACCACCTGCCCGTTGGGCTGACCGGCGGCCTGATCTACCTGCGTCGCCTGCTGCTTCTTTCTGGTCTTGCTGGCCATGGCAACGGATTGTTCGTGGTTAACGGGTGGGGTTTATTTTACATCCGACGGAAAATCGCCGGAAGACGGATCCTTTAAAGATACGACAAAGCGCATCATGTAAGCGCATACGAACGGCTGCTTTTTCTTGAGATGCCCGTGAACTTGACAAGAAACGTACCGGGGTCTTTTTTGTGCCCGTTGTAGTTTAAGGGACCGTTTTCCGTTCGGCAGCTCATAAACAGGGAAACCATCGTGACCGCAACGCGCACATCCGGCCACTCGGACACGCTTGTAGTCATCCCGACGTACAACGAGGCGCAGAACGTCACGCGCCTGTTGCCCCGGGTGCTGGAACTGCCGTGCCACGTTTCCGTGCTGATCGTGGACGACGCTTCGCCCGATGGCACCGCCGAACGCGTGCGGACGCTGCAGGACCGCTATCCGGACCGCCTCTTTCTCATCGAACGCACCGGCAAACTGGGCCTGGGCTCGGCCTACCTGACGGGCTTCCGCTTCGGGCTGGAACGGGGCTACACCTATCTGGCCGAAATGGACGCCGACCTCTCGCACAACCCGGACGACCTGCCCCGTCTGCTCGAGCCGCTGCGCCGCAACGAAGCCGATCTGGTCATCGGCTCGCGCTACATCGGCGGCGTGCGCATCATCAACTGGCCACTCTCCCGCCTGATCCTCTCCTACAGCGCCAGTCTCTACACCCGGCTGATCACCTGCATCCCTGTCTACGACGTCACCTCGGGCTTCAAGTGCTACCATCGGCGTGTGCTGGAGGCGATCGACCTGGACCGCATCCGCTCCAACGGCTATTCGTTCCAGATCGAGATGAAGTACCGGGCCTGGCGCAGGGGCTTCCGACTGCTCGAAGTGCCCATCATCTTCACCGACCGCCAGGAGGGTTCCTCCAAAATGAGCCGGGCCATCGTCTGGGAAGCAGCCTGGAAGGTCTGGGAGCTACGCCTGCGCGACCTGCTCGGCCTGCTTTAAAAAATGCGCATGCCATCCCGTCGCATTACTGCATTTTGTAGTTTAGTCCGGAGCTGATCCGCCAACCACCATCCCTGCACGTGCCATGCGACGCTGTCTGCTTTTCCTCTGCGGGCTCTGGGGGCTCATCGGAGTCGCCGTTGCCCAGGTGCCCGTTCGCCTGCCCGAGACGCTCCCCGTGGCTGAACTACTGCGTGCGGGTCCGATGAACGGCTACGCCACGCAACGCGAGGTCGTCGTGTGGCTCCAGACGTGGGCGCCGGCCCAGGTGCAGCTCCTCTACCGCGAAGAGGGGCAGCCCCAAGACAGCGCACGCATCACCCCGCCGTACTTTGCCGGTCCGGAGACGGACTACACCGTGCATATTTCCGTACCTTACCTGGAGCCCGGCCGCCGTTATATCTACGACGTGGTGCTCAACGACACGATCCTAACGCTCCCCTACCAGCCGCGCTTCCAGACACAACCGCTCTGGCAGTGGCGCACCGATCCGCCCACGTTCACCGTGGCGGCGGCTTCCTGCTTCTACGTGAACGATCCCCCTTATGACCGCCCCGGCCAGCCCTACGGTGGCGACTTCCAGATCCTCACGCACCTGACGCGCCTCCACCCCGACGTGATGCTCTGGCTCGGCGACAACACGTACCTGCGGGAGGCCGACTTTGGCAGCCCCGCCATGATGTCCTACCGCTACGCGCACACCCGCAGCCATCCATTGCTGCAGGAACTGCTCGCCACCGCCCATCACTACGCCATCTGGGACGACCACGACTACGGTCCCAATAACGCCGACCGGAGCTACGTACTCAAAGGCGCCGCGCTGCGCCTCTTTCAGCAGTACTGGGCCAACCCGTCCTACGGCCTGCCCGGCACACCCGGCGTCTTCACCCAGTTTACCTGGGGCGACGTGGACTTCTTTCTGCTGGACGACCGCTTCTACCGGAGCCCCAACGACGCTCCGAACGATTCGACGAAGACCATGTGGGGCGAGGCACAGCTCACCTGGCTCATCGACGCACTCACCTACAGCCGCGCCCCCTTCAAGATCATCGCCAACGGCAACCAGATCCTCAACCGCTACACCCGCTTCGAATCGGTGGCCGCCCGCTTCCCGCACGACTACGAGCGGCTGCTCCGGGAAATCGTACGCCGCGGCATCTCCGGCGTGGTGTTCCTGACCGGCGACCGCCATCACACGGAGCTGCTGCGCTACGAGCCGGAAGGGTTCTATCCGCTCTACGAGATTACCACCTCCCCGTTGACGGCGGGTCCCTCGAACGTGGCAGAAGACAATCCGCTCCGCGTCGAAGGCACGCTGCTGCGCGAGCGCAACGTGGTGCTGCTCACCTTCTCCGGTCCACGCACCGACCGCGTGCTGACGATCACGGCCCATGACGCACAGGGACGAGAACGCTGGCGCCACACGATCCGGGCCCGGGAACTGCGGCCACCCCGACCGTGAAGCTTCTGCCAAAGCGGACGAAAAAGCCTTCTTTGTGTTAATTTAAGGAAGATTGCTACCCTTTGAAAAAACGGACCAACGGGCATCATGGCACAACCGGTATCGGCAGAAGTCCCGACGTTCGAACACCTGACACCCCCGGCCGAAGGAGCCCGCATCCAGAAACGTCCCGACGGCACGCTGGACGTGCCGGATCAACCGATCATCCCCTTCATTGAGGGCGACGGCACGGGGCCCGACATCTGGCGGGCGGCCAAACTGGTCTTCGACGCGGCCGTCGAAAAGGCCTATGGCGGCCGCCGCCGGATCGTCTGGTTCGAGGTCTTCGCCGGCGAGAAAGCCTACAACCAGCTCGGCACCTGGCTGCCCGAGGACACGCTGAAGGCGATCGACTACTACCTGGTGGCCATCAAGGGACCGCTGACCACGCCGGTGGGCGGCGGCATCCGCTCACTGAACGTGGCGCTGCGCCAGCAGCTCGACCTGTACGCCTGCGTGCGGCCGGTGCGCTACTTCCCGGGCGTGCCCTCGCCGGTCAGGCACCCCGAGCTGGTCGACATGGTAATCTTCCGGGAAAATTCGGAAGACGTCTACGCGGGTGTTGAATTTCCGGCCGGCTCGCCCGAGGCGCAGCGGCTCATCCGCTTTCTGCAGGAAGAGCTGGGCGTCAAGAAGATCCGTTTCCCGGAGACCAGCGGCATCGGCATCAAGCCGATCTCGCGCGACGGTACACGTCGGCTGGTGCGCGCCGCCCTCCGCTATGCCATCGAGCGCGGCCGCAAGAGCGTCACGCTCGTGCACAAAGGCAACATCATGAAATTCACGGAAGGTGCCTTCCGTGAATGGGGCTATGAACTGGCCCGTGAGGAGTTCGGTGCTCGCCCACTCGACGGCGGCCCCTGGCATGTGATCGAGCACGACGGCCGGGAAATCGTCATCAAAGACGTGATTGCCGACGCCTTCCTGCAGCAGATTCTGACGCGCCCCGCCGAGTATGACGTGATCGCCACAATGAACCTGAACGGCGATTACATCTCCGACGCGCTGGCGGCGCAGGTGGGCGGTATCGGCATCGCGCCGGGTGCCAACATCAACTACGAGACCGGCCACGCCGTCTTCGAGGCCACCCATGGCACGGCGCCCAAATATGCCGGGCAGGACAAGGTCAACCCCAGCTCGGTGATTCTCTCGGGCGAGATGATGCTGCGCTACATGGGTTGGCACGAGGCCGCCGACCTGATCATCCGCGGCATCGAGCGGACAATCGCCCAGAAGCGCGTCACCTACGACTTTCATCGCCTCATGGAAGGCGCCACGCTGCTCCGAACGAGCGAGTTCGGACAGGCCATCGTGGAAAACATGGACTGAAACGAAAGCGGGGCGGTCCGGTGGGGCCGTCCCGCCTCATCTTGCGCGATGCCTGATCGGATCACCGAACATCTGGATGAAGAGGGCCGGCGTTTCGTCATCCGCGCCCCGGCCGAAACGGGCGTTGATGATACGCTGGAAGCCTCCCACCATCAGTTCATCCTGACCCACTGGGAAGAACTGGCCGCCGCCTCGCTGACCGGCTACCGCCAGGCCGGCCGCGGCGTGCTGGTCGTGGGCGAGGCCACCCCCCCGCGTAACCGGGCACTCCGCCACGGCTTCATGATCCATCGTCTGGCCTACGCCCCGCAGGACGTTCTCACACCCGCCCAGGAGCTTCCTCCGCTACGGTGGCTGCTGGATCAGCTCGACCGGTACGACCCCAACCAGACCGTGCTCCTGCTCTTTACCACCGAAGACGACTCGCACGCCTACGCCGTGGAAGGCGAGCCGCCTCCCCCCGACGCCCTTCTGTTCGTGCAGGCCGCCAACAATTGAAAACATTCCGTCCCGGAAAAAGCACCACGCCGGCTATTGCCTTCGTGGCTCACTACCAACGCATTCGCGGTAAGACACGAAGCACACGTTGACGCAGCAGGCTCGAGGTCAAGGGCCAGAAACAATCGGGATTTAATCCTCCCCTGCCCCCTCCCTTGAAAGGGGAAGTACCTAGAAGTCATCCGAAAAAGGTTCTTAAGAAGATCATGAGGCACCCGAGCAACACAAAACCCAGGTAGTTTTCCGCGTAGCGCTCATGACGCATTGCAATCCGGCGAAAATGCCCCAACCACGCAAACAAC
>WFPM01000230.1 GCA_015487635.1 Rhodothermus sp.
CGAACGAACCGTCGAGGAGTCTCACGCCCCCGGTCGAGATGACCGCACCGAAAGTGGGTACACCTACCAGCGGCCCCAACCCCAGGTTCTTGAAGGCGTGGGAAAAGATCTCGGCGTTGGAGAAACTGTTCTGGTTGCAGAGGGCGGCTACCGGCTTCGTCCAGGCGGCGAAAGGCAGCCGCTCGCCGAACGGGTAGTGGGCGCGGAAGGCGCGGCGGTCGGGCAGGTCCAGTCGCTCGGCAGCCCCGCGAGGAATCGTGTAGGCGTGACGGCGGACGGTCAGCACCGTCAGCAGATAATCGGTCGTCCAGCCACCGCCGTTGTAGCGCACGTCGATGATCAGACCTTCCTTGCCCTGGCCGCTGGCCACCAGCTCCCGCTCGAAGCGCTCGAAGCTCGGCCAGTTCATGCCCTGCACGTGGATGTAGCCCAGGCGGCCGTTGCTGTAGCGCTCGGTCAGCGCGCGCCGCATGGCCACCCATTCTTCGTAGAGGGCCTGACGCAGGGAGCCGACCGGGCGGATGACCACGGTGCGGGTCCGGCCGTCCGGTGTACGCACCGTCAGCCGCACGCGTGCGTCCACCTTGTCGACCAGCAGGCGGTAGAAGTTGTCCACCGCGGCCACGGGCGTGCCGTCGACGGCCGTGATGATCTCGCCCACATGCAGGCGGCTTTCCTCGCGGTCGGCCGGCGAGCGCGGCACGACATGCCGGATGCGCACGCCTTCCGGTACGGGCTCGACCTCCACGCCGAGCAGGCCGGTACGCTCACGCTGCGTCTCGGCCCGATCGGGGCCGTAGATGCCCAGGTGGCTGGCATTCAGCTCGCCGAGCATCCAGGAGAAAACGTCCCGGAAGTCCCGGTTCGTGGCTGCCTGCAGCGCCCAGGGCAGGTATTTGTCGTGAAGGGCCCGCCAGTCGACCCCGTGAAACTGCGGATCGTAGAAGCCCTGCGCCAGCACACGCCAGGCCTCTTCGAAGATCTGGCGGCGTTCTTCGCGATAGTCAATCTCCATGCGGGCTTCGAAGCGTAGCGTCTCCTGACGGCCGCTTTCCGGATTGAGCCGCACGAGCTGGCCCGAAGGACGCAGGAAGAACAGGTATTTGCCGTCGCGGCTGAGCCGCACCTGACGGGGATCTGTGTCGTTTTCGGTGAGGCGCTTCAGTTCGGAGCCGTCCCAGCGGATGCGGTACAGATCAACTTCAGCCGCGTAGTTCTGCGTGCGACCGCCCCGGTTGGCCACGAAGTAGAAGGTTTCGCCATCTTTTGAGACGACCAGCTCGGCCTCGTTGCCGGGCAGGGCGGTCACGCGGCGTAACCGTTCGTGGATGCGCTCCAGATCGATCTGGAGGGGGCCGGTAAGCGTGTCGCGGCGTTTGCGGTCGCCCTGCTTCTCCAGCGCCTCCCATTCTTCTTCTGTGCGTTCCCAGTCGGCTCGGCGCAGCCAGGCAAACCACACGTCCACGTCGCCGGAGCTGCGCGGTGACAGGAAGGCCAGTTTGGAGCCGTCGGGGCTCCAGACCGGGTGTGTGTCGGGCTTGGGATGCTGGGTGATGTTGACAGGCGGATGGCTTCCATCGATAGGCTGAATATAGACCTCCGTGTTGAAGTCGAGGTCGGGCAGGCTATAGGCGATCCAGCGGCTGTCGGGGCTCCAGGAGACGTCTTCGGGCGTGGCCCAGCCGTCGAGCAGCGTACGCATGATCTGAAGGCGGTCGCCCTCGACGCGAGCCAGCAGCAGCGTGCCACGTCCCCGGCGGAACACGAGATGACGGCCATCTGGCGCAACGACCGGTGCGCGTTCGTCCTCCGGCGTGTCGGTCAGACGCACCACTTCGTGTGTGAGGCTTTCAAACAGGTCGGAAGTTTCCGCATCGGCCGCCCGCAGCAGGTACAGGTCGTATTGGCCGGCACGATCCGAGACGAACACGAGCGTCGAGTCGTTGAGCCAGGCGGGCTCTCGATCGCGCCATGGATGGCGTGTCAGGCGTACCGTGCGGCTGTCGTCGGGATCGTTACGGCGCAGGAACAGCTCGCCACGGACGACGAAGGCGACATACCGGCCGCCGGGCGAGAGCGCGTATTCGGTGGCATTGGACGTGAAGGTGCGGCGCTCCACCGGATCGAAACGCTCGTCGTAGGGGACCTGAATCTCCAGGCGGCGTGGCGTGCCCTCGGGAAGCGTGAGCACATAGAGGTCGGTCTGGCGCTCGAAGGCGATGGTCCGGCCGTCGGCGCTGACCGTGAAGTAGCGGACCCCGTCGTCTTCGAAGTGCGTGAGCTGCTCCGGAGCGCCCTGTGGCGTGCCGTCTTCGTTCAGGTGCAGGCGGTAGAGGTTGTAGGTGCCGTCACGCTCGCTGATGAACAGCAGCGTGCGCGGTCCGGCCCAGGCTGGCAGGTAGTCGTTGCCGTCGAAGTCGGTCAGGCGCTGAAAGGTGCGATGCTTTAGATCAAACAGCCAGAGGTCGCGGTCAGCCGAGCCGCGGTAGCCTTTGCGCCAGGTGGCATTGGAGCCGCGTTCGAAGGCCAGAAAGCGGCCGTCCGGCGAGAGCGTGGCCTGAAAGCCTGTGGCGTCGAGGATGCGCACCGGGGTGCCACCGGTATCGGGGATGGCGTGAATTTCCGCTTCGCGTTCGACCTGCACGAACAGCCGCCGCGTCTGGAAAAGCAGGCGGCCGTCGCGGGTCCAGTCGGTCAGAATGTCGTCGGCCGAATGGTAGGTGAGGCGGCGTGGGGGGCCGCCGAACAGATCCATAACGAACAGGTCGTCGTGGCCGTAGCGGTCGCTGGTGAAGGCGATACGACGGCCGTCCGGACTCCAGCGCGGGTAGGCCTCGTAAGCTGGGTGGACGGTCAGGCGCTGGGCCATGCCGCCGGTGACCGGGACCAGCCACAAATCCCCCTGGTAAGAAAAGACGATCTGGCGGCCGGTGGGATCGATGGCAGGGTAGCGGGGAAACGGTTGGGGAGCAAGCGTCAGCAGCGCGAGCAGGAGAACGAGCAGGCTTCCCATCGGCTGACTCCTGGTTTAACAGCGTATTGCAAGATACAAAAAATCTGACCGGAAGCGCTTTCTACTTTTTGAATTCAACAAAAAAGGACCCCGCCCGCAGGCGGAGTCCCCTGTAGCGTGGCCAGAGGTGCTCACGAGTTCATCGTCACCAGGAACTCGTCGTTGCTTCGCGTGCCCCGCATTTTCTCCAACAGGAACGTCATGGCCTCGACTGGGTCCATGTCGGCCAGAATCTTGCGCAGAAGCCAGATGCGGTGCAGCTTGGTCTCGGGAATGAGCAACTCTTCGCGGCGCGTTCCCGACTTGATCAGATGGATGGCCGGGAAAATGCGCCGGTCGGCCAACTGTCGGTCGAGCACTAGCTCCATGTTGCCGGTGCCCTTGAATTCTTCGAAGATCACCTCGTCCATGCGGCTGCCGGTCTCGATCAGTGCCGTGCCGATGATCGTCAGCGAGCCGCCTTCTTCGACATTGCGGGCTGCGCCGAAGAACCGCTTGGGACCGCGCAGCGCACCGGCTTCGATACCACCCGAGAGCGTCTTGCCGGTGCTGGGTGTAACCGCGTTGTGCGCGCGGGCCAGGCGCGTGATCGAGTCGAGCAGGATGACCACATCCTGCTTGGCCTCAACCAACCGCTTGGCTTTCTCCAGCACGATGTCGGCCACCTGGACGTGTCGCTCCGGATCCTGATCGAACGTCGAGGAGATCACTTCGGCCTTGACGTGCCGCTCCATGTCGGTGACCTCCTCGGGGCGCTCGTCTACCAGCAGAATGATCAGGTAGATTTCCGGATGGTTCGTCGTGATGGCGTTAGCAATCTTCTGCAGCAGGATGGTCTTGCCCGTCTTGGGCGGAGCCACGATCAGCCCGCGCTGCCCCTTTCCGATCGGCGAAAACAGATCGAGAATGCGCGTACTGTATTCGTTAGGAGTCGTCTCCAGCCGGATCTGCTCGGTTGGATAGAGCGGCGTGAGATAGTCGAAGCTCTGCCGCTCCTCCATTTCCTCGGGTGGCCGGCCGTTGACCTTATGCACCTGAATCAATGCGAAGAAACGCTCGCCTTCCTTGGGCGGCCGCACCAGTCCCTCGATCGTATCGCCTAAGCGCAGGCTGAAGCGCTTGATCTGGGAGGGCGACACGTAGATGTCGTCGGGGCCGGGCAGGTAGTTGTAATCGGGCGAGCGCAGGAACCCGTAGCCGTCGGGCATGATCTCCAGCACGCCACTTTTGATGATCATGCCCTCCAGTTCGGTCTTGCTGGGGTCGTAAGTGGCCATGTAGGCGGGCCGCCCCTCGTAGATGCGACGCCGGCGTTCTTCCCAGTCGGCGTAGCGCAGCTCGACCCGAACGCGCCGGTTACGTCGTTCACGCCAGGTGCGCCGTTCCTCTTGGACGGTTTCGGACGCGGCTTCTGCCGCCTGCGCTTCGGTCCCGCCAGCCTCGTCGGAGGTTTCATCGGCCGGGGTTTCGGCCGCCACCTCCTCTGCCGGAGTGACTTCGGCAGTCTCCGACGTGGAGGCTTGCGCCGCACCGTTCGGGCGCCCGGCTTCTGCTTCCGCCTGGGCCTCCAGAATGCGGTAAATCAGATCCTGCTTCCGAAGCGTCGAGTATCCCGTAAGGCCCAGTTCGCGGGCCAGCTCGCGCAGTTCGCTGATCTTTTTGGCCTGAAGTTCGGAGATCTTCATGAGAAAAGCTCAGGTTTTGGGTACTGAGGAAAGCACTGTGTGGCAGGCTATGTGGTCGGTTTTTTTAACCTGCTTGGGTTCGGGGGGCTTTACAGTTCGTGGTCGGCCTGCTGAGAAAGGCAGACCCGCAGGCAGGCTGGGATCCGCGCGACCACCGATAACAAAATTAGCATCTTTCAGCAGAAAGTCAACCGAAAAAGCGGTGCATTTCGGAAATTTTTAACCGGAAACGCGCTGCTGCGGCATCGGCTAAAGAAATCCCGGACATTAGCGCCTATCCGCACCAACCGATGCCTGCAGTCGAGGCTTTTTGCCAGAGCACCGGTGGAAGAGCGGACACCACCTGATGCGAGCCTGTGATCAGCAGCAGGTCGTCTGCTGCCATCCGTGCTTGCAATAACCGCCAGCCGTCGGCGACAGTTCCGACCCCCGGCACGTGTCCGCCTGCCTGCTGCACCAGAGCGACCAGCTCGACCGCCGACCAGGCGCGCGGGCTTTTGAGCGCAACGACATAGACGGAAAAACCGGCCCGGACCAGTTGCACGGCCATCGTCGGGGCGTCTTTATCGCGCAGGGCGCTCCAGATCGCACACCGGCGGCCGGTGCCGGGCGGATGCAGTGCGTCGATGGTTTCTAGCACGGCCGCCAGGCCATCCGGGTTATGCGCCACGTCGGCCACGATCAGCGGTCGGGTCTGCAACACGTCGAAGCGACCGCGCAACCCGCTGAGCTGCCGGACCTCGCGCAGGCCCTGGCGGATCGGCCGGGGATCGTCCAGCACCTCGGGCAGCGTCAGTTCGGCCGCCCGGAGTGCCAACAGCGCATTGACGGCCTGGTGCCGACCGACCAGCCCCACTTCCAGTCCGTCGTAGCGGCGCACCGGCGTGCAGACCGTCAGCCGCATGCCGGCTACGTCCGGCTCTATCTGTTCCAGGTAAACTTCTTCCCAGAGCTCATGTAGGGGGGCCTGCTGGCGGGTGGCGGTTTCGCGGATGATGGCCAGCGCCTCGGGTTGCGTGGCACCCGTGAGCACGGGCACGCCCGGCTTGATGATGCCGGCCTTTTCGCGCGCAATTGCTTCGATCGTCTCGCCCAGGATGTCCGTGTGATCCAGCCCGATCGAGGTAATCACGGCCAGGCGGGGCTGCACAACGTTTGTGGCATCGAGCCGACCGCCCAGCCCCACCTCCACCACGGCCAGATCGACCTGCTGCTCGGCAAAGTACAGAAAGCTGAGCGCCACCGTGGCCTCAAAAAAGCTGGGCTGCACCTGCTCGAAAAGCGAACGGCAGCGGGCCACGGCCTTCTCCAGCCACGTCGTGGGGGCAGGCAGGCCGTCGATGCGCATGCGCTCGCCGACGTGCCAGAGGTGCGGCGAGGTATGCAATCCCACCCGGTAACCGGCCGCCCGGGCGATGGCCGCCAGCAACGAGGCCGTCGAGCCCTTGCCGTTGGTACCGGCAATGTGCACGCATGGATAGGCCCGATGCGGCGCGCCCATGGCTGCCAGCAACGCCTCCATGCGTTCCAGTCCCGGCCGGTAGGCCGCCTGCCCCTGATCCGAAAAGCGAGGCAGCGACAGCAGGTAATCTAGGGCGTCCATACGCTTCGTGGTGATCAAGAAATCTTGTTGTAACAAATTTTTTATATCCGCTTTTCAATGCGGCCTTGCCGGCAACTCGGTCGGTGGTGTAACATTTCAACGACCCGTGCCACTCACGCACACCTGAGCATTTGCCCTTAATCAACCGACCGAAGGCCTATGCGTGTTTTTCGTGTACTGCTGGTGCCGGCGCTGATCGCGCTGGTCGGCTTCTGGCAGCCGACCGAGGCGCCGGAGGCGCCAGCCCGTGAGGTGCTGAACTGGACGATCGACAAGGCGCACAGTTCGATCGGATTCCGCGTGCGCCATCTGGGCATCAGCTTCGTGAACGGCGTCTTCGAGGACTACGACGCCACGTTGCAGTTCGACCCGAATGATCTCAGCACCCTGAAGGCGACCGCCACCATTCGCGTAGCCAGCATCAACACGGGGGTTGCGCGGCGCGACAATCATCTGCGCTCGCCCGACTTCTTCGACGCCGAGAAGTACCCGGAGATCCGTTTTGTTAGCAAGGAGGTGCGCCACATTCAAGGAAATAAATTCCAACTGGTAGGCGATCTGACAATTAAGGACGTAACGAAGGAAGTGGTGCTGGACGTGGAGTTTCTGGGGACGGCTCAGGGCATGCAGGGTGAGCGGCGGGCGGCTTTCACGGCCCGCGGAACGATCGACCGCTTCGACTACGGCCTGAAGTGGAACCGGCTCACCGAGGCCGGTGGCGTGGTGGTGGGCCGTGAGGTAACGCTGCTGATCGACATCGAGGCCATGCAGGAAGGCGCCTGAGTTTTCGGGCCATCCCGGACGTGCCGGCCCGGTCCGTACGGAGGCGGACCGGGCTTTTCTGTGAACGACGAACCCGCCTGCCCCTCGGGCGTTGCACCAGGCAACCTGCTGTACCAACGATTCAGAGCACGCGCATGGCCGTTCGGTTTGGCATTCTGGTGTTTCCGGGCTCCAACTGCGACCACGACGCCTATCATGCCGTCAAGCACGTGGCCGGGCAGGAGGCCCGTTTCATCTGGCACAAAGAGACGAAGCTGGGGGATGTGGACGTGGTGATCGTGCCCGGTGGCTTCTCGTATGGCGACTACCTGCGGCCCGGTGCCATCGCCCGCTTTTCGCCGATCATGCAGGACGTGATTCGGTTTGCCCGCGAGGGGGGACCGGTTATCGGGATCTGCAACGGCTTTCAAGTGCTCTGCGAAAGCGGCCTGTTGCCCGGGGCGCTGCTGCGCAACGCCTCGCTGCGCTTCATCTGCAAGTACGTGCACGTCCGCGTGGAGCAGACCGACACGCCTTTCACGAATGCGCTGCAGTCCGGCCAGGTGCTGCGCATCCCGATCGCACACGGCGAGGGTAACTACTTCGCTCCGAAGGAGGTGCTTGAGCGTCTGGAGGCGAACGGCCAGGTGGTGTTCCGCTACTGCGAACCGGACGGGCGCATCACCGAGGCGGCCAATCCCAATGGCTCGGCGCACAACATTGCCGGCATCGTGAACGAGCAGCGCAATGTGCTCGGTATGATGCCGCATCCGGAGCGCTGCGTGGAGGCGCTGCTGGGCAGCGAGGACGGACTGAGCATCTTTCAGTCGCTCATCCGGTACGTGGCCGGCGTTTCGGTCTGAGTGCTACCCGAACCAGACCAGTAGCAGGGCAGGTAGCGTGTAGGCCAGCAGGCCGACCAGGATCGGACGGCGGAGGTCCGGAGCACCGAGCATCCAGACCAGTCCGGCTTTGACGACCGTGTTGGCGACGGTGGCCAGAATCACGGATCGGGCGGCAATCTCGAGCGGCAGATCGGGGGTAGTACGAATGAGCTGGGCAACCGAGAGCACCACGGCATCGCTATCGGCCGCGCCTCCGATCAGGCTCGAGGCGTACAATCCCGAGGTGCCCAGAAAGAGCCGGGCCGTGTTGGCCAGCAGCAGGATAAGCGCGTAGAGCAGGCCAAAAAGCAGCGCGGGCTTCAGCTCGAAGGGGTTCTTCAGGGGTGCTTCGGCGTCGGAAGGACGCGGCAACCGGTGGCGATACAGAAAGACGCTGTAGGAAGCGCCGAGCAACAGCGAGGCGCCCAGGGGCAGGGCCGTCGCTTCAAGCAGGGCGGGAGAAAGCACGGCCAGAATGAGCGCCAGGCGTACCACCATGGCAGCCCAGGCCAGCAGGATGGAGGCGGCGACGGTGGAGGCCAGGCGGGGCCACTCGTGGCTGCGGCGGGCCATGCTGAGCGTTAGCGCCGTACTGGAGGCCAGCCCGCCCAGCAGGCCGGTCAGGCCGAGGCCGCGACGGGCGCCGAGCACCTGCGTGAGCACGTAGCCCAGAAAGCTGATGGCCGAGATGAACACGACCATCAGCCAGATCTCGCGCGGCACGAGCACGTCGAACGGCGGCGGGCCGTAGCTGCGGGCGGGCAGCAGCGGCAGCAGCACCACCGTGATCAGGCCGAACTTCAGCGTGGCGTAGACGTCTTCGCGTGAGATGCGCTCGGCCAGCAGGCGCGTCTGCGGCTTGAGCGTGAGTAGCCAGGTCAGGCCCACGCCCAGCGCGGCGGCCAGCACGAGCCGGTCCAGGTAGCAGAGCAGGCCGATCAGGAACGTCAACAGGCCCGCCATCTCGGTGGTCAGGCCGATATCGCCGCGCTGGGCCCCGATGTAGTGGGCTACGGTCAGCAGCGCGCCCACGGCCGCCAGCGTGAGCAGCACAACGAAGGGGGCTTGCAGCAGATCGGCCGCCAGCCCGGAGGTGGCCCCCAGTAGGCTAATGAGTGTGAAGGTACGGGCGCCGGCAAACAATCCGGCGCGGGCGTTCTGCTCCTGGCGGTGGGCGAACTCGCGCTGCAGCCCTACCATCAGGCCGATGGCCAGCGCCACACCCAGCCGAAGCGCCAGCGCGGCAAACGTTGTAGGGGTTTCCATTTCCATGGAGCCCAAGATACGACGGCGGCGTCGAATCCGAAGCGTTCGCTTCGGCGTTGAGCGAGCACTTTGCACGGATTTTTCTGAGAACAACTGCTTTTTCCAATGTTCCTGGAGACGCCCTGGACCACACTGCTGATTCTGATCAACCTGCTGGTGAGCGGTTATGCGCTGCTGGTCGATCCGTCGCTGATCGACCGCTGGGCGTTTCGCCCGCTGCACATCCTGCGCGGCCGCGAATACCACCGGATGATCACGGCCGGCTTCGTGCATGTGGGCTGGGCTCACCTGGCTTTCAACATGATCACGCTGTTTTTCTTCGGGCGGCCCATGGAAGTGCTGATGGGGCCCGTGCGCTTTCTGCTCATTTACTTCGGGGCCGAGCTGGCCGGGCACGGCCTGTCGCTCTGGCTGCACCGTAACCGTCCTACCTATGCGGCCGTCGGGGCTTCGGGCGCCATCAGCGGTCTGCTCTTCGGCTACTGCCTGTTCTTTCCGTTCGACCGCATCTACCTGTTCTTTTTCCCGGTGGGCATCCCGGCCGTGTTGTTTGCAATCGGGTACGTGGTGCTTTCGATCTATGCCGTGCAGCGCGGGATCGAGGAAGGGGGGATTGCCCACGAGGCGCATCTGGGTGGGGCGCTGGGCGGCCTGCTGCTGACGCTGCTGCTGGAGCCGCGGGCGCTTCTGATTTTTCTGCGACAGCTCGGACTGTAGGGCCCTATTTCGTCAGCGTCAGCCAATAGGTGCCGGGCGCCAGCGTCACCGTCATGAAGTCGTTGAGGTCCGCCGTCGGATCGGGCAGGATGAGGGTGTGCACTGCCGGATCTGTGCCACGAGAGGGGGCCAGGCAGGGTTATGCACAGCCCACCGCGGCCGATCACTTTGCGAAAAGGAGAGACTCCTCGGGCAAAGCAGCGTCCCCCACAGCAGTGCCTTCCGGCTCCGACAGATGACCCTTCGCATGGCGGCTAGAATGCAATCATTGCGTAAAGAGTCACCGATGAATTGGTTGAAAGCGCCCGATTGCTGGCAGAAAAGCACGAGCTGTCGTATCGTACAGCAAGTAGCATGGAACCGGATCCGATCGGCCGAAGCCTTCTGCACGATTTGATCGCCGACGTGCTCCGCGCAATCCCGGTTGTTCAGCACTGCACGCTCGAATCCAGTCATGTAAAATAGCCATGACCCCGGAAACCTTTATCCGTGAAGTGATCCGCATGGCCGAAGCGAACGTCCGTCGGGGCGGCGGACCTTTTGCGGCGCTGGTTGTGCGCGACGGTGAAGTGCTGGCCGTGGGCACCAACCGGGTCACCACCGACAATGACCCAACCGCTCACGCCGAGATCGTGGCCATCCGCGGGGCCTGTCGCCGCCTGGGGCACTTTCAGCTGACCGGCTGCGACCTGTACACCTCCTGTGAGCCCTGCCCGATGTGCCTGGGTGCCATCTACTGGGCGCGACCGGCCCGCGTCTTCTACGCCGCCACTCGCCACGACGCCGCCCGCGCCGGTTTCGACGACGCGCTCATCTATGACGAACTGGAGCGACCCGGCTCTGCGCGGCGCATCCCGTTCCTCCATGTGCCCGACCACAACGCCTGGGCGCCGTTTCAGGCCTGGCTCGACCACCCCGACCGCACGCCCTACTGAGCACGGATTGCTCCATCGGCTGGCAGAACGGACTTGGGCAGGTGCATGGCCACCAGCACATGGGGGGACATCGACCACCTCGGCTATGTGCAGGTCGGCCGCCAGCGAACAGAGCACGTAGGCTTCTTCCGGCGTCAGTCGGTAGGTCTGCACCAGATGGTCGATCATGTAGCGGGTAGCCTTGCGGGCTGCTTCGTCCAGGGTGGTGGCAAAAGCCGTAACCGCGTAGAAACGGTCGGTCTCATACTGGGGCTCCGGAATCGACCGCCCCTTAAGCACAGCCACTTCGATAACGATCCGCATCGGCGCTTCGATGGCCGTACCGCTGACCTCCCCCAGGCCCTGCGCTGCGTGCGGATCCCCCAGCGACAGCAAGGCACCTTCAACAAATACCGGCAGGTACACGGTGGTGCCTACCGTCAGAAATGGGTTGTCCATATTGCCCCCGTTGGCACGGGGTGGAATGGTGGACAACAGCGAATCGGTGTCCGGTGCCACGCCAATTACGCCTGGAAACGGACGGAGTGGAATGCGCAAGCCCCGCCCGAAATCGACGGCCCGGGCACCGGGCTCAATACGAAAGGTCTTCAAAAAAGGCTCGGTAAACGTGTCGGCCAGAAAACCAAAACCGGGGAAGATTCCTGCCCAACCCCAGTCTTCCAGTTCAATGTGATGAATCGTTACGGCCAGGACATCGCCCGGTTCGGCCCCTTCGACATAAATCGGACCGGTTAACGGATGAATCGGATCAAAGCTGACCCGGGGAATGTCGGCGGCCGTGGAAGTCGGGGTAAGCTGACCGTCGGATGCTTCCTTCAATTCCAGTTCGATGACCGCCCCGGATGGGACCCGAAGCACCGGCTCGATTTGACGACTGAATTTATTGTGCGTTTGCGCAGCCGTCAGGCGGTAGTCCGGCTCGGGCACCGAGGGTACCGGACGACATCCGAGCAAAAAGGCTCCGGCAATCAGCCAACCGGTTACATTATACCACTTCATGCCAATCGATGCGTTGGTGAAGGTACCCTGGAAATGTAAGAAAAAATAACTGTTACAATACGTTTGAGCAGCTCCGGGACGGAGAAGCCTCTGGATTATTCGGGCAGCAATCAGGAAGGCGTTTCGCGACGAAAGACAAACCGGCAGGCGTCGTGTTCTTCGGCCAGCGTGGTGGGACGCTCGAAACGCACCCCGTCGCGCTTCGGATCAATCGCGTCGGCCCAGTTACGATCCCAGGCGCAGAAGATGGTGGTCAGTTCCGGATGGCCATTGCGCCGGAAAAAGTCATGGTAGAAGCAGCGATGGACCCGCATCGTGAACGTCTGCGCATCCACTTCTTCGGAAAACTGAAAGGTGGCCCCATAGTCTGACCGGGCGCGACGCCGGGCCGTCCGGCGCAACGAGGCCAGCGGATCGCGCGCCCGGCGCATCTGCCACCACGTAAACAGCCGGATCCACCGCCTGCCCATGCCCGCAAAAGCCGCGCGCAGCAGTTCGCCAGCCGTTTCGGCCGCTACCCCGTGGTCCTGCAGGACGCGATAGCCGGCCAGCACGTAGGCCGTCATCAG
>WFPM01000231.1 GCA_015487635.1 Rhodothermus sp.
CCGGTGGCGCATTCCTTCTCACCGCTCATTCACAACACGGGCTTTCGGACGCAGGGTCTGGACTTCGTCTACCTGGCCTGCCGTGTCCCGAAAGACGCGCTGCCCGGGGCGATTGCGGGCCTGCGGGCCCTCGGCTTTGCCGGAGCCAATGTGACGATCCCGCACAAAGAGGCCGTGCGGCCGCTGCTGGACCGGTGCACGCCCCGGGCCGAGGCCATCGGTGCCGTCAACACGATCGTCTGCCGATCGGACGGCTCGGGTGCCGTGGAGCTCATCGGCGACAACACGGACGTGGAAGGCTTTCTGGAGCCCTTGCAGCCACTGGCTGATCGCCTGACGGATACGGAAATGGTGGTGCTGGGCGCTGGTGGCGCAGCGCGGGCCGTAGTGTACGCGCTGCTCACGGAATTCCGGCCGACGCGGCTGACGATCGTCGCACGCACGCCCGCACGGGGCGAAACGCTGGCCGCCGACTTTGCCGCCTACGACACGCATGGGGCGTTGCAGGTGGTCTCCCCGGACAAAGCGGCACCGGCCGTCCGAAGTGCCCGGCTGATCGTCAATGCCACGCCGGTGGGCATGCATCCGCACGTTGAGGCCTCGCCCTGGCCCCACCCCGAAGATTTCGGCCTCGGACAGATCGTCTACGACCTCGTGTACAATCCCATACGGACCCGCCTGCTGCGCGAGGCGACCGCACGGGGTGCCACCACGATCGACGGGCTGACCATGCTCATCGGACAGGCGGCTGCCGCCTACCGCCAGTGGACCGGTCATGAGCTTCCCTGCGAGGCGGTGCAGGCCGCCCTGAAACCCCTGTTTCAGGACTGACGCCGCCGCGCCTCGTCGCTCTCGCGCACAAGCGGCACGAACCGGAAGACGTGCAGCGTTTCGGTCTCGTACGTGCCGGGTCCGGTGCAGCGCACGCGCACCATGCGTTGCTGGTGGCTGCTCCCCACCGGAATGACCAGACGGCCGCCGGGACGATCGCCCTCGGGCACCCGGAGCTGTTCGCACAGAGCCTCCGGGATTTCTGTCGCGCCGGCCGTCACGACGATGCCGTCGAACGGGGCGAAGGCCGGCCAGCCCTGCGAGCCGTCGCCGCAGCGGGCCACCACCCGGTAGCCCAGCGCTTCCAGACGGGCAAGGGCTCGCTCCAGCAGCGGCCGATGCCGCTCGATCGTAAACACGCGGGCCCCCAGCGCACACAGGATGGCCGCCTGATAGCCGCTTCCGGTGCCGATCTCCAGCACGCGATCGCCCGGCCGCACCTCCAGAAGCTGCGTCTGATAGGCCACCGTGAAGGGTTGCGAGATGGTCTGCTTCAATCCGATGGGCAGGGCCACATCGTCGTAGGCGCGGGCGCGCAGCGCCGGCTCCACGAACAGATGGCGGGGCACCCGCGCGATGGCCTCCAGCACGCGCTCGTCCTGAATGCCCTTTTCTCGCAACGCCTCCACCAGCCGCAAGCGCCGCCGCCGGTACAGCGGATCCTCTTCGATCATGACTGCAGATTCACCGACGTTTCTTCTTCGACCTCGACGGCCGGACGTGCTTCCAACGCCTCGACCAACAGCGTACGCAGCTCGGCGGCCGTCAGATTGGAGATCAACTCACCCTGCTGGGCCACGGAGATCGTTCCGGTCTCTTCCGAGACCACGATCACGAAGGCGTCCGTCTGCTCGGTCAGCCCTACCGCCGCCCGGTGGCGCAGTCCCAGGTGCGGGCTCAGTTTCATGCTCGTTGAAACCGGCAGGATGCAGCGCGCCGCCGCAATGACCTGGTTCCGGATGATGACGGCCCCGTCGTGTAACGGATTCTTGTCGTAAAAAATCGTAAGCAGCAGCTCGCGCGAGATCCGGGCGTTCAGAATGGTGCCCGTCTCGATGTAATGCCGAAGGCCGGTGGAACGCTCAAAGGCTATCAGCGCCCCGATGCGCAATCGGCTCATCTCGGCCACGGCGGCGCAGACTTCATGGATGACTTCTTCCCGGACCGGTGCCGCCACAAAACGCCGCAGGAAAGGCGTCTGCGCCACCATGACGAGCAGCCGCCGGATTTCGGGCTGAAACAGGATGATCACGGCCAGCACGGCCACCTCGCTGAGCGCGCTGAAAAAGCGGCGCAGCATGGTCATGTCGAGTGCCGTCACGATCACCTGCAGCAGGTAGATGGCCATGACGCCCAGGAAGATCTGCACGGCCAGCGTGCCGCGCATGAGCTGGTAGAGCTTGTAGAGCACGTAGGCCACCAGGGCGATCTCCAGGAGATCGACCAGGCGAATCGGGATGATCCAGTGAACGAGCGTCACGGCGTTTGCAGGTTTTCAGACGGCGTGCAATTCAGTGCGCGGTTGCGCCAGGCTGGCCGCCAGCAGCCGTAGCATTTCGACGGTGGGGCGGACGTCATGCGCCCGCACCAGTGTGGCCCCGCGCAGCACGGCCACGGCCGTCACGCCCAGCGTCCCGTAGAGCCGCCCTTCGGGCGGTACAGGCTGCTCAGGCGTGCCCAGCATCTGACCGATCGTGCTTTTGCGGGAGATGCCCACCAGCACGGGATACCCCAGCCGCAGGAGCGCATCGACATTGTTGACCAACTGCAGGTTTTCGGCCGCCGTCTTGCCAAAACCGAATCCCGGATCGAGTACCACCTGGCGCACCCCGGCAGCATGGGCCCGGGCCACCGACGCGGCCAGCGATTGCCGCACTTCGGCCACCACGTCGTCGTAGTGCAACTCATGCGGCATCTCGCCCGGACGTCCGACCGCATGCATGAGCACGAGCGGCGCGCCGTAACGGGCGGCCACCTCGGCCATCTCCGGATAGAGCCGGAGTCCGGTCTGGTCGTTGATCAGGTGCGCGCCGGCCTCCAGCGCATCACGCGCCACCTCCGGCTTGTAGGTATCGACCGAGATGATCGCCTCGGGAAACCGCTGCACGATGGCCTCGATCACCGGCAGCACACGCCGCCGCTCCTCGTCGGGCGAGACCGGCTCGGCGCCGCGGCCGTAGGTACGCCCACGTGGTCGCGTCGATTCGCCTCCTACGTCAATGATCGCCGCGCCTTCTTCGAGCAAGGCTTCCACCCGACGCAGGGCGGCATCTACCGTCTGATAGCGACCGCCATCCCAGAACGAGTCGGGCGTCACGTTCAGAATGCCCATCACGTGCGCACCGCCGGGCAGGCCGGGACGGCAGTCCAGCAACCGCCCCCGACAATTCAACACGAATCGGTCCGTATCGAAAGCCTCAGGCTGCCACATGATACCTCGGAGTCCGGGGAACACGGAATATAGTACGGCGTAGCGCGCCTCGCGCGATTTTTTTCGCGAAAAGCCTTCCGGACGTTCCGAGCGGAGCCCCCATGCACAGCGCCCGCCTCCTGTCCCGCCTGCTGCTGCACCGCCATCACCGTTTTCTGGAAGATCCAGTGGGCACGCAGGCCCGGCTGCTGCGCCGCCTGCTGCGGCGGGCGGCTTCCACCGAATGGGGGCGGCGCTATGGCTTTGCCGAACTGGCCCGTGCGCGCGATGTCGTCCGAGCCTATCAGGCGCGCGTGCCGCTGCACACCTACGACGACCTGCGCGACGACGTGATGCGCATGCGGCGCGGTGAGGCGGACATCTGCTGGCCGGGGCGCATCCGTCACTTTGCCGTCTCCAGCGGTACCGCCTCCGAAGGCACGCTCATTCCCGTCAGCCGCGAAATGCTCCGGGCCGATCGTCGCTTCAGCATCGAGGTGGGCCTGAACTACCTGCTGCAATCCGACCGCCCGGACTTTCTCAGAGGACGTCATCTGACGCTGCCGGGCCGCGCCGACGAAGACCCGCGCTACCCGGGCACCTGGGCCGGCGAGATCAGCGGCCTGGTGGCGCGTTATGCCCCGTGGTACGTGCGCCTGTTCTACCAGGCCGTGCCCGACCGACTGCTGATGCTGCCCAACTGGGAAGAAAAGCTGCGGGCCATCGCCCGGCACACCGTCCGCCAGGACATCCGGCTGGTGGTCATGGCCCCCACCTGGGGGCTGGTCCTGTTCAAACTGTTGCTCGAAGAGGCAAGCCGGCAACGAGGACGTCCGGTGACGACCGTCCGTGAGGTCTGGCCCAACCTGCAGGTGTTCATCTCGGGCGGCGTGGCGCTCAGCTCGTACCGCACGCTGCTGGAAGAGCTGATCGGCGCGCCCGCGCCGGACTTCGTCGAGACCTACGGTGCCTCGGAAGGCTTCTTTGCCTTTCAATCGACGCTTGATGATCCGGCCATGCTGCTGCACCTGGACAACGGGATCTTCTACGAATTCGTCCCGCTGGAGGCGCGCCACCGGCCCGATCCGCCCCGCCACACGATCGCGACCGTCGAGCCCGGCGTACGCTATGCGCTCTACGTGACCACCTGCAGCGGGCTCTGGAGTTACGCCATGCGCGATGTGGTGCGCTTTACGCAGACCAACCCGCCCAAGCTGGTGGTGGCCGGCCGCACCGGCGAGATGCTTGATCTCTACGGCGAGGCCGTCTTCGGCGACGAAGCCCGCGCCGCCCTCGAAGAAGCCTGCCGACAGACCGGTGCCCGCGTGCGCGACTATCACATCGCGCCGCGCCCGGCCACATGCGACCGGCTCCCCACCCACCAGTGGCTGATCGAGTTCGAGCAACCACCCGCCGACCTGTCGGCCTTTGCGGCGGCCATCGACGCCCACCTGCAGCGCATCAACCGGCACTACCAGATTCGCCGCGAGGCCCGGGCGTTCGATCTGCCGGAAATCGTCGCGCTGCCCACCGGGGCTTTCCTTGAATGGATGCGGCGACATCGGAAGCGACTCAGCGGCCAGAGTAAGATCCCGCGCATGCGGCCGGATCGGCGTCTGGCCGATGCGCTTCTGGCGCAATGTGCGAATTTTGCATCTTCGGCGGAAACCTTGCCGGATTCTTCCGCATAAGGATAGGCGCTCTGCCTGAAGGCAAATAACCCGATCACAATGCATTGGGAACAAGCGGTTGGCACCTGCGTGAAGGGGCTGCTGTTGTGTAGACGGAGGGGTGCCTGCCGACATGCATACAGCCTTCCACCAACTGGCCACTCGTAAAGACCTGTCACCAAACCCAGGAGAAGGGCTATGTACGTCCCGCGCCAGCAACGCATGCTGGATCAGTACCTCCAAGAGATCGGGAAAATCCCGTTATTGACGCCTGAGGAGGAGGTCGAACTGGCACGGCGCATCAAGCAGGGCGACGAAGAAGCGTTGCACAAGCTCACCCGTGCCAACCTGCGCTTTGTCGTCTCCGTCGCCAAGAAGTACCAGGGACAGGGTCTGAGCCTGGCCGACCTGATCAACGAGGGCAACTACGGCCTGATCAAGGCGGCCCAGCGTTTCGATGAAACCCGCGGCTTTAAGTTCATCTCTTATGCGGTCTGGTGGATCCGCCAGGCCATCCTGCAGGCCCTGGCCGAGCAGAGCCGCGTGGTGCGCCTGCCCCTGAACCGCATCGGCACGATCTCCAAGATCCGTAAGGTCAGTGCG
This sequence comes from Rhodothermus sp., assembly GCA_015487635.1. Taxonomy (GTDB): domain Bacteria; phylum Bacteroidota; class Rhodothermia; order Rhodothermales; family Rhodothermaceae; genus Rhodothermus. The sequence continues at coordinate 5,515 of WFPM01000231.1, forward strand.
CGGCTGGCGCAGGAGCATGAGCGCGCACCCAGCGCCGAAGAGCTTGCCGAAGAGCTCAACATTGACGTCGAAAAGATCCGCGAGGCGCTACAGCACACGGGCCGTGCCCTTTCGATGGACGCGCCCTTCACCGACGACGACGACAACAGCCTGCTCGACGTCCTGCCCAACGAGGAGGACACGGCTCCCGACGAAGGGCTCATGGAAGAATCGCTCAAGATCGACATCGAGCGGGCTCTTTCCACGCTGCACCCGCGCGAGGCCGAAATCATCCGTCTCTACTTTGGCATCGGCCGCGAACACCCGCTCACGCTGGAAGAAATCGGTCAGCGTTTCGGGCTGACACGCGAGCGGGTGCGCCAGATCAAGGAAAAGGCACTCCGCAAGCTCCGCCAGAAACATCGCCGCGAAGAGCTGCAGATCCACGTGGGCTGAGTTTCGTGCGCTTTCGCATGCAGAAAGGCGTCCACGCTGGACGCCTTTTTTGTTGCGCTCAGAAGGGCACGGCAGCGCGGATGCGGTAGTAAAGCTCGCGGCGGGCGCCGGGCTCGTCAGGACGCAGCGGATGGGCCCACCCCAGCGCGTGCGTGAGCACCAGCGGTCCCAGCTGCAGCGCGTTTTTCAGTTCAATGCCCGCCCCCAGCCGCTCCGTATTCATCCCTTCACGTACGATCGCGCCGTCGACAAAAGCGGCCAGCGCCGTCGCACCCAGCCGCACCAGCCCCAGAATGCGGGTCTGCAGATCCGGCAGCAGCGGCACACGGTATTCAATCGACCCGAACAGCACGATGCGGCCGGCCGCCAGGCGCCGGTAACCCCGCACGCGCTCATGGAAGGCCGGTGCAAACACCTCGGGCTCAATGCCCGGAAGCAGCAGATGCACCGCATCGTCCCGGGAAAGGCCGAGGTAGTCCTGAGGCAGCGAGCGGCCGCGCTGGAGCTGCACACGGCCGTAGATCAGCAGCCGATGCCGCCCTATCACCGGCCAGAGGCGATAGGCGGCCACGTCCAGTCGCATGAACTGCAGATCGGCCCCGAGGACGGGCGCGGTGCCCAGCAGACGAAGGCGCAGGCCCTCGCCGTCGAGTGGATGCACAGCGTCGTAGCGATAGGGCCGTCGGCGCTCCAGCCGGAGCTTGAGCGTCACGTCCAGTTGCCGGCCGGACGCCGGGGACGGCAGCGGTCCACGCAACCGCTCGGAGTGGCGCGGCCAGAGTGGTCGTCGATCCCGATAACGCAGGGATATGCTAAGGCGGCGTCTTCCGTAAGGCGGGGCAGCCTGTCGGCGCACCATCCCGACAATTACCCCCGTCTGCACTTCCACCAGCGTCCCATTGTCATAGGGGACCGCAACGCCGGGCAGCCGATAAACGGCTCCACCTGCCAGGCCCCAGGCGCGCCGCGACAGATAGCTCACGCTTCCGAAGCTATAGCGGGGTTGCGTGGCCAAGAGCATCCCGCCGGCCGCGATGGCATGGTACCCGAGCGGTTCCAGCCAAAGCGTGAATCCTCCCACACCCGCGCCCAGCGGCCCCAGATAGTAGGGCACCGCCAGCGAGACGACGTGCGTCAGGTTAGCCCACGGCCGATAGGGCTCCGGAGACGACACCGGGACCGGACGCATTGCCAGCGTGTCGAGCATCCGACGCGATGGGGCCACATGCACCGTCCACGCCCGGTAGAGCTCGGGCACCTCGATGGGCCGCTCCACCGCCCGCTGCCGGGCGTCCACCAGCCGCACCGCCTCGCCATACTTCGACAGCGTAACGGCCACGGCCAGCCGTCCTTCCGGAAAGCCGGGCGAAGGCGGCAGCCAGTCGAACACGCGCGCCCCGGTCACCAGCCACGTGACACGCGCCACCTGCCCCGAAGCCAGCTCCAGCACGAACACGTTCGGCACGCCATCGCGCAGCGACGTAAAGGCCAGGCGACGCCCATCGGGACTCCAGACCGGCGCCCGATCGTCGTGCCGACCATCGGTCAGCACGATCAGGCTATCGGTGTCGGGCGCCCACAACACCAGATCGCGTCGTGCGCCCTCGACCAGACGATCGAAGACGAGCGCCCGGCCGTCAGAGCGCCACCGCACCATTCCGATCCGCACCGCAGCCGGAAAGGCTTTCATCAACCGAATCGTCCCTGTCTCCAGGTCCAGTTCCTGCAGGTGCGCGGCACCATTGGCGACGGCCACAAAGGCCAGATGCCGACCATCCGGGGCAAACGTCGGCGCAAAAGCCCGCGCTCCCCGGGTAAGCCGCCGGTGCGTGCGTCCATCGGCCGACACCAGCCACAGGTCATACACCAGACCGCCGCCCGGACGCCGCTCCCGTCGGGCAAAGGCAAGCCAGCGGCCGTCCGGGCTCCAGGCGACAGGTGGCCGAATGTCGCCTTCGGCTACGGCCCGCCAGTGTCCCGGACGTCCCACGTAGAGCGTGCGCACCGGACGCGCCATCGACGGCAGGCCCAGCACGGCCCAGCGCGTCGTGTCGGGGCTCAGGGCCAGATCGTCCACGTAGGCGACGGGCACC
>WFPM01000232.1 GCA_015487635.1 Rhodothermus sp.
GGGCGCCCTGGTGCGGTCCCTGCCAGATTCTGGGCCCTGTGCTGGAGCGCCTGGCGCAGAAATACGCTGGCAAGTGGAAGCTGGTAAAGGTCAACACGGACGAACATCCGGAGCTGGCCATGCAGTACGGCGTCCGGGGCATCCCGGCCGTGAAGTTGTTCGTGAACGGCGAAGTGGTGGGTGAGTTCGTGGGGGCACTGCCGGAGTACGCCATTGAGCAGTGGCTGGCCGAGGTGCTGCCGGACGAAAACCGGGCGCAACTGGAACAGATCGAACAGCTTCTGGACGAAGGGAAACTGGCCGAAGCCGAACCGCTGCTCCGGAAGCTGCTGGCGGCCGATCCCGGCAACGACAAAGCGCGTGTGCTGCTGGCCCGCATCCGGGTTTTCGACGATCCGAACGAAGCGGAGCGGCTGTTGGAGAACCTGGACATCGCCGAAGCCGCCTACCTGCAGCAGATCGAAGGCATCCGCACCATCGCCCGGCTGCTTCGCCTGAAAGATCAACCCGAATCGTTGCCGGAAGGCCCGGGACGCGACTTCTACCGCCAGGCCATCGAAGCGCTGGCCCGCAAGGACTTCGACACGGCCGTCGAGCGGCTGATCGAGGTGCTCCGCAAAGACCGCTATTATGACGACGACGGAGCTCGCAAGGCCGGTGTGGCGCTCTTCACGCTGCTGGGCATGCGCCATCCGGTCACGCAGCGCTGGCGCCGGACGTTCGACATGTGGCTGTACTGAGCTTCAGGGGCCGCTCAGTGTGCGGATCAGCGCGTAGTAGGTACGTACGGCCTGGACGTACTCATCCACGGCGACGCGCTCGCCCACCCCGTGGATGGTGGCGAGCAGCTCGGGTGTGATCCGCGCGCCGATGAACCGGTACACGTTCGGGCTCAGCGCCGTGAAGTAGCGGGCGTCCGTAGCGCCCGGCACCAGATAGGGCGCCACGACGGGCGGTGCTTCGGCGCGTGCCTGCCGGATGGCGGCCACCACCCGCCGGAACGCCTCACCCTCGAAGTCGGAGACCGGCGACGGGTCGGTGCCGGTGCCTTCGAGGCGCCGCACCTGTACGGGCAGGTCTTCGAGCAACGTTCGCACGCGCCGTTCGACGCTTTCGACCGTTTCGCCCGGATAGATCCGGAAGTTCACGACGGCCCGAGCCCGCGTCGGCAGCACATTTTCTTTGACGCCGGCTTCGAAGATGGTCGGCGCGGTCGTCGTGCGCAGGCTGGCGTTGCCGGCCGGTGAGCGGGCCAGCATCCACTTCATAAGCGGCCCGAAGAGCCACAGATTGGCCAGCACCACGCGCGGTCCGAAGGCAGCATGGGGAGCCAGTCGTTCCAGCAGCCCCCGGGTGGGTCCGTCGAGTCGTGCCGGAAAGGGGTTGTTCTCCAGCATCACGATGGCCCGGCTGAGTGTCCCGATGGCCGTCTGCGCGGGCGGTGTCGAGGAATGTCCACCCGGCGCCGTGGCTGTCAACTCCAGACTCACGTAGCCTTTCTCGGCCACGCCCACCAGCGCCACCGGTCGGGTCATGCCCGGAATGACACCGTCCACCACGAAGCCGCCCTCGTCCACGACGGCGATCAGCCGGACGCCCCGCGCCGACAGCAACTCGGCGATCTGCCGGGCACCGTGCCGCCCGCCCACTTCTTCATCGTGCCCGAAGGCCAGGTAGACCGTCCGCACGGGCCGGAATCCGTCGGCCAGCAGGTGCTCGACGGCCTCCAGCACGCCCAGCACGCCGATCTTGTCGTCCAGCGCTCCACGTCCCCAGATGAACCCGTCGGCCACCACCCCGCCGAACGGCGGGTGCGTCCAGGCCTCCGGTGTGGCGATCGGCACCACGTCCTGATGGCCCATGAAGACGACGGCCGGCAGCGTCGTGTCCTGTCCGGGCCAGGTGTAGAGCAAGCTCAGTCCGCCGACCACCTCCCGACGGAGATGGGTGTGCACCCGGGGAAAATTTTCTTTCAGATAGGCGTGAAGCGCCCGAAACGCGCCACTGTCGATGCGCGCCGGATCCTGATTCGATACGGTGGGAAACCGGAGTGCGCCGGCCAACCGCTGCGCCAGCGCCTCCGCGTCGAGCGCGAGCTGCAGCGGCTCCAGATTTTCGGATGATTCAACCTGCTGACCGACCTGCCAGGCCCGAACCAGCAGCACGACGATCAGCACGAGCAACAGCCCGAGTGCTCCGATCAGGATGCGCAGGAGCGGCTTCTGCATGGCTCTGAGACGAGATTGGTTTTGAAGAAAATAGCCGCTCCCGAGCTACTGTGCAACAACATGGTTAGCGGTGAAAGTTCACGAAAGGCAGCCAGCGCAGCACGGGCGGCTGGTTGCCCGCGTAGTTAAGCAGGCCGAGTTGCAGGCCGTGCAACCGACGCGCGTAGTTGAGCAGCCCGATGGTCAGCCC
>WFPM01000233.1 GCA_015487635.1 Rhodothermus sp.
CGCGGCGTTTGCCGACTGGCCGCCGCATGCCGCGACGCCTCGCTTTGCGGCCGAAGCCGCTCCGCAGCCGCCGGACCGCGTCCAGATCCACATGCCGGATCGGCAGAATCTGGACGTGCTCATGGGTCATGCCGTGCCGCTCCGGCGCCAGCATCCCGATTACATCCCGCTTTACGTGGGCACCTACATCCTGGGCGGCAACTTCTCGGCCCGCCTGATGGCGACCGTCCGCGACGAACAGGGGCTGACCTACGGCATCCACGCCGCCCTGGAAGGGATCTCGACGGAGCACGATGGCCACTTCGAAATCGAGGTAACGCTCAGCCGGGAGCGGCTGGAGGAAGGCATAGCTGCCACGCTGGCCCAGGTGCGCCGCTTCGTGGAGGAGGGCGTGACCGAAGCGGAACTGGCCGAAAAAAAAGACACGCTGACCGGACTGTTTCAGACCGGCCTGAGCACGACGGCCGGGCTGGCCACGGCGCTGCTGATCAACATCGAACGCGGCTTCGGGCCCGGTTACCTGGATCGCTATCCGGAGGAAATCCGTGCCGTCACGCGCCGGCAGGTCAACGACGCCGTGCAGCGCTATCTGCATCCAGAAGCACTACACAGCGTGATATCGGGTAGCGTAGCCAAGTTTATTTATTGAATTTTCAAAATTCATCTCTTGACAGAACAGAGAGACCTTATTATCACAAACGAGGAAATGTTAAACACATACCTGTTTCAGCCATGCGGAAAGCGTTCATTATGCTTGTGGGGTCGCTTATTTTCTTGGGTGCAGCGCTGCTCTGGCCAGCTCGTGATAGTGTCAGTGCAGGGTTCTGTGAGCAGGATGAATGTGAGTTGGGTTTGTGGTGTGAAGATAATTCACCCAATGAAACGTTGTGTGATGTGCTGCCTGATGGAGGGTGTGATACGCGAGGATGCTCTCAAGAGTAACGAGATCAAGAAGAAGCTGGATAATTAAGGGGTTGTTGTTGTCTTGTTTAGTGGGGGGGATTGTAGCGTGTCATGAGAAAGAGAGACGATCTTTACTATCGGAAGGTCGTCGACATCCAGATATTGCTTTATTGCGAGAGTCATTTAACTGGACAATTGTGTCGCATCCATCTGGGAGAGATTCTTCCTTGAGGCACTTTGTTGAACGGTTGCGTGCTGCAAGAAGAAAGTGGCGGGTAGGAGAGTGGTCAGGAGAGTTTTCATGGGCTATGTTTGGAAGGGTTGCCCAGGTAGTACAGGATCGATGGGGGCGGATCTTTGTGCTGGATCGTGGTAATGCAGAAGTTCGTGTATTTAGCCCAGAAGGACAATATTTGTTCACAATAGGAAAGGCAGGGGAAGGTCCCGGAGAATTCATAGATCCAGAATTTATCGCTATAGATAGTTATGATTCATTATACGTATTAGATCAAGGAATAAAAGTTAATATCTTTGCATTTAATAAGATCTCTTATGTGTTCAGGAGGTATTTTATATTGCAGAATAGGGCAAGGTCATGGTGTGTTAATGATTCTCTTGTATTTATAAACATTTCTTCAACTCAAAAAGATTCTCTCATTCATGTATATAATAAAAATGGTGAATTAATAGGAAAGTTTGGATATCTAAATTATAACTCTAACAATCCTTTAGTTTTGAATTATATTAATCGAGGATTAATGTTATGCAATAGAGATAAAATATTCTTACTATTTGAATTTCTTCCTATAATAAAAGTGTATGATTTTAAGGGGAACTTACTCTGGCAGGTTTATATTCAAAATCTTAATCTTAAGGGATTTACTGAAGGAAAAGAGGGAAATATCCTGTTTACAGGAAAGATCGATAAGAATTTTACAGATATAATCTGGGGGTTTAATAAATTTGATAACATATTAATGGTTCAATACATTTCTTTACCTTATAGTAACTCGAATCTTGCCGAATTGTTCGAGAAATCTAAAACTTTTATTATTTTGATAAATATATATGATATGAATTCAATTATAGATACACTTGGCTTTAGAAAAATATTTATAAATACAGATTCATCATTAATTGCTCAGGAATATGAAGAAATTCCCCATATATCTTACTATTCGTATTGATCTGATTAAGGTAACTATTTATTTTGTTAGTTTGATATCTATGGGAGTAGGGAGTTATCTGTGGTATCAAAAATTATTTTCAAATCATGATCACATAGAAACGATAAATTTCAATGAAAGCTTTCCTCGTCTGGTGCTGGTTTATATTGGTTCTCCCACCTGTGGTCCTTCCAATCATCCTATGCTACCCCAGTTATTGCGCACTATGCGGTCGCACCTGAGCTCGCGAATACTTCGGTACCAGATTGGCTTTCATCAGGTAGGTATTGCCATCGGAGCTTCTCCCAAGGATGGATTACAGCATCTGGAAAAAATGGGACCTTTTGATGAACTCGGCATTGGTGGACAATGGAAAAATCTCGCGTTTCGATGGATAAAAGATCAGGTCGGCGGGGCTACAGTCACGCCCCAGATTGTGCTATACTGGGAAGAGAATCACGGACTCCGTTTGGTATTGCGGTTGGTTGGTATTGATCAGATTCGTCAATGGGTTAAAAGGAGTATGCCGTTGCCTTTCTTAGATCACCGTTTCGGAGACATGGAGCAATCGTCTTAAGTAGACGCAGGTTATGACCTTTCTTACAAAGGCACAAAAGCTCCTTTAAGTCAACAGTTCAGGCCTACATGCCGAAACTACACGAGTGATCAGCATAGTTCGGATGCGGTGAGCGGGCGTCAGCAATTGTCTCAGCAGAGCAGTGCTATGTTGGGCGCGTGACGATCTGGCTGGCCGAGTGACTTGCTTTGGAGCCGTTGCCGTGTTTTTGGCAGACAAGCACCTTGCGAATTTCAGAATGTGAACCGGTAAAAGATTAGACAGGTCTGAGTATGATAAATATCCGGATAACAAGGGCATATCTCGTCTATCTTTTAATGTTGATTCTGATTGGATGTGGGGGGAAAGAGCCCGGCCCGGCACGGCCGTCCATGCAGGGGCCTTACGACCTGGGCGAGCTTGGCAAAAAGGATCATGTTGTACTGTTCGACTCATTGAGGTATGGAGATCGTCGCGTTTTCTTGGAGCAGAATGTTCCCGAAAGTTTCATGGCATTTCCTATGGATTATCTTATAGATGATTCTTTGATATACATTCTTGATGGACAGACGCCGGTCAAAGTTTTTGATAAGCAGGGAAATTTTGTCAGCGTATTGGGAGGACATGGCGAAGGACCAGGTGAATATCTGGCAGCTGGACAGGTATTTAAATGCCATGATATGATCGGGGTTTATGATATGGTTGGAAACCGATTTGTCTTTTACAGAGATCTTGAATATGTATATGGATTTTCATTTTACACGGGAGGTAATTTATTTGACGATCCCGTATGTCATGACCGGTATATTTATATCTCGGTACGTGGATTTACACCGGAATGGCCTTATCATCTCCTGAAAATTGATACCACGGGAAATGTTTTGAAAGCCGCATTCTATATGCGTGATCAATATTATGCTTACTTTCTGACAGGGTTATTTTATGCACAGTTATTTGAAGGGGAAAAGGGAATTGCTCTGGCGCATGCGCTTTATAAGAGGATTTTTTATTTCGATTACGATCTGGATAGTTTGTATTCAGCGCCACTCGTCATGCCCCCTCGTTGTGCAGCATGGCAATGGCCTGAAAGAAGCGAGATCGATATAGGAGATGAGAACGAAGTGAATACACTACGGGCGCTGGTAAATAGGCAGGCACCCTGTGTATTTGTCAGTGTGTTTCCTTATAGAAAATACATGGTGTATAATTATCTTGTTGGGGAGAATGTAGACACAAAACTACCCATTTCCATTGTGTATGATCCTGAAGATAATTCGAGGGTTTATCTTGTAGGTAGCGGAAGGATATATATCCGGGAGGATGAGTGGAGTGAATGCGGTGGTGATATGGAATTTCGCGTGTACTGTGATTTTTTCCAGATCGACCTGAGCAAAGCGAAGGCGCGCCTGGCTGACCGGTAGCCTTTGGGTGCAGATTGCAGCAGCCGGGCCGGCCGGTCATAAATAAACGCAGCAGGCCCGCCCCCTTGCGAGAGCGGACCTGCTGCGTCCCCATCCACGAGAACACGGGCCTTGCGTGTTCTGCTTCAGGTATCGGCCGGAAGCCGGAAAACTTAAGCGTCCGCTGCCAAAAATTACCGGGCCGTGCGGGTTTCCCGATACAGTTTTTCCAGGGCGGGCAGCGCGCGCCGCACCATCTCTTCCACGCTCAGCCCCCGGTTAGCCCGCACCTCGTAGAGTTTGCGGCAGACCAGCTCGAGCGCCCCTTGGAGCCCGTGCGCTTCGATGCTCCGGCTGGTGGCGCGACGACGGCCGTCGGCATCGATCCAGTATCCCTGCACATAGGGGCGACGGATGCCCTGCCGCGTCACCTTGACACTGAAGCCGATCCCGATCACGCCGGAGCGATTGATCGACTCGGCCGCCTTGCGACGCACCTCCGGCGTGCGCAACCGGGCGGTAGGATTGATGGGTGGGGGCAACTCCTTCAGCAGCCGATCCCGGTAAGCCAGCGCCGCTTCGAAGGCTTTTTCCGGGGAGCCGTACTTCTTGTCGGAGAAGAACTGGGTATAGGACTGATGCTGCCGCTGAATGCGCACCTGCCAGCCGTGGGTGGCGTGCACATCAATACGAAAAATGTTGCGTGCCTTTCTGGCTAAGGCTCCTTTTTTTAAAGACATGATCCCCCTGGCCGCTGGTGAACATAACCCGATTCATCGCTGAAGGCGGCTCCGTGCATCGTGGCGGGACAGCACCGGAATTTATGTATAAAACTTGTTACATTCAATAGGGCAATGAAAGAAAATTACGGCCCGAGAGCGCTTCCAAAATCCAGGGAGGCTTTGCGCCAGCGGCCACTTCGGACCTACCTTGCTGAAAATCGACCGATTTCCTTTGGGCTTAATACTGCAACCGGTGCGTACCGGATGGTTATGCCTGGTCGTATGCTTGCTCTGGGGATACGTCCGAGAGCAGCCGGTTCCGTCTTATCGGGTGGTGGGCTATCTGTACGGGCCGCGCATGGACAGCCTGCCGGCGCTGAACCTTTCCGGTCTGACCCACCTGAACTATGCCTTTGCCAATGTGCGTCCCGACGGGCGGGTCGTGCTGGAGACGCCGGCCGACAGCGTGCGGTTACGCCGGTTGGAGCGGCTACGGGGCGCGTCGGGGCCCCGGTTGCTGCTCTCGATAGGCGGCTGGACGTGGTCCGACTACTTTTCGGACGCAGCGCTGACCGAGGCGTCTCGCCGGCGCTTTGCGGAGAGCGCGTGCTCGTTACTGGTGGCCTTTAATCTGGACGGGCTGGATATCGACTGGGAGTATCCGGGCCAGCAGGGCGAGGACAATGTGTACCGGGCGGAGGACCGGGAGAATTTCACGCGGTTGCTGGCGGCGGTGCGGACGATGCTGGACTCGCTGGGGCAGGAGCAGGGGCGGTCGTATTTGCTGACGATTGCGGCGGCGGCCGGTCCGGAATACCTGGCCCATGTGGAGATCGGGCAGGTACAGTCGCTGGTGGATTTTATCAATCTGATGACGTATGATTTCCACGGAAGCTGGACGCCGCACACGGGGCATCACGCGAACCTGTATCCGTCGTCGCTGGATCCGGAGGGGATTTCGGTAGAGAGTGCCGTGCGGCGTTATCTGGCGGCCGGCGTGCCGGGAGAGAAGCTGGTGGTCGGGGTGCCGTTCTACGGGCGGGGATGGCGCGGCGTGCAGCCGGAGCATCGCGGACGCTATCAGCCCTACGCGGCGGCGCTTGGGGAGGAGCTATCGTTTGCTACCCTGGAGCGCGACTACATTGGTCGAAATGGTTTTGGGCGCTACTGGGACGCGGAAGCGCGGGCGCCGTATCTGTGGCATGCGGCGGAGCGGGTCTTTATTTCCTATGAGGATGCGCAGTCGCTGGCCGAGAAGGTGGCCTACGTGTGGGCGTATCGGGCGTATCGGCTGGGAGGCCTGATGTTCTGGGAATACAGCGGGGATGCCGGAGGGGTTTTGCGGTGTGTTCTGGCTTCAATAAATCCGTTATTGCAATGCAAAGAAGAGAGCTGATTCGACTGGGCGTAGCGTCCGGTTTACTGGGGTTGCTGGGGCTTCGGTGTTCATCGGCTTCAAAACTCCGGTTGCCGGTGGCCGTGGCTACCTGGAATCACGGACGACAGGCGGTCGAAATGGCCTGGCAGACACTCCGGCAGGGAGGCAGCCTGCTGGATGCCGTGGAAGCCGGCGTGCGGGTCGTCGAAGCGGATCCGAACGTGCGGACGGTCGGTCTGGGCGGCTATCCGGATGCTACCGGTCGGGTTACGCTGGACGCGTCGATCATGGAGGGCACCGGCCGCTGTGGGGCCGTGGCCTTTCTGGAGGGCTTTCTGCATCCGGTCTCGGTAGCCCGACGTGTGATGGAAAAGACACCGCACGTCTTTCTGGTGGGCGAAGGAGCCCGGGCTTTCGCTCTGGAAGAAGGTTTCGAAGAAGTGAACCTGCTGACGCCGGAGGCCGAGCAGGACTGGCTTCGCTGGAAGGAGCAGCAGAATACACCGGCTCCGCCGCCGCCCAATCTCGAAAACACCAACCGCATCGATGTTGACAACCACGACACGGTCGGGTTGTTGATGGCCGATGCGACGGGTCGCCTGGCCGGGGCCTGCTCCACCAGCGGGGCCGCTTTCAAGATGCGGGGGCGCGTGGGCGACTCACCGATCATCGGCGCCGGGCTGTTCGTGGACAACGAGGTGGGGGCAGCCTGTGCGACCGGCTGGGGCGAGGGGGTCATTCGGATTGCCGGATCGCATCTGATCGTGGAACTGATGCGGCAGGGTGACGATCCGACAATTGCCTGCCGGAAGGCCGTCGTGCGCTATCGCGCCAGAACGAGCGACGACACGCTGCAGGTGGCTTTTCTGGCGCTTCGGCGCGACGGGGCCATCGGCGCCTACAGCCTGCTGCCCGGCTTTACCTATGCTGTGAAAGAGGCGGGCCGGAAGGTCCGCCTGCAGCAGGCGCCCAGCCTGCTCTCCTGAAACCGAAAAGCGCCGGCCCTGCTCGGGGCCGGCGCTTTTCGGTTTCGTCATGGGCGCGATTATTCTGAGGTGCCTTCCTCGGCCGTTTCAGGCTTCTCGGACGACGCGGCCTCGGCGGCCGGACGCGCCTCGAAGATCAGCTCGCCTGGCTTGACCGACTCGTCGTAGTTGATCACGACGAGATCGCCTTCTTTGACCTCGTTGCTCAGAATCGCCTCGGCCAGCGGATCCTCCACGTACTTCTGGATGGCCCGCCGCAGCGGCCGGGCGCCGTACTGCGGATCGTAACCCTTTTCGACGAGGAAGTCTTTCGCCGCCTGGGTAAACTCGACCTGAATGCCCAGGTCGCCCGCCCGCTTGAGCAGGTCGGAGACCATCAGGTCGATGATCTGGTAAATATGCTCCTTTTCCAGCGGCTGGAAGACGATCACATCGTCGATTCGGTTCAGGAACTCGGGATTGAAGACGCGCTTGAGCGCATCTTCAACGGTGGACTTCATCGCCTGGTAGTTGAAGGGCTGCTCGGTCTGCATGAAGCCGATGCCTTTACCCAGGTTCTTGATTTCCCGAGCTCCGATGTTCGAGGTCATGATAATGATCGTGTTCCGGAAGTCGACGCGGCGACCCAGTCCGTCGGTCAGGATGCCGTCGTCGAGCACCTGCAGCAGGATGTTGAACACATCCGGGTGCGCCTTTTCGATCTCGTCGAGCAGCACGACGGAGTAAGGCTTGCGCCGCACCTTTTCGGTGAGCTGGCCACCTTCCTCGTAGCCCACGTAGCCCGGCGGGGCACCGATCAGGCGGCTGACGGAGAATTTCTCCATGTACTCGCTCATGTCGATGCGAATGAGCGCATCCTCGGAGTCGAACAGGTACTCCGTCAGCGCCTTGGCCAGCTCGGTCTTTCCGACGCCGGTCGGCCCGAGGAAGATGAAGGAGCCGATCGGCCGCTTCGGGTCTTTGAGGCCGGCCCGTGTGCGCCGGATGGCACGGGCCAGCTTGGAGATGGCCTCGTCCTGACCGATTACCCGGCTCTTGAGCGCTTCCTCCATGCGGAGGAGCTTCTTCTGCTCGGGCTCAGTGATCTTGTCGACCGGGATGCCGGTCATCATGGCCACAACCTCGGCGATGTCCTGGGCCGTGACCTCATGGACTTCATGCTGCACGCGCTCTTCCCAGGCGCGCTTGGCCTCTTCCAACTCTTCGAGCAGCTTTTTCTCGCGGTCGCGGAGCCGGGCCGCCTCTTCGAAGCGCTGGCTCTTGACCACCCGGTTCTTTTCCTCCCGGACGCGCTCGATCTCTTCCTCCAGTTCGACGATCTCCTTCGGAACCCGGATGTTTTTCAGATGCACCCGGGCACCGGCTTCGTCCATGACGTCGATGGCTTTGTCCGGCAGGAAGCGGTCGGTGATGTACCGCTCCGAGAGCTTGACGCACAGCTCGATCGCCTCGTCCGTGTAACGGACGTTGTGGTGTTCTTCGTAGCGGTCTTTGATCTTCTGCAGGATTTCGATGGTTTCCTCCGGCGTGGCAGGATCCACGATGATCTTCTGAAAGCGGCGATCGAGCGCGCCGTCTTTTTCGATGTACTGGCGGTACTCGTCCAGCGTCGTGGCGCCGATGCACTGGATCTCGCCGCGCGCCAGCGCCGGCTTGAACATATTGGAGGCGTCGAGTGAGCCCGAGGCGCCCCCTGCACCGACGATCGTGTGCAGTTCGTCGATGAAGAGGATAACATCCGGGTTCTTCTCGAGCTCGTTCATGACCGCCTTCATACGCTCCTCGAACTGGCCGCGGTACTTCGTGCCGGCAACCAGTGCGGCCAGGTCGAGCGAAACGATCCGCTTATCGTAGAGGACGCGGCTGACCTTGCGCTGCACGATGCGCATAGCCAGGCCCTCGACGATGGCGGTCTTTCCCACGCCCGGGTCTCCGATGAGCACCGGATTGTTTTTCTTGCGGCGGCTGAGCACCTGGGCCACCCGCTCAATCTCCCGCTCCCGTCCGATGACGGGGTCCAGCTTCCCCTCTTCGGCCAGCTTGGTCAAGTCGCGGCCGAAGTTGTCCAGCACGGGTGTTTTGCTCTTTTCCATTTTCGTGTACTCTCTACCGTATCTAGATGAAAATCGACTGCCGCTTCCGCTGCTGCTGCTGCCGCGAGCCGAAGCCTTGCCACTCAGGATGGCGTCGAGTTCGGCCCGGACGGCATCGTACGTGATCGAGAAACCCTGCTGCAGAATCTGAGCGGCAATGTTTTCCTCGTCGCGGAGCAGACTCAGCAGCAGGTGTTCGGTACCGATTACATCGCTTTTGTACAGTTTGGCTTCCAGGTAGGTTATCTTCAGCACCTTTTCGGCCTGTTTCGTCAGGGGGAGGTTCCCCACGACGGTCGTCGGGCCGCCGGTGCTACGGACGGCGTCTTCGATCGCCTTTTTCAGTTTCAGCAGGTCACATCCGAGGTTGCGAAGGATCTGTACGGCAATGCCTTCGCCCTCCCGGATGATGCCCAGCAACAGGTGTTCCGTTCCGATGTAGTCGTGTCCCAACCGGATTGCTTCTTCCCGGCTATAGGCAATAACGTCCCGAACTCTGTTGGAGAAGTTTCCTTCCATAACTACCGTTTTGCTTTAAAACACAGCCCTGATTGCCCTCAGGCAGCTTCAAGGCTGTTGCCGTGTGATCAGCGGGCCACAACGGACGGCCGACGCTGACCCTACGCTGTTAACCGAACCTTCGGAATGCAGTTCCTGAACAAAAAACGCGGGGCGGCAACGCTTACCCCGCGTCTGCAGCCAGCTCGCGCTTCGTCTCAGACCGCAAAACTCGAGCCGCAGCCGCAGGTCTGGGTGGCGTTGGGATTGTTGAAAACGAAGCCCCGGGCATTGAGCCCGTCGTGGTAGTCAATCGTTGTGCCCATTAAATATAGGCCGTGACGGCGGTCCATGTAAATGGTAATGCCTTCAACCTCGAACTCCAGGTCGTACTCACGCTTGCGGTCGAAGCCCAGCAGATAGCTCATGCCCGAGCATCCGCCGCCCCGGACGCCCACTCGCAGCGCATAGCCTTCCGGAATCTGCTTGGTCTGCATGATCTTCCGGATTTCCTGGGCCGCTCGGGGCGTCAACTTGATCGGAGCCTGCAGCGTGGTGGTGCTCATGGATCGCCGATAGCTTGCGGGAGTTTGGCAAGACGCTGTTGAGAACGTACCGCAGGCATGGCTGTTCCGCGCTTACCGGAGCGGACGGGCCAGCACCACCGGCGCGCGGCGCACCAGCAGGCGACCACCCCGGGCATCCATGGCTTCCAGCACTACAATGTAGATGCCGATGGGGAGCGCACCGCCCGTATCGTCGCGGCCGTCCCAGAGCAGTAGCCCCTGCGCGCCGCTGTTGGCCGGCCCCAGCGTGCGCACCAGCCGTCCCTGTCTGTCGAAAATCCGGGCGCGCACCAGAGCGCCGGCGGTGGGCAGTGTAAAGCGAAGGACGGCCACGTCGTCAATGCCGTCACCGTCCGGTGAAAAGGGCGACGGGGCAATCTCAAGGTCAGGTCGCCCCGAAAGGGGCAGATTTTCCCGCAGGCGGGCGGCGTTCGGACGGCCCGGCGTGCCGCCGGAAGGATCCGGGCTGCTGGTCCAGTTGGCCGGATCGTTCGAAGGTCCCTCAGGAAGCAGCCGCTCCAGGGCCAGTCCTGTTGCTTCTCGGACGCCCGCTTGGTGCCAGGAAGGATGGTAGTACACCGAGTCGATGGTGTGCGGACCATACTGCAGATGAATCAGATCGCCCTCGTTGCGCAGGCCCAGGGACGATCCAGATATGGGAATCCAGACGGTGCCCGGCTGGCGCGTGGCGCCCGGAAAGGCCGCTTCGACCATGGCCAGCGGATCCTGCTCGGCCGGCGCGTTAAAGACAACGGCCAGACTTTCCGGCGCCAGCGCCTGAAAGCGAGCGGGGAGCCGCACAGTGTCGGCTTGGCCCTGCTCGTCGGGCACGTCGGTCCAGAAAAGACCCTCCAGGTTGACGTGGCGATCGGAAACGTTGATCAGTTCGAAATATTCGGGCTGGTCCGGACGGCCGTCGTACGGATCGGCCAGCGGAGCATAGAGGATTTCGTTGAGACGCAGTGTGCCCGGGATCGGTGGGTAGGCCAGCGGCCACACCACCGGGGCCAGCCAGTTACCTTTGAGATCCCGCAGGTCGCGTACAACGAGCTGGCGCTGTTGTAGTGGCCGGCGGAAGTGCAGCAGCACCTGTTGCGCTTCGGGAAACCAGGTGGCCGTTTCGGGCCGTGTGCCGTCATCGAGTTCGAAGGCATCGGTCCGAACAGATGACGGGTCGAGCGCTTCGTCGAAAAAGACGGCTACGCTCAGGCTGTCGCGCACGGCCACGAAGCGAACGGCGGGCGGCAATAGATCGGGCTCGTAGCGGCTGTTACGACGTCCGGGTGTGGCCCCCAGCGAATCGACACTGACGGCCCAGTTGGTGCGGAGCCCTGTGGGGAGGTCGGGGTCCCGGCGCTCCAGCGAGCGGCCACTCTGGCCCATGGACGCATCGTACCGGAGCGAGTCGAGGAGCACGCCGTCGCTTCGCTTCAGTACGACGGCGTCGCCGTCGTTGTTGAGCGGGGGCCATGTGTCCGGCTGCAGGAGTACGGGCACCTTGCCAAAGGCGCTGCGCAGGGCGGCCGTGTCTTCGCTCAGCACGACGTAAGCGCCAGGGCCGACCAGAAAGACGCGCTCGACCAGCGGTTGCGGCTCGGACCGGGCATTGTGCCAGTGGATCTCCCGGAGATCCAGCGCGTGCGCCGACCGGTTGTAGAGTTCGACAAATTCGAGTCCGGGCCGCGAGGGCGCATAGAGCACTTCATTGATAATCAGATCGCCCGGATCGGCTGGTTTGGGGTCTCCTGGAAACGTGAACGTGCGCGCTACGGCCGGCATCTCATTGCCCACCGTGTCGGCCACAGCTTCGATGTGGAGCGTGTAGGTGGTCCGGGGTGCCATGGGCGCGGCCAGCAGCAGCGTGAAGTCGGTCCGAGGCGGAGCCGGACAGTCCTGCACCTGCCAGACGGACGGCCCCTCCAGCAGGCGGTAGGCGGCCGGATCACAGCCTATTGCCGGTTCATCGAATTGCACGCCGATTCGTCGGCTGTCAATGGGATACAGATCGATCAGACGGGGCGGAAGCGTATCGGTCACCACGGCAAGCGTCACCACCGTGTCGCGCATCAGGTTGCCGGCCAGATCCTGCAGGCCACGAAGGTAGAGTTGGTAGGTGTCGGACGGGGGGATGAGCCGGTAATGCAGATAGGTGGTCTGTCCTGAAGCGGTCCAGTACGTCCTGTCGGGTGCGCCGGAAAAGGTCGAACCCTCCACATAGAAAGCGTCGGGCGTGGTACGGGTAGTGTCGATGGGCTCGGAGAAGTCCACCACGAATGCGCGCAGGCGCTGGTGGTAGGCGGCTGCGATCACCTCGGGCGGGGTGTGATCAGGGCGCTCGGCTTCGCCGGCAATGAGCAGGTCGTCGAAGGCATAGCTGCGGGCGGTGGGGGCCGTGTGTTTAACCCAGAGGCCAAAATAGCAGCTTTTCCAGTAGGTAGCGTCGGTGGCTTCCAGAAGCAGCCGACCTTCCAGAAAGACGCGCCAGTGGCCAGTTTCGGTGCGCAGCACTTTCAGCACGAGCGTCCGGGTCGGTTCGGTCAGCACCGGATCGCTCCGACCGAGCAGGACACGTCGGGTGGCCGGATTGCCGTCCTGTCGGTAAAGGCGCACTTCGTCGCTGTTGTTCGTGCCCAGTTGCAGGAAGTAGCCATGGACAGGACCTTTCAGGTCGGCGGTATCGGCCATCAGATAGAGGCGAATGCCGTTGAAGTTGCTCAGGTTGACCTGTTCATAGCGGACGGTAAACTGCCAGACGCCCCAGGAGACGGAGGAGGGGGTAGCGAGCAAGAGCGTATCGGCATGGGATGGGCCGTTGGTGCGCAGATAGGGGTTGCCGTTGAGCGTGTCGATGGCCCAGTAGTCGATGGTGCCCTGCCAGGCGGGATTTTCGGTGAAGTTGCCGTCGCTGAAGGTTTCCAAAAGCTGGGCCTGCAGGGGGAGGGGAAGCAGCAGGAGCCAGAGGAAGCGGTGCATGGCCGCTTAGATCCGTTATTGCAATGCTAAACAATCCCAAAACGTTTACGCAGAACCCATTCGACCGTAAGTAACAAAATAATCAGTACAAGCGGTTGCCACGTCATCCGTGGGCGCCATTCTGCCTGCACCTGTGTCTCCAATGGCGTAAGCAAACCGGCCTGCTGAAGCGTCGTTGCAAGCGTCGGGGCTTCCGAAAGGGTCAGGAATCGGCCGCCGGTGCGTCTGGCAAGCTGTCGGAGCAGGTTCCAGTCGGCCCAGGGGGTTTTGTACTCGAGCGTGGTAGCACCGACGGCAAAGTAGCCGGTGTCGTGGCCGAGCAGTTCCATTCCGCGTCGTGCTTCGCCTCGGTAGCGGTACAGGCCCCGGGGCAGGTTGTTGATTTCCAGCTGGTAACGGCCGTTGCCGCTCGGCTCCATGCGGAACGGATAGCGGGTGCTGTCGGCGTCCCATACGTCGACGGTAACCGTTGCGTCGCTGATGGGAGCCAGCCGCTCGTCGTACACTTCGCCCAGCAGCCGAACCGGTTCGTCTTCACCGAACATATCCCGCTCCGGTCGGATGCGTACGTACTGATCCTCGACCGGTGCCGTCAGCCACTGCACCATATTGTCCAGCAGGGCTTCCCAGAAGACCCGGAGTTCGTCGAAGGCCTCGGGCAGGCTGCTCCAGCGCCAGGTGCCGCTGCCCAGCAGCGCGGCACGGCGGTGCCCGCCCCGTTCCTGGACGACGAGCAACGGGATAGAGGAGGCGCCGTCGGCCGAACGGGCGATGGCCAGCACGCGGGCGTCCGGAGCAACCGCCCAGGTGGTAAGCGTCATACGCAGCGGGGGAAGTTGTTCCAGCGCGTCCGGGATGCCGCCGGGAAGGTCGAAGACGGCATGCACGCGGGCTTCCGGGCGAAGTTGGAAGGCCACGTTGACATGACCGGGAAGGATCTGATCGGGACGAACCGGAAGTACCCCGGCCAGCGCGTTCAGGCGACGGAGATCCGTCTGTGGACTGAGCAGAAACAGGAGCGGGACGCGTTTGGCAGCGGCCGCGATCCGCTCCAGGTCGGCCGTGTTGGCCTCACGTCCGGGGTAGCCGGCCAGGATGATCAGGTCGAATGCTTCGAGTGAGTCTGGAAGCGGGCCACCGTAGAAACGTCGATTGTCGCGTTGCACGTGCGTGGTTACTTCCAGGTCGGCGTTCTGAGCGAGAAGCCTCTGGAGGTTGGCCAGATCGGGTTCGGGGGCGGCGCCGAGCAGCAGGATGCGGCGACGGCGTTCGAGTACGCGAACGACGGCGCTTTCTCCGTTATTGCTATCCAAAAACTCTCCAGAAACCGGATCCACATACACGTGCAGCCGATGCAGGCCTGATTGCTTTGGTTCGTAGGTGAAGGTAACGGTTGCCTGCTCTTCCTGAGCGCTGAAGGTGTATCGCCGGCGTTCGATTTCGCGGCCGTCCACTTCCAGCCTGATCGTTGCTTCTGCGCCGGCAAACCCCCGGGCCTGCAGGTGAGCCACGACCGGAAGACGCGTCCGGACGTAGGCCAGCGTGTTGGTTTCGAGGCGGTCGATCCAGATGTCGCGGGGACGGGCGGTATCACCTACGGCAATGGTGAAAATCGGGATGCCCAGGCGCTCGGCGTTGTACAATGGTGACGGACCGGTGTTGAACTGGCCGTCCGAGATCAGCACGATGGCTCGCAGATAGGGATGGCGCTGTTGGACTTCAAGGATGGCCTGATTCAGATCGGTACGGGTACGCCGAAACCGAAGCGAATCCGACAGCAGGCGGGGGTTATCGGGAAGTGGATGGAGCGTTACGCCAAAGCTATAGGAGTGCAGACGAGCTTTTTGCAACGCGTTCCATGGGAGGGTTTGTTGCAGGCGTCGGGCCAGCTGCTGGCTGCTGTCGCGGGCGGCAAGGGGAAGGCTGGCGCTGTCGTCAATCAGCAGGGCCAGTTCGGGCGGGGTTTGCCGTCGCTCGGTACGTATCAGCAGGGGATCGGCCAGCAGGGTGAGCACGAGGCCCAGTGTAGTACTCCGGAGCAGGGTGAGCAGCAGGCGCTGGCGTCGGGTCAGGGCATGCGTGCAGCGATAGGTCCAGACGGCGAAAGCGACCGTCAGGATCAGCAGCAGAACGTACAGGAGTGGCGGCCAGGTGAATTGCAGCATGTACAATTGCTGTTATTGCAACATAAAAAAACCTGGAAGCAAGTAATCAACCCTCGAAAGCACGGGAGGATTCTCCAACCCCCGATCCATCCACACCGGCAGATCTGGTCGATGCTCAGCCAGCAACTGCCGACAGGCGCCACATGGTGTGCCCCGGGTATCGCTCACACACGACAGAAACATCGCCTGCCAGACTGAAGGCGCTATCCCGTAACTGATGGCTGTCCCCAGCGCATTGCGTTCGGCGCAGAGCGTCCGCGTCCAATCCGGATGCTCAACGTTGACACCCGGAATGCAGCGCCCATCCTCAAGTTGGAGCAGACAGCCCACCGGAAACCGTGAGTACGGCGCCAGCGCACGAGCTGCCACTTCGCGGGCCAGCAAAACACCCTGATGCGACACGGTAAGTCGCTCACTCAGAAACGGCATCACCGGCGCATCGGGTACCGGGAGCGCTACCGATTGCTTCGCAAACAGATCCGCTCCCTGAGCCGACAACGACAGTTCCAGATCTTCCAGAAAAGCCCGCGTACCTGAATCCGGCGGTTTTGAGAAAACCACGGCGACAATATCCCGACGATTCAGCGCCACCGCGGTCGTCCAGGCGTTTTGAAACGGTGGGATCGTCAGTGAGAACGACGCACTTTCGACGCGCACACCCGGAATCCATGCCCCGTCCGAAAGCAGCAGTACCACGGCTTCCGGTCGCTTAGAATACGGCACGTAGGCGCGAGATTTTACATCACGCACCAGCTTTCGGAGTTGCTCCTGCAGGTCTGTCACGGCCATTTCGTGGATCATTTGTGAAGCACAGGACATATCCGGAGCGAATGCATAAGTTTCTCCCAGCAATCACCGGCTGCGCCAGAAGACCGTGCTTCGACGCCTGTACTTCGAGCTTTTTGTCGCGCTACGCTACCTGCGCGGGGCGCAGGGGCGCGAAGAAGGCCGCCGGTTTCTGCGGTTCATTACCTACATTGCCATCGGAGGCGTAACCGTCGGGGTCGCGGCATTGCTGCTGGCACTTTCCATCGTACATGGCTTCAGTCGAGAAATTGAAGCCAAGATCACCGGCTTTGGTGCCCACATTCAGGTAGAAAATCTACGCGACGCGCCGTTGTCGGACGCTGCCTGGATGGAAGCCGCGCTGCAACACATGCCGGGTGTGGTCTCCGTCCGCCCGGTCATCCAGGAGTTCGTCCTGATCCGACGCGGCCGCCGTGAGGTGGACGGCGTTGCCCTGTGGGGCAGCCCGACGCTTCCGGAATACCTGCAGCAGCACCTGGTGGAGGGCACGGCACAGTTTAGCCCGGACAGTCTGGGGCATCCCGGGCTGGTCGTTGGCCGTCAGCTGGCCGAGCAACTCGGGCTGCGCGTGGGCGATCCCGTCACTCTTTTCTCCATGCGCCACCTGCCATCTTCCGCCCGGCCTCGCATCCGCGTCCGCCAGTTCTACGTAGCCGGCCTGTATGAGACGTTGCTGGCAGACTTTGACCGGCTTTACGTTTTCACTTCGCTGGAAGCCGCCCGGAGCCTGTTGGAATACGGGCCGGACGAGGTTACCCGCTTCGATCTCACGCTGCAGAACGTACAGGACGCTCCGCACCTTGCCCGACAGATCGAGAACCACTTTGGTTTGCCTGTTATCGCCCGCACAATTTATGAGGTATTCCGTAATCTCTTTGCCTGGGTTCGCCTGCAGGAGAGTATCATTCCGCTGGTGATCAGCATCATCATCGTGGTAGCCGCTTTCAACATGCTGGCCACGCTGCTCATGGTAATTCTTGAGAAGGCCCGGGAGATCGGCATTCTGGCCAGCATGGGGATGTCACGGCGCCGCCTTCAGCGGCTGTACCTGACGCTGGGACTGCTGACCGGACTGGTCGGAACCGTCCTGGGCGAGCTTCTGGCGCTCAGTCTGGCGCTCCTGCAGCAACGGTTCGGGCTCATTCCGCTCCCCGCCGAGGCCTATTACATGCGAACGGCACCGATTGCACTTCATGCCGTAGATTTCATCCTGGTTGCCGTCGTGACGGTGGGGCTCTGCGGACTGGCCTCGCTGGTACCGGCCCGCATTGCCGCCCAAATGCATCCGATTCAAGTTATTCGTTTTCATTGAACAGGCTATGAGCAATAGCAATACGCCACAGGTTCGACTCCGAGTGCTGCTTTTCAGCACGCTACGGGAACGTCTGGGAAGCAGCGTGCTGGAAGTAGCCGTTCCAGCCCCGGCTACCGGCAGCCGACTGCTGGACCAGCTGGCCGCGCAACACCCGGCCATTGCTGCTTACCGACCAGTAATCCGGCTGGCCGTCAACCAGGAGTACGTTCCAGAGTCCATCGAACTCCACGAGGACGACGAGATCGCGCTGATCACGCCGGTCAGCGGTGGATGAGCCACAACCTTCAGCAAACGGTCATGGAATTTCGCTCACCTACGGTCTGGCTCCGGCTGATGCACGAAGCGCTACCGGTCGCCGAAGCCGTGTCGTTTCTGCAGACGCCCGAGGCGGGTGGTCTGGCGTTGTTTCTGGGCACCACACGCCGCTGGACCGACGACCGGGAGACGCTATCGCTTTTCTATGAAGCCTACGAACCCATGGCGCTGGCCGAAATGGGACGGCTCTCGGACGAAGCGCTCCGCCGATGGCCCGTCCGTCGGCTCTGCCTGTGGCATCGACTCGGCGACGTGCCCGCCGGGGAGATCAGCGTGTTGGTTGGCGTAGCCACCCCGCACCGGGCCGAGGCATTCGAAACCTGCCGTTTTCTGATCGATACGCTCAAGCGTCAGGTGCCCATCTGGAAACGCGAAACGCTCTCGGACGGGCAGCGCGTGTGGGTCGAGGAAGGTATTCCGGAGGCAAAGCAGCCCTGAAACCATGCAGGTCGCCTACGTGCAGTACAATCCGGCCTACCTCAGCGTTGGGCAGAACCTGAAGCAGATTGAAGCACTACTTGAAGGCATCGAAGCCGACCTGTTCGTGCTGCCCGAGCTATTTGCCAGCGGGTATTTTTTCAGATCACGCGCCGATCTGGAGACCGTTGCCGAGCCGATCCCGGACGGACCTACCACGCAATGGATGATCGACCGGTGCCGACAGACGGGTGCCGTTATGGTCGGCGGCCTGCCCGAACGCGACGGCGACCGGTTTTACAACAGCGCGGTCGTGATAGGCCCCGAAGGCCTGATCGGCCGCTATCGCAAAGTGCATCTCTTCTATGAGGAGAAGCTGCATTTCAGGCCGGGCGACCTGGGGTTCCAGGTCTTCGAGGTGACCGATCGGAATGGCCAGCCCTACCGACTGGGCGTCATGATCTGCTTCGACTGGTACTTTCCGGAGGCTGCCCGCACGCTGGCACTTCAGGGCGCCGACGTGATTGCGCATCCGTCCAATCTGGTGCGTCCGGACTGTCCTCGCGCCATGCCCATCCGCGCGCTGGAAAATCATGTGTTTACGATAACGGCCAATCGCTACGGCGTCGAGTCCAACGGGCGCGAAACACTGCGCTTCATCGGGCGCAGCCTGATCTGTGATCCATCCGGCCGGGTGCTCCAGGAGGCCCCGCCTGAGGGAGACCAGGTGGGCCTTGCCAAAATCGAACCTCAGGAAGCACGCAACCGGCGTATCACACCCTACAACGACCTGTTCGCGGATCGACGTCCAGGCTGCTACCGGCTGAGTTGAGCCTGGAGCAGGGGAAGAGCGGCCAAATTTTCCCGGATGCGCTGCTCCGGATCGGGATGCGTGTCGGGCTGAAACGGCTCGCCGGTCAGCTGCTCGTAGACCTCGATGTAGCGGCGGGCAATCTCCACGCGCACGTCGTCCGGTAGATCGGGCAATTGCTGGCCCGGCTGGCCCATGAAACCGTGCGCCATCAGCCATTCGCGCACGAACTCCTTGGAGAGCTGCCGCTGTGGGAGTCCCTTGCGCAGCCGTTCCTCATACTCGTCCGCATAGAAGTACCGGGACGAGTCCGGCGTGTGGACCTCGTCGATCAGCCGAATGGTGCCCTTCTCGTCAATGCCGAACTCGTACTTCGTATCGACGAGAATCAAGCCGCGTCGCGCGGCCATCTCGGCACCGCGACGGTAGAGGGCCAGCGCCATGGCCTCGAGGCGGTCGAACGTCTCCGCGTCCAGCAGTCCCCGCGCGAGGATTTCTTCGCGGCTGATGTCTTCGTCGTGGCCCTCTTTCGCCTTGGTGGCCGGCGTCAGGATCGGTTCGGGAAGGCGTGCATTCTGCACGAGCCCTTCCGGCAGCTTTTTCCCACAGAGTTCCCGCCGGCCGCTCCGGTAGACCCGCCAGGCATGCCCGGCCAGATAGCCCCGCACCACAAATTCAATAGGGATCGGACGACACCGCCGGGCTACCGTCACGTTCGGGTCCGGCACTGCCTCCACATGGTTGGGGACCAGATCGGCCGTGTGGCGGAAAAAGTACGCGGCCAGCTGATTCAGCACCTGGCCTTTGAACGGGATGGTCTGGCGCAGAATGTGATCGAAGGCTGAAATGCGATCGGTCGTGACGATCACCAGATGCCCGTCCACCGTGTAGACGTCGCGCACCTTGCCCCGGTAGGGCGGGCCCAGCTCCTGGAGGTCGGTCTCCCGAAGCGTTCGGTTCAGTTGCGCGCGAATCAGGGATTCCGAGACCATTTTCTCAGGTACGTCCGCAGTTGCTCGAATAACGAACCTTCAACTGTGGCACCACCAGCACCTCCAGTGGCGGATCCTGTCGCTTTCCTTCAACACGCTCCACCAAGAGCCGGGTAGCCTCGCGGCCCACCGTATGCATATTCTGGGAGACGCTGGAAAGGCCGATATACTCGCTGACCTTGATGTCGTCGTAGCCCACCAGCGCCACATCGGCGGGCACGCGCAGCCCGGCCTCCCGTAATGCTTTCCAGGCACCGATGGCCTGCACGTCGCTGCTGGCGAAGACGGCCGTTACGCGCGGCTCGATCTTCAGCAGGTCCTGCATGGCCTCGTAGCCGGCTTCCTCGCTGAAGCCGGCATGTTTTTCCGTCTTGCCGGCGCGTACCAGTTCAGGAGCGAAGGGGATCCCGGCCGCCTCCAGCGCCTCCCGATAGCCGGCGATGCGATCGAGCTGCAGGCTGCCCTCCGTATGCGAACGGATCATGCCGATGCGGCGATGCCCACAGGCGATCAGGTGTTCGACAGCCTTTCGGGCGCCGACTCGGTCATCCCAGTAGAAGCAGTCGAAGTCGGTGTGGTGATAGCCCACCATCACCACCGGTGCATGCAGTGCCCGGAGTTCCAGCGTGAGCTTCTCGTCGACGGGCAATCCGATCAACAGCAGGCCGTCGACAGCGCCACGCCGCAGAAAGTTGAGCAACTTCTGCTGGGGGTACTTCGAGCCCAGGTCGCTCAGCAGCAGGTCGGCGTCCACGTTTTCCATGGCCGTGCGGACGCCCTTGAGGATTTCGTTGTGGAAGGGCGTTGTAAACGACGTGACGGCCACGGCCAGCACGCGCGTTTTCTTCTGAGCCAGCGTACGAGCCGTCCGGTCCGGGCGAAACTGAAGCTGCTCGATGGCCCGCAGAACTCGTTGCCGCGTTTCTTCCGAAACGTCACTGGAGTTATTCAGCACACGCGAGACCGTCGAGATGGCAACGCCTGCTTCCCGGGCGACGTCGTAAATGGTGACCTTATCTTTCTTTCTGGGACGAATGCGCTGCGCCATAAGCGGGGCCTCCAGGTGATTTAAACGATTGCCGTTGATTCAGCACACAGGGCCACAATGACAATGTTCCTCTGTAATATAATTTCGTTTCCGGAAGCGAGAAACCTGAAGCACATACCCTGACAAGGGCTTAATAATTTGTTAACAAATAGATTAGGTCATGTGGACATTCAAGGGAAATTCTTTGCTTTTTAAGCTTGATACATCACATGAGGATCCTGGGCGCACCGCCCGAGATAACCGCACCTTCATCAATGCCGTACTCCTGGATTGCTCGCACCGGCGCCCCTGGTGTGACCTTCCCGAACGCTTCGGCAACTGGAACACGTTCTACTAGGGCAACACAGTCGGCTGTTTCTGGTGCGCTGTGGTTTCCGGCCGGGCCTCTTGGAGCGCGAAGGGCCGGGCGGCGCTCGCCCCTTTACGTAAGACGTACCGGTCAACTGTGGCTGCAGCCGCTTGATTACCGCGAGGCCGGGCACTTCTTTGCCGACTACGGGTGGCGCGAGCATATAGGGAGCGCTATGCTGCCGTCGAGTCCAAGGTGCCGCCGGCAGCGCGGACAGGCGGGAGTGGACGGGAGATTTTGAGCTGGATCTGATGGCCGAGCATGCAGATGAAAGATGGACGATCGGGGAGTGTAAATGGACGCAACAACCGATAGGGGTGGAGATGCTCAGGGAACTGCAATCGCGATGGAGCGGCCTGGCCAGAGGCGGAGGTTGCCGGCAGGTGCGGTATTTCATTTTTTTCCAGCGGCGGCTTTACGCCCGGACTATTGCGGCAACGAGATGAGGCGATCAGGCTGCTGAGCTTGGCAGAACTTTTCAGTGGGGGTTAGCTCGACGGCCTGACCAGCAAGGGCCGGGATTTCCGCAAAACCACGGGCCAGCCTTGAAAAGCCCGGCCGCACGTCTGAAGGACGTATTGCAGATGCAACCGTCTGCCTGGGCATTAGCCCCCTTGCACGAGCCGGCCTTCTTGTGTAAAGAGGGAATCGAGGACAAAATGAATCCTTACACAAGGAGCTCAGCTCGTGCCGGCGGCGCTGCGGTGATCGTTCTCGTTTGCAAAGCCCCGGAGTGCTTGTCGAATTGCGTTGCGCTATGCGTGCTGCGGGAGCGCCGCCCGGGCTTCGCAAGTTTCCGCCACCTGAATGAGCTTCAGTCACATCCGTGGTTGGGATTAGAAACGCGGAACGTCAGGGAATAATAAACGCTGCCTGTCCCGATGGTTATCTGTGTTTGGGACCGCTTCCAATCTCGTTAGAAGTTGACTTTTTCAAGAGTCTTCATTAACTAATCATAAAAGCGCATCCACTCACCAACCGGGGAAGCGCTATGTCTAAAGCTACTCCGCTCTGTATGCTGGCTGCGTTAATCATTGCCTGGCCACTGCAGGCTCAGAAGACGGATTACGTCTTCAACGTACCGGTCAGCAGTAACTTTCAGGATCCTTATACCGTGGGATTTCACTCGGGCGCGCGCGGTGCCTATGGCCCCTGTGATATGGATGGCGACGGTCTGGTGGAGGTTCTGGTAACGGACTACTCGGGCGGCGGTCGCGTCTACGTGATCGAAAACAAAGGAGTGGATACTTGGGAGCTGGTCTATGCTACTCCCTGGATGGACTCAACCAGTACTTCGTATAATGCTCGCTATGCCGTCTGTGGCGATCTCGACAGCGATGGCAACGGCGAGTTCATGTTCCTATCGGGCAGAAACTACAGCGCAACAAACCCGCTGGTGGACCAGCTTAACCTGCGACCGGGGCTTTTTGTCTACGAGTTTACCGGCACTGATGACGACTACGGAACGGGCCCTGCTTCCATCTACGATTTTCCGGACGATCTGCCTGATCGCTGGGTTAGCGAGCAAATGGTCGTGGCCGATGTAGATGGGGATGGGCAGCAGGAGCTGCTCTTTCCGAACAATGGTCGTAACAACCGCTACGATAACTGGTACATTCTATCCGTAACCGGCGACATTGGAAGTGGCTTTGAAGTGTGGGTCGAGGAAGCGCGCATCAGCAGTCGCGCGTCAGAGGATTTTGACCCGGTCAATCGTGGCGGTGGCAGCCCCTATGCGATTCTACCCGCCGATCTGGACGGCGACGGTACGTATGAACTGTCGATGCACTCATGGAACAATTTTAACTTTACCAACGGGGATGTGGTGGGTCCAGATCAGTTCCGGTTCCCTGACGCGAATGCGCAAAACGTATATGTACACGCCTCCAGTGGCGACCACGTCGCGCTCTTCGGCGGGGTAGTGGTAGATATCAACGGCGACGGGGACGACGAGGTTTTTTATCCGAATTTCTACACCGGGCAACTGGCCGTCCTGAACTACGAAAGTGGCGAAAATCCCCTGGAGATCACCGCCGATCAGCTCATCTTTCCACTGCTGGAGGGTCCGACAAATCTGGGCATCACCGCCGGTGACCTGGACGGTGATGGCCATCCGGAGTTGATCGGTGCGGGTTACGCATATTCCGGCAGTGACTTCACAGCGGGCGAACCTTCCTATTTCATCCGCGTGGCCGAATTCACCGGCGCCGATCCAGAGGATCCGTCTTCCTATACATTGATGGATGTCAACACGGCGCTTCCGATCGACAGCACTACGTTCAACGTGATCTTCCGGGACTCGGCCGGGGTACTGAGCCGTTACTACGAACCCAGCGGTGGGAATGACCCCTACTTCCCGGCCAAGCTCTCCTATCTCGGTGATCCTGACGGAGACGGACAGCGGGAGGTGGTGGTTTCCTTCCAGGGCGTGGACGACAGTCTGGATACCTATGATGAGGTCTGGACGGAGACGATCGCCGCGCAGCAGTGGTCTTTTGCGGCGGACGTCCGGGATGTAGCCTATTCTTCGGGCAACAATCTGGTGCTTGCACTGGTGATGGATGCTGGAGCACCGATGCTGCTGGCGCTTGATCCGGACGATGGGACAACCGTGGACACGCTGGATCTGACCGGCGTAGCTGGCGGCGACGCTGC
The DNA here is from genome assembly GCA_015487635.1 of Rhodothermus sp. Lineage (GTDB taxonomy): Bacteria > Bacteroidota > Rhodothermia > Rhodothermales > Rhodothermaceae > Rhodothermus. Next base: position 24,116 of record WFPM01000233.1, read on the forward strand.
ACTCAATGCCCTGGCGGCCAGTGGATCGACGCTCCTCGGTGTGAACCTGGTAAGCGATGCCAGTACTACGGCCATTCGGCTCTACCAGTGGTCCGGGGCGTTCACCGGAGCACCGGAAATGGTACTCGATACCATGCTGGCTTCCGGTGGCCGTTTCGGCGAAACGCTGGCATTGTTCATCAGTAGTCCCGATACCATGGCCTTTATTGGAGGCGACACGCAAATCCTTCGGGTTAGAAGTGATGGACAGAGCTCTCTGATTAACCTGCCGGCTCAGGGCGCGGCCTCGGGAGGCATTGCGACGGTTACCGGAACGCAGTTTTGGATCAATGGCGCAGGCCAGCCCGTGCGGCTGATCGACGACACGGGCCAGGTACTAGCCACGATCGATGACAGCGTTGTGCCGCTGGATGCGGCGGGTGTCGCCTATTATCGGTTCACTCCCGACTTTGCCAGTTTCTCGTCGGAATTGCTTGCGATCGGACCGGACAACGCCGGTACGTTTTATCTGGTCGACGTGACCGACGTCCAGAATCCGCGCCTGGTAGGAACCACCGCCAGTGGAAGCGGATCGCTGATCAGCAGTGTGGGAGGCGGGGTGGTTTTCGACACCCGTCAGCATCAGATCATCGGCGTGAACGCGGGGACTTCTGTGGAGGTCTATCCGTTCCAGTACGGATACGTACGTACGCTTCGTGAACGCAAAGCGGCGCCGGCCCGTGCATTCATGCGGATCATTGCTTCGGATGGGCTGACGGTGGATATCGACCAGGAACGGATCATTCTTCCTTCCGACTACAGGCTTTCGGCTGCCTACCCTAATCCCTTCCGCGAGCGCATGCAGTTTACGGTCACGCTGCCGCTGGCCAGACGCATCACCGTGCGCATTTACGACATGCTCGGGCGTGAGGTGCGTACGCTGGCCCGTGATGCGTGGTACGGTCCCGGCACCCACACCTTCAGCTGGGATGGCACAGATGCGGCCGGTCAGCGTGTGGCCAGTGGCCTTTACTTCTACACACTGGAATTTGGCCACTTCCGTAAGGTGGGACAGGTAATGCTGGTGCGGTGAGGTTATCGGGACGGCGGCCCCGGGGGTACGCAGTTTCCGGGGCCGCCAGATCCGGTCGAAAAGCAGGGATGATGGCGACAAGGTATGGACTGCTGCTGGGATTGCTGCTTGTGCTGGTAATCCCGGCGCGAGCGCAGACCGGAAAGCTGGCGGGCCACGTCTGGGATGCCCAAACCGGCCAGCCTCTCGTCGGGGCAACCGTCTATATAGAGGAGACCGGCCAGGGAGCGGTAACCGACGCGAAGGGATACTATGTGGTGCTGAACCTGCGGCCAGGGCTCTACACCGTGCGCTTCTCTTACGTCGGCTACGAAACGGTCCGCTACACGGACGTGCGTATCACTTCGGATCAGACGCGCGAACTTGAGGTGCGCCTTCGTCCTTCGGTGGTGGCGGGCGAGGAGGTCGTCATTACAGCCCAGCGGCCGCTTGTGCAGCGAGACCTTACCTCATCACGAAAGACCGTGGTGGCCGAGGAAATCCAGACGCTTCCGGTGGAGAGCTTTCTGGACGTGCTGGCGCTGCAGGCCGGTGTGAATCGCGGTCCATCTGGAGAACTTCACATCCGTGGCGGGCGAAGCACGGAGATCGCCTATCTGGTCGATGGGCTCTCGGTGGGCAATCCCTTCAATGCCAACGGTCTGGCTACGGAGGTGGCCACCAACGCCATCCAGGAATTGACCGTGGTTTCAGGCACCTTCAACGCGGAGTATGGTCAGGCCATGTCGGGTATTGTCAACGTGGTGACGAAGGAGGGGGGCGAAAAGCTTGAGGGAACCTTCAGCGTCTATGCAGGCGACTACCTGACACGCCACGAGGATATTTTCTATCTACCCCCGGGCATTCAGCGGAATACCACCACGATAGAGGGAACGCTGGGCGGACCGGTACCGCTGACCAGTAAGAAAGTGCGTTTTTTCTTTTCAGGACGGCGTGATCAGTCGGACGGGTACCTCTGGGGCATCCGGGAGCACCTGCCCTCGGATTCGGCCAACTTCAACGTCAATCCCTGGTACTACGAAATCCAGGGCCGCCCCTGGACGGCCTACATCGATTCGTTGTCCGTACCCGACGATCGTGTGCCTATGAATCCACGCACCAGTTCAAATTTGCTTTTCAAAATCACGGCCCGCCCCTTCCAGACCCTTAAAGTGGAGTACACGCACATGCGAGATCGCGCCCGCAGCAAGCCATTTGCCTTTGAGTATCGCTTCAACCCGGACGGGGTGGTCACCTATCGGGACTGGAGCCGTAACCACGCACTGCACCTTACGCACACGCTTTCTTCCCGGACCTTCTACACGATCCGGCTTTCCTACGCAACGCATTCCTTCCGCTCCTACCTCTACGAGAATCCCACGGACCCGCGTTACGTGTCGGACGGGCGCATTGTGGGTTTCCCGGGGAATCAGTTTCTCTTTGGCGGCGACCAGAAAGGCCATGTGTACGAGGACAGCCGGTCCTGGCGGGCCAAACTGGACATCACCCACCAGTTCGGACGCATTCATCAGGCCAAGGCAGGCATCGACTGGAACGTACACTTCCTTTCGCGTGAAAATTTCGTCGTACTCTACGACGGTAACCAGTATCGCGAACCCACTGTGCCGCCGCTCGACTCTCCTGCCCACGATCGCTACCGTGACCGGCGTGTACTCATCTGGAGCGCCTACGTGCAGGATAAGATGGAATTCGAGCAGTTCATCGTGAACGCAGGGGTTCGCTTTGACTACTTCTGGCCGGAGGGGGAGTACATCCCCGACCTGCTCGATCCGCTGGGCCCCCGGAAACGCGCGCGGCCGCGCTACCGCTTCAGCCCCCGACTGGGCATCTCCTTTCCCATTACTGAGACGGGCTTCATCCACTTGTCCTACGGCCACTTTTATCAGATGCCTCCGCTGCGGAATATCTACATCAACCCGGAATTTGAATTCGGGGTCGGGACTACGCCCACGTTCGGCAACGCCAATCTGCGCCCGGAACGCACTGTGATGTATGAGATCGGCCTGCAGCAGCAGCTGGGCGCGCTGGTGGCCATCGACGTGACGGCCTACTACAAGGACATTCGGGATTATCTCACGCTGCAGACCGTGCAGTTTCGCACGGCCAGCGATCCGCTCTACCGGATCTATCTGAACAAGGACTACGCCAACGTCAAGGGACTGACGTTTTCGCTTACGAAGCGGCGCGGGCGTGGCGATCGGCTGGCCGCCACGCTGGACTACACCTTCCAGATTGCCGAGGGCAACCGCGACGACGCCAACGCCTTCTACTTCAACTTCCTGTCTGGTCGTGAGACACCGCTGGAGATGGTGCCTCTGGACTTCGATCAGCGACACGTGGTGTCGAGCACGGTCACCTATGGGACGGGGCGCTGGGGCATTAGTCTGAAGGGGCAGTTTGCCACCGGCTATCCTTACACGCCCGAGTTGATCAACCAGAAGGTGGATCTCAAGCCCAACAGCGCACGCAAGCCTTCTCAGTTTACTGTGGACCTGTACTTGTACCGCTCCTTTGAAGTGGGGCCGGCCTCGCTGCAGCTTTTTGCCCGCGTGTATAACCTGTTCGACCGGCTCAACGAGCGGTTTGTTTTCAACGATACGGGGCGGGCTACCTACTCGCTGGCCCGCTATCGTAACCTGCATGCCACATGGGAGCCCCACTACGGCAAGCCGGGGATCCATACGCTGAATGAGTACCTGACGCGCCCGCACTGGTTCGGGCCGCCACGAGAGGTACGTATCGGGATCTCGCTGTCCTTTTAAAACGGTGGGAGATGATGCGTAAGACAGCCGTACTTGGCATCCTGTTGGTACTGAGCCTGTTCGGTGAGCGGTTTGCCCGGGCTCAGTCAGAAAAAGAGTGGCGCGAAGGGCGCCGGCGTGAGTGGACCCTCAAGCAGGTCTATCGCTGGTACACCTACCTGGAGCGACAACCGCTGCAGCAGAACCAGCTGGACTGTCCGGACTACACCACACGCCGAGACGTGGTGATGAACGGCAACAAGATCACCACGCAGATCACCAACTTCGGCTCCATCTCCAGCCCGGGCAATACGATCACGGACATTGTCTGGAACGGACTCGGCTACGGCTACGAATTCGGGCCGTTTGTGGCCGCCGAGGTGATCGACGAGGGCCATAAGGATCCCCAGAGTGTGCCCATGCGGGACGAGCAGGGGAATGTGGTTTACGACGCCAACGGCGATACCATCTGGGTGATGCATATCGTCTCGGACGGGCTGGTCTCGAACGGTGGCGAGCGCTCGCCGGATGGCAAGGAATGGTGGGGCTGGCAGCCCATTCCCTGCGCCCAGCCGGTCGGCTCATTTGAAGGGCTGGAGGTGGTCAACCCGGAGTCCAACGAAATTCCCACCAGTGACGCGCCGGATCGTGACCTTGACGGCCGTCCTGATTCGTGGCCTGAGAGCTGGTACAACCCGAACCTGCGTCAGTATGTTTGGCCCGGAGCCCTGCGCCAGGGTGCATCCAATGCCGACAAGGAAGCGCTTTACTTCATGAATGACTACAACAATAAGGAATTTCACTACTATCCCTTCCCGGATGACTCCACAAAACGCGGACTCGGACTGGAAGTTGAGGTGCGCGTCTATCAGTGGGCCAACCCATTGGCCGAAGACGCTATTTTCTTCGTCTACAAAATCACCAACAAAAGTCCCAAGGACCTGGAGAAAGTCATCTTTGGCATGTGGGGCGACCCGCACGTGGGTGGTCCAGGCGACTGGCACGACGACCTGGCCTACTTCGACCGCCGCCTGAACATGGTCTACGCCTGGGACGCCGATGGCCGCTCGGACATTCCTGGGCGTAAGCCGGGGTATTTCGGGTACAAGTTTCTGGAAAGTCCCGGCATTGACTACGACGGGATCGACAACGATGGCGACGGAATGGTCGACGAATCCTGGTACGACGGGATCGACAACGACGGCGACTGGGACCCGGAGCGCGACGACGTAGGCATCGACGGCATCCCGGGTACCGGCGACGAAGGCGAAGGGGACGGGCTGCCCACACCGGGAGATCCCTACGACATCCGGCGGCCGGGTGAGCCCAACATTGACTTTACGGACATCGACGAAAGTGATATGATCGGGCTGACCAGCTTCGCCTCGCCCCCTTTTGCCGGCAATCGTATCAGCAACGATGAGCGGGTGTGGAGCTTCGTGCAGCCGGGACGCTTCGATGAGGTCCCGCCCGAGCCGGGGGATTACGTGTTCATCTACGGTTCAGGACCCTTCCGCCTGCGGGCCGGCGAAACCAAACGCTTCTCCATTGCGCTGCTGATGGGTGAGAACCTGGAGGATCTGATGCTCAATGCCGAAACCGTCCAGGAAATCTACAACGCTGGCTATCGCTTCGCCAAACCGCCTGAGAAGCCGCATGTGGTGGCTGTGCCTGGAGACCGTAAAGTGACGCTTTACTGGGATGACCGGGCAGAGTACTCAATAGATCCGCTTAGCGGAGAAAATGACTTCGAGGGTTACGTGATCTACCGCTCGACCGATCCCGAATTTGCCGATCTGCAGACCATTACTGACATTAATGGCACCCCGTTTCTCTATGAACCGTTGAAGATGGTCACGGGGGTGCCTGCCCGCTTCGACCGTATTAACGGCATCAAGGGACTTTCCCCGGTACCCTATCCGCGCCGTGGGGTGGCCTACTTCCTGGGGAACGATACCGGTCTGCGCCACACGTTTGTGGATTCCAACAACGTGATTAACGGCCAGCGATATTTCTACGCGGTGGTGGCCTACGATCACGGGGCCCCGGACCTGGGCATTCCGCCCAGCGAGACCAGCAAAACCATCACCTATAACCCAGAAACTGATACCTATATCTTCGATGTGAACACGGTCTCCGTGGTGCCGCGTCCGCCGGCCGCCGGCTACGTGCCGCCGGAGGTGGTGGCGGATGAACCGTCGGCTACGGGGCCGGTGGCTCACGTGTCAGGCCATGGTACGGGCAGGATCCACATTCAGGTGATCAACCCGATGGCCGTCGAAGATGATAATCCCTATCGCCTGATTTTTGAGGAGGTTGACGGTCAGCTTGCCTACACCGTGATTGACGAAAAGCCGGTAGAGGTCACTATCCAAGTCGGTCGTGTCGGCAAATCGGCAGGACTGGGCTACCGCAACATCCTTCCGGAAACCTTCGAGCTGCTGCATAACGGCCAGCCTCTGCAGGAAGGCGTCGACTACACGCTCAATGCCCGAGCAGGCAGGGTGATCTACCTAGACGGTGGAGCGATTGAGCCGGGAATGGAACTGGTGGCCCGCTTTCAGTACCAGCCAATTTACCGTAGTACACTGCTGAACTTTGAAGAAGCTAATCCCATTTTCGATGGACTGCATCTGTTTGTGCAGAATGATCCACTGGCGATCGATACGGTGCATACCGGATGGGTGCAAGGCGGGGCGGGCTTCACCTATCAGGTGCGGGTGGCCACGGCTGGCCCTGGTCGCCGGGGCGTACCCTACGACTACGAAATTCGCTTTGCCGACGAAATCGTTGACACCAGCTTTTCCATACAGCTCCCGCTGCCGTTTCGGGTCTACAACCGGACGCGGGCTAACGAACCCATCGACGTCTTCGTACCGGATGTAAACCGCAACGGTCGCTGGGATATCGACGAACGCATCATCTTTCTGGAATATCAGGAGGGCTCTCCGATTGCCACCTGGGAGGTACGCTTCTTCGATCCGGAAAATCGGGGAACGCTGCCGGGGGAAGGGGATGTGTTTCAGGTGGTAACGCGCAAGCCTTTCACGACAGACGACGTCTTTACTTTTCGCACGCGGGCGGCTCGTACCGAACCGGAAAAGGTTCGGCAGCAGATGCGGGAGATCTACGTAGTGCCCAATCCCTATGTGGCCACCAACGTGCTCGAGCCGCGCAACCCAGTTTCGCGTACGCGGCGCGGAGATCGACGTCTGTACTTCGCCAATCTTCCGCCTCGCTGCACCATCCGCATTTACACGCTGGCAGGCGAGCTGGTAGACGTGATCGAACACGATAGCCCGATCGACAACGGGATTGCCTACTGGGATCTGCGGAGTCGCGACAATATGGATATTGCCTACGGGCTTTACATCTTCCACGTAGAGTCGGAAGAAGGTACCTATGTCGGGAAGTTTGCGGTTATCAAATAGCCTGCTGAGACTGCTGGCCGTCGTTTTACTGATGGGTGGAGCACCGGCTGTCCGGGCCCAGCTGTCCAACGAAGGTCCGGCACGGGGCACCATCACCAAGGTCGGAACGACGAGCGCGCAGTTTCTGAAGCTGGGCGTGGGAGCGCGTCCGCTGGCGTTGGGGGGCACGTATGTGGCCATGGGGACCGACCTGCCGGCAATTTACTGGAATGTAGCAGGGCTGGCCTGGTTCAGGGGCGGTGCGGCTCAGTTCACACATACCGACTATCTGGCCGGTATTTCCTACGACGTGGCACTACTGGCCATTTCGCTGGGATCGGCCGGTTCGATCGGGGCCGGACTCTATTACCTGAACTCAGGAGAGATGCCGGTGCGTACCGTGGAGGAGCCGGAAGGTACCGGCGAGCGCTTCTCGGTGCAGAGTCTCGCGCTGCAACTTTCTTATGCACGCAATCTTACTGATCGCTTTGCACTGGGCGGGTCGATCAAATACATCCGGGAATCAATCTGGCACAGCAGTGCTTCGGCCGTGGCTGTGGATATCGGCGTGCGTTTCATTACGCCTTTCGAGCGGCTGGTTATCGGTGCCAGCATTTCCAACTTCGGTCCCAAGATGCGCATGGACGGGCGGGACATCTATTTCAGCGTGGACCCGGACCTGCAGAATCAGGGGAACGTGGAGGTGGTCAACGCGGCCTACCTGCTGGATTCGTACGATCTGCCGCTGCTGTTTCGCTTTGGTGTGGCCTTCACGGCCTACAAAAATCGAAATGTCCGGCTCATGCTGCTGAGTGATGCGGCCCACCCCAACGACAACACGGAGTACATGAACTTTGGCGCCGAGCTGAGCCTTCGCAATCTGCTGGCGTTTCGCATCGGCTACCGGAATGCCTTTGAGCGCGACGGCGAACAGGGACTTACGCTCGGGGGTGGGCTGACGCTGGTATCCGCCGGGCTGCGCGCGCAGTTCGACTTTGCACATGCGAGTTTCGGGCGGCTGGGATCGACGCGCTGGATCAGCGTGGGCATTGCATTCTGACGGCTATGCGTATGAGCAAAAGACTTCTGTTGCTGGCATTTCTGGTTCTGACGCCGGCAGTGCAGGCGCAGCAGCGATCCGATGCCGTCGAACATCCGGTCAGGCTTCAGCAACCCGTTTTTAAAAAGGAAGACGGTCGCAAGATCTGGGAGGCGCGAAGTGATACGCTTTCTGAGCCGTTTACCGGGATCATTCTGCGAGGAACGACCAGGCCGGGCACATCGCTTCGGGGGTGGATTCAGCTGGGTGGCCGCGACGACTGGCGTGAACTGACGATTCTGCGACAGCAGCGGTCTTCCATTTTCTGGGCGGGCTACCGGAGCGACAGTCTGTTGCATGCGCCGTTTTTCCGCGTTCGGTTTGAAGGGGAGGGGGTTGGCTCGCTGGAGATCATCGAGGCGGGCATCTTCAACCACCTCGACGACTCGCTCCGTGGGGCCCTGAAGTGGCGTATCGTGCCCGGACGGCCGACGGGGCATATTCGGGCGCCACACCTTATCCGGCGGAGCGAATGGGGGGCCCGTCCCTTCGTCGGCACACCTTCTCCACAGCCCTACTATGACTATGAGACTTTTCACCACACGGCGGGTTTTGCGCCGCGCACCTATGCCGAGGGCGTTCAGGAGGTGCGCAACATTCAGCGGTTTCATCAGGACGTGCGGGGTTGGAGCGATATCGGTTACCACTTTCTACTTGACCTTGAAGGCAGGATCTACCAGGGGCGGCCCTTTGCCGATGAGAGCATTCCCTTCGATCAGGGGCCGCCGCTCGTGATAGGAGCACACGTCGGAGGACACAACACAGGCAACATCGGCGTGGCCATTATGGGATGTTTCCACCCGCCGGAGGGATCCCACTGTGTTGATCAGCTCACTCCGGCGGCCCGCGACTCGCTGGTGCTGCTGCTGGCCTACCTGATCGACACCTATGGCATCGATCCGTTGCACATCCGCGGGCATCGTGAGTGGCCTTCGGCTTCGACCGCCTGTCCGGGCGACAACAACATGGCGCTGTTGCCCGCCATTCGCCAGGAAGTGGCCGAACTCCTTGAGCGCGGCACCAGACAGCCAGCCGAGCTTGTAGCCGAGGTAAGTGTCGATGCCGACGGGGTGGTGCGTCTGCGCTGGAACTTTGTCACCATTCGCAATGCCAGCCGGCTTACGATTGTGCGACAGGCCGGGGTGCGAACGGATACGATCTATCAGACGACCGCTCTGGAATCGGGAGCATTTGCCGACGTGACGGCTCCCGCATCCGCACAACTGGTCTATCAGTTTGTGGTCTTCTCCGATACGGGCTATCCGTTCGTTCTAGAGGAGGACACGGTTCAGTTGCCGCATTATGCCGACTGGCTGCGCGTGGTGGTCTTTCCGTCACCCTTCACCGAGGAGGCGCGCCTGCGTTACTACCTGCGCACCACGGCATGGGTTGAGGCCGACCTGTTTGACGTGCTCGGGCGTCCGGTGCGCCGTCTGATCCGGGGATATGTCACTTCAGGCTGGCATGGCTTTTCCTTTGCCCTTCGGGGAGCGGCTACCGGGATGTACTATGTGCGTTTTCGTGCCAGTCTGATTGGCAATCGAGAGTTCGTGCGGGTGATCCCCGTCGTGTACGCGGGCGGGCCATAGCGCATGCAAACTATGCGGGTGGATTCCTTTGCGTTGCGGAGATTGAACGACGCTATGAGCTTACCCTTAGGGTGGCGGCCTACAACCTCACGACGGGCGCCTCGTTGTTTTATCGAGCCGATACACTGTTTCCTACCGCCTCGGTCATTAAACTGGCTGTTCTGGTTGAGCTTTCTGAGTCCGCAAGATACGGTTTTCACACACTCAGCAAAACCAAAAGCTATGGAGGCGCGGGCGCAACGCCGGCTAGTGATTTACTTATGATAAGTTGTATTATCGCAATCTATAGTAGAGCCGCTCTCTGAGGCTCTCTGTCGGCTTTGCTGGTTGCTTACCTCACTGCAGCTATAGTCCCCGGGCGTTCCCTGCAGCGCAAGCGGGGCCCACGACCCGAAGCCCTCAGTCTTCAGAAGTTGCTTGCAAAGAAGTCCCGGGACGCGCATCTTTCGCGAAGCGGCAACCAGATCCTCCTGGAAGCCGATGGCCAGGCCCTGCTACTGGACTTCGGCCGCTCCTTCAACCGATGGAACCGACACTTCACGGAGTTTCTCGGGCCGCGCGCCGCGCTCGGCCTGCGCGATCTGCTGGCCCTCGGGCTGCTGCCGCGCTTCCGCGGACTCTACCGCGACGCTGCCGACGACACGCTCTTTCCCTCGGAACTGGAGCGCCGCTTTCTGGACGGTGCACCCGACGGCGGTCACATCCAGGCGCTGCTGCTGTCGCACGCCCATCTGGATCACGCCGGCGCAATCGCCTACCTGCGCGCCGACCTGCCCGTCGTAGCCAGCGCCGCCACGGCCGCCATCCTCAAGGCCATGCAGGATACCTCACAGATCGGATTGGATGCCGAAGTCGCTTATTTAAACCCTCGCCTTCCCAACGACGAGGGCCTTCTTGAATCCGTTCGCAGGGGTTCCTACCTGCGCCGCCCCTATCGCCTGCTGCTGGGTCGCCTGGACCGCTTTCCGCTGCAGTCTCCGGCCAAAACCAGGACGCTCGACGGACATCCCTGGACTCCGGCCACCACCCCGCTTTCGGTTGGCTGCTTCCGGGTTGAAGCCTTCCCGGTTGACCATTCCGTGCCGGGCGCGCTGGCTTTCTATATCGAGACGCCGGCCGGCCCGGTCGTCTACACGGGCGATCTGCGGCGCCACGGCCGATGGGGCGACCTTACGGAACGGTTCGTACAGACGCTTGAAGGCCGGGATATCTTCCTGCTCATCACCGAAGGTACCCGCCTGGACAGCCAGGGCCCGGCCCGCACCGAAGCGGCCGTCCAGGCGGCGTTGCACGACGCGATCCGCCGGCATGCTGGCGCACCTGTCGCCGTGGACTTTGCCCCACGCAACCTTGAGCGGCTGCGCGCCTGCCTGGAGGTGGCCCGTGATCTGGATCGCCAGCTGGTCATCACCCCGAAGGACGCCTACCTGCTGCGTGCCCTGGCCGAAGCGGATCCCTCCTGGCAGGCAACACTCCAGGCGGCACGGATCCTCCAAGAACCGCGCGTCCGTCGCCCGACCTGGGAGGCCTGGCTCTGGGAGCAGTCCGACATCCATCCGGTCAGCCTGGAAGAAATCACACGGGATCCGGGCGCCTTTCTGCTGGCCTTCGGCTTCTATGAAATGAACCGCCTGCTGGACTTGCGGCTGCTCGAGCAGACGATGGGTCGACCGTGCCGACAGGGCCTCTACATCTTCAGCAACAGCTACTGGGCCGACGAAGAACAGATGCTTGACCTGGCGGTGCTGATGCACTGGCTGCGGGCGCTGGCGTTTCGGCCGCTGCCCGAGTGGCTGGAAAATCCTCCCTCCAACCCTGCCGAAGCAGAGAATCCCTACCACACATCGGGCCATGCGCCGGCCGACGACCTTGTGGAAGTGGCGCGCCGGCTGCGTCCTTGCCATCTGCTGCCCGTGCACACGGAAGCTCCAGAGCGCTGGCGCGAGCTGCTCCGGGGGACAAACACCCGGATCCTTGTGTAAGACAAGGAGCACGCCATTGAACTTTCCTTACACAAGGCCCTCCGCTTCAGTCCTCCCCCACCGGCGCACACATGCCTGCTCCCAGATCGCGAGAAAGCGTCCAGAAAAGAACTTTTTCCGGTTGGGCCCTGATTACCTCCGACGGGAACCGTCCCTTTTCGGGAGCGCTAACCGGCCTGGCAGTCGCCTCTCTGCCCGGACCGAACACTCCAGCACACCGCCTTGTGTAATATCCAACGCGACAAGATCACTTTTTCCTTACACAAGGTCGCGCGGCATGCTACGGCTGCCGACGCTGCAGGCCGAGCACGTCCTCCACACTGTCACACTACAAAACATGAATGCATTTGGTCTGTTTGCTCGGAACATTTTGTTTACTTGTGACCAATCTCTGAAACCCAACAGCTACATCTGATACAACAACACGAGGATCAAATCGACGTGCCCTATGGCCAAACGGGTAAAGAAGACTGGTTACGAAGGAGGATTTGAGGCGAGCCTGCTGATCGCCGGATATGTACTAGGACTCTTATTCTTAGCAGCTTTGATCTTCTTTGCTCTAACATTAGAGGAATTCAATCTCTCTTGGTTGATCATTTTTTCTTTTCTTTTCTTCCAAGGAATAATGAGCATTTTGGTTTTTAAATGGGCCGCTTACGTGATAGCTCTGCTGAAGAAGATCGCGGGTATGCCCTACGGCATAAATATTACTCCCCCGAGGGAAGTGCAATTTGATTGCTGTTCCGACTGCGGCACCCAACTGCCCGGATCCGCTCTGCAGAAATGTCCGAGCTGCGGTGCAGTGCTGGAAAATGAAACCGGGCGTGCCGGTACTGTGCCGAAATCAGAGCAGAAATCCACATGATCCAACATCCTTCACGGGTTGAGACCGTTGTGTACATGAGGGAAAATATTCCAATCACTGATTTTTCAATCTCACCGATAAGTAACTAGGTGACCCGGAAACCGGACAAAGGAAGATTTCTTTTTTCGTTTTAATCAGCACCCCTGTCTGGCTCTTTTAGGAAGATCAAAGCAGCTTTTGTCAAGACTTCAGCGCGTTCAGCGGCATCATCAATCTCTTGAGCGGCTTTAATAGCCTGATGGTGGATCAGACGGGCATGATTTCTTCGTCCTGTCCGCATCAGTTCCTCAGCAATTAAACTGAGGGCTGTAGCACGCCTCGTGGCATCTTCAATCCGCTGAGCGGTATGTAGCGCTTCTGTATAAAGCCCCGCCTTCGCTTGTGCCACCGCAATCTCTATGAACACATCATATCGCCAAAGAGAAGACTCGATTTTTTTTAACATTTCGAGCCCGACCACAATAACATCCAAATTTTTTCCCAGATCTGCCAGAATCTTTAGATCAGCTGCCATTTGGGATATCTCATCCTTGGAGTAAACTTTAATCCTTTGCGCGGTCTGAAGTGCTTCTGCATAAAGCCCCACCTTTACCTGCGCCGTCGCGATGCTTTTAAAAGCACTGTTGCGCCGGAACTCATCCTTAATCCCTTGAGCGGCTCGGAGCGCCTCTGCCCAAAGCCCCGCCTCCGCCTGCGCTATGGCAATCCTCTGGACCGCTTCGTTACGCATTTCTCCATCCTTGATTCTCCGGACGGTCTGAAGCGCCTCTGCCCAAAGCCCCGCCTCCGCCTGCGCTATGGCAATCCCTTTGAGCGCTTCATCGCGCACCTTGTCATACCCAATTCTCCGAGCAGTTTGGAGCGCCTCTGCATAAAATCCCGCCTTCGCCTGCGCCTCGGAAATTTCTCTGAGAACCCCTGGACGAGCCCAGTTAACAATGATCTGTTCAGCGGCTTGGTGGGCTTTTTGAAAGGTCTGCTTTGCCTCCTGCTCTAAGCCAGCCTCCGCCTGAGCCGCGGCAATCGCTCCGAGCGCTCCGGCTCGAAGGTGGTGCCAAGTACTTATCTCCTGAGCGGTCTGAAGTGCTTCTACAAAAAGCCCTGCCTCCGCCTGCGCCATAGCAATCTCCTTGAGAACCTCATCTCGAATACTGGCATGTTTGATAATCCTGGCGGTTTGGAGCGCCTCTGCATAAAATCCCGTCTTCATCTGGGCCTTGGCAATCTTTCTGAGCACTTCAACATATTCATCAACATCCGCAATTCCCTGGGAGGCCTGGAGTGCCTCTTGGAAGGTTTGCTTAGCTTCTCGCTCTAAGCCTACCTCTGCCTGCGCTATTGCGATGGCTAGAAGAGTCTGAGCACGTTCGCCAGCGTACCCAATAGTCTGGCTGGTCTGGAGCACCGTCTGAAAGGTCTGTATAGCTTCCGGCTTTAAATCTGCCTCTATTTGCGCCAAGGCAATTTTCTTGATCGTCTTAATACGCACGTCGATGTTCCAGATTCCCTGAGCGGTTCGGAGAGCTTCTGCATATAACCCCGCTTTTACCTGCGCCTCAGCAATCCCTTTGAGCGCTTCATCGCGATCAGAGTCATCCGCGATCTTCTGGGCGGTCTGGAGCGCCTTCGCATAAAGTTCCGCATCCGCCAAAGCCACCGCAATCTTCTTAAAAGCCTCGTTTTGCTGAGAGTCTTTCTCTATCTGCTGAGCGGTTTGGAGTGCTTCTTCTATCAGACGCAAAGCCTGTTGTCGGTCCTGCCAAGGCCGATATAATACAGAGTAACCTACATAACCTCCGATCCCAGACAGTACAATGATCAACCCAACAATCAAAAGTTTCTTCAACCGCATCATCCTCTTTGACTTTTTTATCAATCCGGCCGGAATATTTTTAAGATAATAAATAATAACAAACATGCGCCACGTGAAGCTCTGACAGCATTACATTTGGTGCTCTGACACGTTCTGATCCGACGAAAATGTCTCAACTACACAATAACTGCTCTACTTTTCGGTGCAATAACGAACCGCAAAGTCTAAGTTGCATTCTCGCTGATATAGGGCGACCATCTTAATACACCGCACCGACATGGCTTCATCCGGAGGGTCGCGGTCATAAGCCCGGTCCCCGGTCACATGCTGGTCAGACCCTGGTAAAACGCGCCGCGGGGTGCCTCTAATACCACGGTTTCATGATTCCAGAAACTGAACGACGGTATCGCCATCTGGCAATCTGTTAGCGTCTGCTATCACCATGACTTTGATTTCTTTGCCCTGCCTATTCTTATCGGGGTAATCTGCCTCCTACGGATACAACAAAACAAGCACCAATAAAACTCTCTGAAAGACCCAACCCGTCTGCTGGTGGAGTCCTTCAGTCATTCCGTGCAGAATACACTGGAAAGAACCGCCGGTGTCTTCGTTCTGAGGGCGAACATAACAGGTAAATCTGAATGGGCAACTACTCCTCAGGGTCTTGTGTAAGCCCCCAAGCATGTTTTTGCAAATTTCCCTTACACAAGGTCACGCGGCATGCTACGGCTGCCGAAGTTGCAAGTCAAGCATCGTCTTCCACACCGCATGCAATGCCTCCACATAGGCCTTCCCCTCCGGTCGCTGATGCCGGGCCACCGCGGCCTTGAAATTGTCGTAGTCGATGTCTTCGACCAGGCGACGCACCACCTCCGCCCAGACCGACTTCGGCACAAAAATGCGCCAGGCGTAGTCGGCTCCCGGAAACTCCCGGATCTCACAGCTGCCCAGAAGCTCCGGAAACCGCGCCTGCAACGCTTCCAGATGGGCACGCACGCGCGCTCGAACCATCACGCGCTCCGGATTAATAGTGGTCAAGAGAGTTGATCCCACTTTCCGCACTATTCTGGGGCAAGATAGCATTTTTGGACATGCGGTCCCAATAAGCGCAGGATGCGCTTATGCAATTCGGTGAGATTCAACACACGTCGTTCAACACCGTGCGGACCATGCATCACCAAGACGTCGATTCCTTCA